>JACSRS010000067.1 GCA_014879655.1 Burkholderiaceae bacterium
GGTATCGCGCAAAGCGGCGCTGCGGTCAGGTACCGGAACCTGAGCCAACCAGTGCTCCGGGTAGGCCTGGTCGCTCAGTGTCAGCTCACGCGAGCGCAAATGCTCACTGCAGGCCTGCACGAACAGGCGCACAAAGTCGGCGCCCGCCGCCGGCCCCATGCCACCCAGAATGCCGACCACGCGGGGCGGTGTTGCCAGGCTTGATGCCATGATCGCCAGCCCCTCAGAGGGCAGGGCTGTTGTTGGGCGTCTTGATGTTCTGAATCAGTTCAGCATTCATGGGCAGATTCAGGTTGATGCCTTTGGGCGGGATGGGCGACATGAACCACTTGCTGTAGAGCTTGGAAAACTCGCCGCTCTTCATCATGTCGGCGATCACGCCATTGACCAGAGCCTGAAACTTCGGATCATCCTTGCGCACCATGCAGGCGTAGGGTTCGACCTGGAGCGCGTCGCCCACCACTTCCCACTCGGCGGGATTCCTTGCATTGGCCATCAGGCCAAACAGCAGGATGTCGTCCATGGCGAAGGCGACGGCGCGGTCGGACTCGACCAGCAGCAGCGAATCCGAGTGGTCCTTGCCCAGCACGAGTTGCATGCCCAGATTCTTGTCGGCGTTGTACTTGCGGATGACTTGCGCGTTGGTCGTTCCTGTGGTGCTGGCTACCGTCTTGCCGCCCAGATCGTCGTAGTTCCTGATGCGCGACGACTTCTTGGCCAGAAGGCGGGTACCGGTATAGAAGTGGTTGATCGCAAAGGTCACATCCTTCGCCCGGGTGCTGTTGTTGGTGGTGGAGCCGCATTCAAGATCAACTGTGCCGTTGACCAGCAGCGGAATGCGGTTTTGCGAAGTGACCGACTGATATTCGACTTCCAGCAGGGGTTTGTTCAAGGTGGTGCGAACCTTGCTCACCACGGCGGAAGCAATGTCCATCGAGAAGCCGATCGGCTTGCCCGGGCCTTCGATATAGCTGAAGGGCACGGACGATTCGCGGTAGGCCACCGTGATCTTGCCGCTGTCGGCCACTTTTTTCAGGGTGTCGGCGCTGGCGGCTGCGGTAAAGCCAGCCACCAGCAAGGCGGCGGCGATCAGGGTACGTTTGGTCATGGACTTCCTTGAGGAATGGAAAAAGTGGAAGGCCAGTGTAAAAACTCCCCGCCTGCCGGGCCAATTCAATTTCGCCCGTGACCCATAACAAAAACTCATGGGCAATCTGACAGCGTTTGCCGCGAGAGTGGCGGCCTATGCAGCCTCGGCCAGCACCTGCTTGACGCAGTCCACAAAGGACCGCATGACCAGGGACGCCGGGACTTGCGTCGGGTGCAGCGCCTGAATGGGCACCGGCACGATCGGCTCCAGCGCCAACACGACCATCCGGGTCAGGTCCGCAGACAAGGCCGTACAGCCATCGACCAGCGCCACGCCAAGCCCGTGATGGGCCAGCGCCAGCGCAGCATGATAGGTCTGCACCGTGATCGCATGAACCAGTCCCACCTCGGCGGCCCGGAAGGCCTGGGCCAGATTGCTGCCGACCGGGTCACGGCCGTCCAGGCCGATCACCGGCAGTGAGGCCAGATCGGCCAAGTCCACCCATCCCCGGCTCACCAGGAGGTCAGGCAGCAGACCTGCAGGCGCGACGCAAACGATACGGCCCTCGGCCACCGGCTCCTGATTCAGGGCGGGGTGCGAGGCCGCGCTGAAAACAAACCCCACATCGGCCTCTTGCAGAACCAGCGAAGACACCACCTGTGCCGAGTGCTGGGCCTCGATGCTGATGCTGACGTCGGCATGGCGCTGGCGAAACAGCTTGATCGCACGCGGCAATACCTCATAGCTCAGCGCCAGAACGGTGAGGATGCGCAACGCACCGCCACCCCGACCGGAGCGCAGGTTGCCGGCCAGACGCTGGACTTCATCCAGCTGAACAAACAGGCGGTCGATGTGCGGGGCCAGGGTCAGCGCTTCCGAAGTCGGCGTCAGACGCCCCTTTGTTCGCTCGAAAAGCGTAAATCCCAGCTGGATCTCCGCATGTTTGAGGATGCGGCTCACAGCAGGCTGCGTCACATTGAGCAGTCGCGCCGCGCCGCTCACACTGCCCGTGAGCAGGATCGCGTTGAAAACCTCGATATGCCGCAGGCGCATCAGGCCTCCTGAAAACCGCCGGCCCGCAGCGTCACCACCAGCGTGTCGCGCCAGCCGCCATCGGCCGCACCGTCCAGCGGCTGGATCGGGGTCGACTCGTGGATCACCCGCATATCGTCGAGCAGCAGCAGCGACCAGGGCTCGGTCAGCGTGAATCGCTGGCCGCCCGGCCCGCCGGCATCGAAAACCCGCGTCTCACCGCCCTTGACACAGTGGCGGGCAACCAGGAAGACGGCCACCAGATCCACGCCGTCACGGTGCGCCCCTTCCGGGGTCGGGCGGCCGATGCCGTCGGTGGTGTCGATGCGGAACTGGTGCGCCTCGACATACCACCGCTGGGCACGGCCAGCAGCGCCGTGCAGGCCGGACGCCACCGACGCCAACCAGATCAGCAAGCCCTGCCAGGCCGCTGTGGCCGTGGTGGCCTCGAAGATCGGATCGAACCAGCGCTCCATGCCGCCATGCAGCGCGTTGTAGGCTAGCGGCTGCCAGTGGGCACGGTGCGGCGTGCGCACCACCGACAGGCCTTCGACAGTGAAACTGGCGTGGCGGCGATAGCGGTAGCGGCCGCCATCTTTCAGGTGCGCGTCCGGTGGCAACGACTTCCAGTCTGCCTCCAGTGCCTGCAGGTCGGCCGCCTGCACCCCCGCCAATGCGCGCACCGACGTGGCATCCAGCACCGCAAAGCCATCGCGGGCGAGATTGGCGCGCAGATCGGCCGGTGGCGTGAGGGGAGGCGCAAACAGGTTTTCGGGCATCGTGGGTGGCGGGCCGGCGTGGGGCCGGCCAATAAGGGACAGAGAAGGCGGAAGCGAAAGTCGGCAAGCTTAGCGCGCCCGCACCTGCCGACGGTCAACCATACTCGTGACGTGGATCAAGACTGAAAAGCCGGACTGCGCCTAAGCTCGCGCGATTGTTTTGTGGAGTATTCGCATGCCAACCCTTCAATGGTCCGACAACTTTGAATTGGACCTGCCTGCGATGGACGACACCCATCGCGAATTTGTCGACCTGCTTGCCGCTGTCGAAGCGGCGCCCGACGACACCTTGCTGGCGCGCTGGGCCGAGTTGGTCGAACACACCGACGCGCATTTCGGCCGCGAAGACGGCTGGATGCAGGCCACGCGCTTTGCCTCGTCCAACTGCCACAGCATGCAGCACAAGATCGTGCTGCAGGTGATGCGTGAAGGCCTTGCGCGCGGTCAGGCAGGCGAGTTCGCCGTCGTGCGCCAGATGGCGGCGGAGCTGGCGGTCTGGTTTGCGCACCACGCCGACGCGATGGACGCCGCGCTGGCGCTGCACCTGCGCCGCGTCGGATTCGACCCGGCCACCGGCCTGATGACCCGGCCCGACGCCTTGCCAGCCGAGCTGATCCATGGCTGCGGTGGCACCAGCTGCTCCGAACCCGCCACCAGCGCCGAGCCGGCCGCTGAAACCACGGCATGAACGCCGCACCGACGGCGCGTCACGGGCCTGCCGCGCCGGTTGAATTGGCCAAGGCAGGCCCTGCGCCAGGCGCCGTCGGACGCCATCGCCCGCACGAAGACCTGCAGGCGCTGGTCACCGGCACGCTGTTTGTGGCACTGGGTGTGACGCTGTTCGGCGAGGCCGGGCTGCTCACCGGTGGCACGGCGGGCCTGGCCTTTCTGATCCGCTACGCCACCGGCATGGATTTCGGCCTGGCGTTCTTTCTGGTGAACCTGCCCTTCTACGTCTTTGCGTGGCAGCGCATGGGGCCGGCTTTCACGCTCAAGACCTTCGCCGCAGTGGCGCTGCTGTCGCTGTTTGCGCACTTCCTGCCGCGCGGCATCCACATCGACTACCTGGCGCCGCCGCTGGCCGCCGTGCTGGGTGGCCTGCTGTGCGGCGCCGGCATGCTGATGCTGTTTCGCCACCGGGCCAGCCTGGGGGGCATGAACGTGCTGGTGCTGTACCTGCAGGAGCGCCTGGGCTGGCGCGCCGGCAAGGTGCAGATGGCGATCGACAGCCTGATCGTGCTGGGCGCGTTGTGGGTGGCCGACTGGCAGCGCGTGGCGCTATCGGTACTGGGCGCGGTGGTGCTGAACCTCACGCTGGCCGTCAACCACCGCCCTGGCCGCTACATGGCGGTCTGAAACCGGCGCTGCGCGGTCCATGGAACTGGAACTGTCACTGCTCGCCGCCGCGCTGGTCGCGTCGGCGCTGATGCGACCCTGGCGGCTGCTGACCAGCGGCGCCCTCGTCTCGCCCCTGCTGGGCTGCCTGGTGGTTCTGCCGTGGCTGTGGGCGCTGCCGCGCCTGCACACGATGCCGCTGCAACTGCAGTTTTCCGGCGCCTGCGCCGTCACGCTGATGCTCGGCTGGCCGCTGGCGGTTCCCGTGCTGCTGGCAGTGGCGCTGCTGGCCGGCCTGATTGCCCCGGTGCCCTGGGACGTGCAGCTGGCCCAAGCGCTGTGGCAGGGGGTGCTGCCCGCCACGCTGGCCCTGCTGGTCGCCGCGGCGCTGCGCCGCTGGACCGGCGAGCACCCGTTTGTCTACATTTTGGGGCGGGCGTTTCTGGGCACGGTCGTCAGCCTGTTTGCAGCCGGCAGCCTGGCGCAGCTGGCGGGTTACGAACTGCCACAGATCGACAGCGAACTTTCGCTGGTGGCGCGCTGGCTGATGGCCTGGGGCGACGCCTTCATGACCGGCATGATCGCCGCGCTGTTCGTGGCGTTCCGTCCGCAATGGCTGGCCACCTGGTCGGACAGGCTGTATCTGGACAAGTGACACCTTTGCGCAGTTGCTTGATGCAGGTCAGTACCTTTCATACCCCCCAAGGTAATAATTTCCCGGTGCTCGCCCGACCGGGTGGCCATCTGAAAAAGGAAATGCATCATGAAACTGCTCAGCGACCTCTTCTCCACCGACTACGGCCTGATGAGCATCTCGGGCATTGTTTTCATGCTCGGCATGGGTGTCTTCTTCGTCCGCTTCTTCTCGCGCAAGATGGACGAAGACGCCCGCAAGGCCGCCGGCAAGAAGTAGGCAACGTCCCCGCTGCAAGTCGCAGCCTGGCAGACGCTCAGGGCTGCAGCGCCAGCGTCATGCCCTGCGCACGCAGGCGCTGCACCAGCGTCTCGCCCAGCGCGCTCGCCGGTGTCAGCACGCCGCCGCGCTTCCTGCCACCCGGCAGACCTGAAGCATCGCCGGCCAGTGCCAGTGCTGCTTCGCAGACCATCTGCGTGGTGGCACGGTTGCCCGGGTCGCCCCGGCTGGCGACAGTGGCGCGTGCAATCGTGCCACGGGCGCCATGGCCGACCAGTTCACAGCGGAACGACCCTCTGTCCATCTGCGCCTCTGACGGCCCTTCTCCCGGTGCCGGCGCCAGCCGCCGCGCCAGCGCACGCACCGGCGACAGGCGCAGCGCCCCCTGCGAGGCGCTCATGCCCACGCTCACGCCAGCAGCGGTCAGCGCGGCCAGCACGCCATTGCCGAAACGCAGGTATTCCTGATAGTGGAACTGCGGGCCATAGTCCAGCAGCGCGGCACTGCGCCGCACCACCCGCGTGTTCACCGGCCCCATGAAGAACGGGCCCAGCCAGGCGTTGAAATCGGCGTCCCGGTGCGGCGAGAACGGGTCTTCGTCCTGCGCGGCGGGCGCTGCCGGTCGCTCGCCGGGCGGGTTCAGCAGCCAGGGATCGGCCATCATGCGCGTCTGCCCCTTATCCAGCATGTTCAGGGCCGACGCCAGCGTGCCGCCGTTGAAGCCGCCGCGCAGCGAAAACGCGGCCTTCACCTGCACACAGGGCTCGTCCAGCGAGCGAAAACGTTCTGCCAGCAGCCAGGCCCCGAGGTCGGACGGCACCGAATCGAAGCCGCAGCAGGGCACGATGCGGGTGCCGTCGCGCGCGGCCTGCTCGTGGTGACGGTGAATCAGGTCGCGCACCCAGGGGGTTTCGCCGGTGATGTCGACATAGTGCGAACGATGGGCCACACAGGCTGCCACCAGTGCGCTGCCATACAGTGCAAACGGCCCGGCCGTGCTCAGCACCACCCGCGCGCTGGCGGCCAGCGCCTCCAGCGCGCCGGTATCGGCGGCATCGGCGACGATGATGCCGGCATCGGCCGCACCGGGCCCACTGGCTGCTCGAACCGCTTCGAGCTTGTCGCGGTTGCGCCCGGCCAGCGCCCAGCGCAGGCCGCCGGCGTGCTGCGCAAAATGGGCCACCGTCTGGCGTCCGACAAAACCGGTGGCGCCGTACAGCACCACATCAAATTTTCTGGAACCGTTCACGCAAACTCCTTGTTCAGTTTCTCACCAGCTGGCCATCGGTGGACAGTCCATAGTCCACATGGCGGGGCATGACCAGTTCGCCCGACGCGTTGGCGATGGCCTCGATATGGATGCCCGGTGCCGTGCCGATCACGCCACCGAACATGGTGGCAAACGCCACGTCAGCCGCGTCGCGACCGATGCCGAAGCGCACGAAACCCATGGGAATGGCCACGCCCGACGGGTCAAAAATGTACCAGCGACCACCCAGATAGACCTCCACGTACGCATGAAAATCGGGCGGCCCCAGGATGGGCGCCGCGCCAAAATCGATGCCCGTGGCAAACCGGGCCGGGATGTTCACCGCCCGGCACAACGCAATCATCAGGTGGGCAAAATCCCGGCAGACGCCGACCTGATCGACCAGCGTGTCGACCGCAGACGTCATGCCCGTGGACGTGTTGGAGCGGAACGCCACCCGGTTGTTCACCCAGTCGCGAATCGCCTGCACCCGGCTGTAACCCTGCCACAGGGTGCCGAACTCCTTCGCCGCCAGTTGCAGCAGCCTGTCCGACTGGCAATACCGGCTGGGATAGAGGTAGGGCAGCACCGGCCCCGGCAGGTCGGCAATGGGCACTTCGCCAATCTGCTCGGGCGGTGCCGTGAAATGGTTCAGGTCCACGGTGGCGTCGTAACGCACGGTGAGCGGGCCGGCAAAGGCCTTGAGCCGCAGAAACCGGTTGTGCGTGACCGGGTCGATGTAGACGTTCGGCGTCAACACCTGGCTGATGCCCAGCGACTCGGTGACAACCGTCTGGTGCCCGGTCTGCGCCGCCTGGATGTTGAAAATGAAGTCACTGCCGGGTGCCGCAATGTCGTAGTTCAGTTCAACCGAGAATTGCAAACGGACCATGGGGAGCTTTCGATGACGCGCTGGGCAGACGCAAAAAAACACCCTGATCGGCCACGCATGGCCTTCCGGTCATTTTGTACCCTGCCGGCTTTGAGCGATGTGCGCCAGTCCCCATACGGTTTGCCGACGCAGGGCCGTCAGCGCCGAACGCGGCCACCGACGGCCGGTCAGGACAGCGCCTTGCGCCCCACCAGACCGGCCACGCGCCGCAACAGCCAGCGCGGTGTGCTGCGCGACGCCAGCACCGCCGCCTGGTTCACCACACCGGGCACGCAGATCACATCGCCGCGCATGCAGGCGTTGAAACCGTCGCGCGCAACCGCCTCGACGTCGCCGATCAGCACCGCCGGGATCTGCGCCACCTGCGCGTTGGCCTGGGCGGCGGTATCGAGCATTCGGGTGGCGGTGATGCCCGGGCACAGCGCCGTCACGCTGACGCCGCTGCCGCGCAGTTCTTCGGCCAGCGACTCGGTCAGTGACAGCACGTAGGCCTTGGTGGCCGCGTAGGTGGCCAGCGTCGGGATCGGCTGAAAGGCAGCAATCGACGCCACGTTCAGCACCCGGCCCTGTGCGCGCCCCACCATCGGTGGCACAAACGCCGACAGCATCGCCGTCAGGCCTGCGATGTTGAGCGCGATCATCTGCTGCTGCGTGGCAGCGTCCTGACGGATGAAACTGCCTTGTGACAGCACACCGGCGTTGTTCACCAGCACGTCGATCGACACGTGCGCGCGCTTCAGGCGCGCAGCCAGCTGCTCCGGCGCGCCGGGCTGCGCCAGATCGGCCGGCTCGACCCGCACCTTCACACCGTGACGCTCGTGCAGCTCACCGGCCAGGGTCTTCAGCTTGTCTTCGCTGCGGGCCACCAGCACCAGATCGTGGCCGGCTTCTGCAAAGCAGTGGGCGAGCGCCTCACCAATGCCGGACGACGCGCCGGTGACCAGCACCATGCGCGATTTTCTGTAAGTTGCGTTCATCGGGTGTCCTTTCAGTCGACCAGCGCCGCATAGACCATCTGGCGAAACAGCGGCCGGTAATGTTCGCGCTGGTTCGGCGCCTGGATCAGCAGCATCGCAAACAGCTCCTGTGCGGGATCGATGAAGAACGTCGTCCCGGCGATACCGCCCCAGTGGTAGGCACCGACTGAACCGGGCACCGGCGCCAGCCCCGGCGCGGTGCGCACCGCAAAGCCCAGCCCGAAGCCGAATCCGGGTGTCAGCAGGGCCGAACTGCCGCCCGGCGCAACAGGAATGCTACCCAGATGGTCACAGGTCATGAAGTCCACCGTGCCCGGCGCCAGCAGGCGCACGCCGTCGAGCGCCCCGCGGTTGAGCATGAACTGCATGAAACGGGCGTAGTCGCGCGCGGTTGAAACCAGACCGCCGCCGCCGAACTCCATCTTTGCGTCGACGCGGAAATCGAAAACCTGCATCGGCACGCCGCCATCGGGGTCGTGGCCGAATGGCTCGGCCATGCGCCCCATCCGGTCGGCCGGCACGGTAAAGGCGGTGTCGGTCATGCCCAGCGGCTCGCAGATGTGTTCGGCCAGGTACGCGCCCAGCGACTGCCCGCTGACGGCCTCGACCACCAGACCCAGCACATCGGTCGCCCGGCTGTATTCCCAGACCGTGCCGGGCTGGACCATCAGCGGCAGCGCAGCCAGCGCCGCGCCGAACTCGGCACTGGTGCGCTCGCGAGAGCCGATGTTCGCCGCCGCGTAGGCCTTCTGCACCGGCGCTGCGCCCAGAAACTCGTAGGTCAGCCCGGCGGTGTGGCGCAGCAGGTCGTGCACGGTGGGCGGCTGGCGCACCGCTTCGGTCTCCAGGCTGCCGGGCTGTGCCACGCGCAGGCGCCTGAACGCCGGCAGATGCTTGCCGACCGGGTCGGACAGCAGCAGGCGACCCTGCTCCACCAGCATCATGGCCGCGACAGAGACCAGCGGCTTGGTCATCGAGTAGATGCGGAAGATCGAGTCGCGCGCCATCGGCACGCCGGTGGCCGGGTCCTGCACGCCGAGGTGCTCGAACAGCGCCAGCTTGCCGCGCCGGGCAATCAGCGCCACGGCGCCGGGCAGTCGCTGGCGGTCGACCTCGGCCTGCAGCACGTCGAGCAGGCGCTGGGTGCGCAGCGGGCACAGGCCCACATCGGCGGGTTTGGCAACGGGCAGTCCCTGCATCACAGGCTCCTTCAGTCGGCGTAGCGCTGGCGCGCCAGCGCCGCGCCCTTGGCCAGCGCTTCCAGCTTGGCCATGGCGACCTCGCGGCTCATTGGCGCCAAGCCGCAATTGGTGCAGGCAAACAGCCGGTTTTTCGGCACGAACTGCAGCGCAGTGCCGATGGTGTCGGCCACCTGCTCGGGCGTCTCGATCACGTCGCTGGCCACGTCGATCACGCCGACCAGCACGTCCTTGCCGTCCAGCAGCTTCATCAGTTCGGGCGGCACGTGCGAATGAAAGCACTCCAGGCTCACCTGCCGAATGCTGCTTTTCGCCAGCGCCGGGAACACCTGTTCGTACTGGCGCCATTCGTCGCCCAGCGTGTTTTTCCAGTCCACATTGGCCTGGATGCCATAGCCGTAACAGATGTGCACGGCCGTGGTGCAGGTCAGACCCTGCGCCGCGCGCTCCAGCGCCTTCACGCCCCAGTCGGCCGCTTCCTTGAGGTAAACGTTGAACGCCGGCTCGTCGAACTGGATGATGTCGACGCCGTCCGCCTGCAGGGCCAGCGCCTCCTGGTTCAGCAGTTCGGCGAAGGCGAACGCCATCTTGATCCGGCCCTCCTCGCCTTCGCCATAGAACCGGTCGGCCACGGTGTCGACGATGGTCATCGGCCCCGGCAGGGTGAACTTGAGCTTTTTCTTCGTGTGGGCGCGCGCCAGCTGCGCCTCAAAGGCATGCACCCGCCCTTTCAGCCGCAGCGGCGCCACCACCTGCGGCACCATCGCGTCGTAGCGGTTGTTGCGGATGCCCATCTTGACCTTGTGCTCGAAGTCGATGCCCTCGACCTGCTCCAGAAAGCCGTGCACGAAGTGCTGGCGCGACTGCTCGCCGTCGCCGACGATGTCCAGCCCCGCGTCTTCCTGCGCCTTGATCCACAGCAGCGTGGCGTCGGCCTTGGCCTGCAACAGTTCGTCGCCTTGCGACTTCCATTGCGGCCAGAGTTTTTGCGTTTCCGCCAGCCAGGCGGGTTTGGGCAGGCTGCCGGCAAGGGTGGCGGGGAACAGGATGGTCATGGCGCGTCTCCAGATGGGTTTGCCAACCATTCTGGCACCGGGCGAATGCCCGCGCTGTCACCCGGGTGCCGCGGTTCAGGTTGCTGGCTCTTTGGGTTTGCGGTGCTGGTAACGCGGAAGCTCGGCGCCGCAGTACATGCAGAAACTCGCCTCGGGCCGGTGCCCTTCGGTCAGGCAGACATGGCAGGTACGCGTGGTGGGAATCAGGCCCTGGCGCTGCGCCGTCATTTCGGAGGTGACGATGCCGGTAGGCACGGCCAGCGTGCCCCAGCCCAGCAACATCATCATCGACGAGATCAGCCGGCCCAGGTCGGTCTTGGGCGTGATGTCGCCAAAGCCGACGGTGGTCATGGTCGTGATGGCCCAGTAAACCGAGGTCGGGATGCTGGTGAAGCCGTTGGCCGGCCCTTCGACCACGTACATCACCGTGCCCATCACCACAACGATGGACAGTACGGCCGACAGAAAAACCAGAATCTTGCGCCGGCTGGCCACCAGCGCGCGCCCGAGCGACTGGTACTCGGAGACGTACTCCACCAGCTTGAACACCCGGAACACCCGCAGCAGCCGCAACACCCGCACGGCGATGAGCGCCTGCATTTCGGGAAACAGCAGCACCAGATAGACCGGCAGAATGGCCAGCAGGTCGACGATGCCGTAGAAACTGGTGGCGTAGCGCATCGGGTGGCGCACACACGAAAGCCGCGCGATGTATTCCACGGTGAACGCGATCGTGAAAAACCATTCGAGCACCTTGAAAAGCGTCTGGTGGCTCTGGCTGATCGGGCCCACGCTGTCAGCCGCCACCACCAGCAGGCTCAGCACGATCATCCAGATCAGGATGCGGTCGAACAGCAGGCCCGAGCGCGTATCAGCCTCGAAGATGATGGTGTACAGGCGCAGCCGCCAGCCTTCCAGCGGTTTGCCCCAGTGTTCAGGATCCGGTTTCGGAGCGGGAGAATTCACGTTGAGAAAGTTCCGGTGGGCCTGTCCAAAAGCGCAGGCGATGCGCCATTGTGCATGGGTGCAACCAGCGCGGCCACTCCCCTGGCGGCGGCCGCCAACCCACCGGTATGGGTCGGTGGTGCGTTACCGACGGCTGCCGTCTTGCCGGCAATCAGACCGTCATAGATACTGATTTCATAGCATTCAGCAACGGCCAGACGCTGGAAATTATCGAAAAATACCCGAAAGTCGCATTCAAGAGGCCATCACCCCCCGACACGCGCCAGCACCATGGCAGCCGACAGCCACGCCGCCACCCAGAACGTCAGCCTGAACAGCGCCAGCACGACCGCCGTGAGCTGCGGTCCTGTCCCGGCGCTCTGCAGTGCCCGCCACAGCAATACCCCGCGTGGCAGCAACACCAGCGGCAGCAGCCAGCCAGGCTGCCGCATCCCCGCAGCCGTGCCTGCACAGGCCAGCATCGGCACTGCCAGCAGCGCGCCGATCAGCGCCCGCATCGCCCGCGGACCGGCCACCACCGCCAGCGTGCGCCGGCCGGCCAGACGGTCGTGCGACGCATCGCGCAGATTGTTCACCGCCAGAACCGCAGCAGCAACCGCGCCGACGCTCACCGCACCCAGCCAGCCCGCGGAACTGGTGGCGCCGGCCAGCAACCATTCGGTGCCGGGCACGGCGACCAGTCCGAAGAAGACAAATACGGTCAGTTCGCCCAGCGGCGTGTAGGCAATCGGCCGGGGTCCGCCCATGTAGGCCAGTGCCGCCAGCAGCGAGACCAGCCCCATCACCAGCACCGGCCAGCCGCGCAGCGTGACCAGGCCCATGCCCAGCGCAAACGCCAGCAGCGACAGCGCCAGGATGGCCCTGCGCACCGCCTTCGGCGTCAGCCAGCCCTCGGCGGTGGCGCGCGGCAGGCCCACGCGATCGCCCAGGCGCTCGCCACTGCGGGCGGTGTAGCCCACATCGTTTTGCAAATTGGTGATCGCCTGCATCAGCACCGCCGCCAGCAGCGCCATCGCCGCCAGCGCGGGATGGACGGTGCCGGTCTGCCAGAACGCGGCCGCCGTGCCGGCCAGCACCGGGCTGGCAGCCAGCGGCAGGCTGGCCGGCCGCAGCGCCGCCATCCAGGCCTGCCACGGCCCTGGAAACGGGCGGCGGGCGACCGGCGCTTCAGTCGGGGGATTGCGTGCGGGACCGGTCATCAATCATGCCGAAGGCTGCCCGGCGCTGCGACCAGTTCGCCCTCAGCCCGCGCCCGATGCCGCCGCCTGCTCGGCCTCCTGCAGCGCACGCCACATCACCTTGCCGCTGCCGCTCTTGGGCAGCGCCTCGACGAACTGCACCACCCGCGGCACCTTGTACACGGCCATGTTGTCGCGGCACCAGTCAATGATGTCCTGCTCGCTGACCTGGCCCTGGCTGCTGGCGCGCAGCACCACCACAGCCTTGACCGATTCCCCCCGGTAGGCGTCTTTGGTCGGGATGATGCAAGCCTCCTGGATGGCCGGGTGGCGGAACATCAGCGCCTCGACCTCCGCAGGCCAGACCTTGAATCCTGACGCATTGATCATGCGTTTGAGCCGGTCGGTCATGAAGAAGTACCCGTCCTCGTCGACACGGCCAAGGTCGCCCGAGCGGAAAAACCGCTTGCCGTCATGCTCGATGAATGCCTGCGCGGTGGCCTCGGGGCGCTTCCAGTAGCCCTGAAACACTTCGGGGCCGCAGATGATGATCTCGCCCGCCTCGCCCTGCGGCAGCTCCTGCAGCGTCTCGGGGTCGATCACGCGCGCGTCCGTGCTCATGAAGGGAATGCCCAGACATTGCTGCTTGGGGTCATCCGGAGGGTTGCTGTGCGACGGTGCAGCGGTTTCGGTCAGGCCGTATCCCTCGACATAGCGCAGACCGTACTGATCCAGCAGGCGCTGAGCCACCGCCTGCGGCATGGCCGCGCCGCCGCCGCCGATGTAGACCAGGCTGGACAGGTCGTAGCTGGCGAAGTTGGGGCTGCCCAGCAGGTCGATCACCATCGTGGGGATGTTGGTCCAGTGCGTCACCTTCCAGTGCGAGATCAGCCGGCCAGCCAGATCGCGGTCCCAGCGCGGCATGATGACCAGCGTGGCGCCGGCACAGATCGTGGCGTGCATCACGCTGACCATACCGGTGATATGAAACATCGGCACCACCGCCAGCGTGACGTTCTCCGCCGTGCTGTTACCCCAGAAGCCGCCTGCCACCGCGTTGTGCATGATCGACGCCTGCGTGTGCATGCAGCCCTTGGGCAGGCCGGTGGTACCGCTGGTGTAGGGCAGGATGGCCAGATCGGCCGGGCCCACGGTCAGCGGAGGCACTGGCAGATCGTTGTCCAGCGCGTCTTTCCAATGATGCGCCTGGCCGCCGTCCAGTGCTGGCAGCGCGTGGTGCGTCAGCAACCAGTCGCTCCAGGCTTCGGGCGGGGCGTTTTCGCCCTCCACGTTGCCGTCAAAACCGTCCGTGAAGTGAGTGACGATCAGATGGGCCAGGCGCTGGTCGGCCGGCAGCGCGTCGCTGGCGCGCGCCAGTTCGCCGGCCAGGTCGGCCGTGGTGAAAGCGACTTTGGTGTCAGGGTCGGTGATGTAGTGCTTGAGTTCTTCAGCCCTGTTCATCGGGTTCACCGGCACCACCACCGCGTCGGCGCGCAGGATGGCGAAGTG
>JACSRS010000177.1 GCA_014879655.1 Burkholderiaceae bacterium
GCCGCCATGCGCGAGCCGGTGCTGGCCTTCGTCGGCCTGGGTGCCAATCTCGGTGATGCCGCGCAGGCGGTGCGCGACGCGATCGAAGCCGTGGGGCGGTTGCCACTGACGCGCGTCACCAGTCGCTCCAGCCTCTACCGCAGCGCGCCCCATGAAACTGACGGTCCGGACTACATCAACGCGGTGGTCGCGCTGCAGACCGGCCTGAACGCGCCCGAACTGCTCGCTGGCCTGCAGGGTCTGGAACGGGACGCCGGCCGCCAGCGCCCCTACCGCTACGCGCCGCGCACCCTGGACCTGGACCTGCTGCTGTATGGCACCGGCCAGATCCACAGCCCGCGTCTGACCGTGCCGCATCCCCGGATGGCCGAGCGGGCGTTCGTGCTGGCGCCGCTGGCCGAGATCGCGCCGGCCCGGGTGCCGGCCGGCTGGCAACAGGCGACCGCCGGGCAGGAAATCAGCCTTTTTGAGCCGTTTTCATGCTGAATCCAGCGTCAGATGGTCAATTTTTGCTATAGATGAAGAAGTGATTCTGGCCTGATTGCGCGGCTGTGCGGCGCCGCCAGGGGCGGCTGTTGACGGCAGTTGAAGGGCTCTGGCCGGTTACACTCGCGCCAGTCATCAGGCCGTCACGGGCCGGACACATTCACACCGCCCATCTGGAGTCCGCCATGCTGTTTGGCAAGCTGTTGCCGCGCGACGGCAATTTTTTTGAACTGTTCAACCAGCATGCGGACCGCATTGTCGAAGCGGCGCGGGCGTTTTCGCTGCTGGTGGCCAACTATGGCGATCCGTTGCTGCGTGACAAGTACAACCAGGACGTTGACAATGCCGAGCGCGCGGCCGACCGCATCACGCAGGAGGTCAGCCGGGCGGTGCACAAGACCTTCATCACGCCGATCGACCGTGAGCAGATCCACAGCCTGATCAACACCATGGACGACGTGGCCGACCTGATCCAGGATTCGGCAGAGACCATGGCGCTGTACGACGTGCGCCACATGACCGATGAGATCACCCGGCTGACCGATCTGTCGGTGCGCTGCTGCGAGCGGGTGCGTGACGCGATCAAGCTGCTCGACCGCATAGCCGACTCTGCCACCGCTGACGCGGCGCTGAAGACCTGCGAGGAAATCGACAAGCTCGAATCCGATGCCGATCGCGTCATGCGCAGCGCGATGAGCAAGCTGTTTCGCGAGGAGCCGGACGTGCGGGAGGTGATCAAGCTCAAGGCCATCTACGAGCTGCTGGAGACGATCACCGACAAGTGCGAAGACGTGGCCAACCTGATCGAGGGCATCATCCTCGAAAATTCCTGATTCGGGCGTTGTTTGATCATGCAATCGGTTCAGACGACGCTCTGGGTGGTGGTGCTGCTGGTCGCGCTGGCAATCGCGTTCGACTTCATGAACGGCTTTCACGACGCGGCCAACTCCATTGCCACCGTGGTCTCGACCGGCGTGCTCAAGCCGGCCCAGGCCGTTCTGTTCGCAGCGTTCTTCAACGTGGTCGCGATCTTCATCTTTCACCTGAGCGTAGCGGCGACCGTGGGCAAAGGCATTGTGATGCCGGGTGTGGTGGACACGCATGTGGTGTTCGGCGCCTTGATCGGCGCGATCACCTGGAACATCGTCACCTGGTATTACGGCATTCCCAGCAGTTCCTCGCATGCGCTGATCGGCGGCATCGTCGGGGCGGTGATCGCCAAGTCGGGTGCCGGTTCACTGGTGGCGGGCGGCGTGCTCAAGACGGTGGCGTTCATCTTCGTGTCGCCGCTGCTGGGCTTCTTGCTGGGTTCGCTGATGATGGTGCTGGTGGCCTGGGTGTTTCGGCGGGTTCGCCCCAATCGGGTGGACAAATGGTTCCGGCGGCTGCAACTGGTCTCGGCCGGTGCCTACAGCCTGGGCCATGGCGGCAACGACGCGCAAAAGACCATCGGCATCATCTGGATGCTGCTGATTGCGACGGGTTACACCGCCGCGGCTGAAACCTCGCCACCGACCTGGGTGATCGTCAGCTGCTATCTGGCGATCGGCGCCGGCACCATGTTCGGCGGCTGGCGCATCGTCAAGACCATGGGGCAGAAGATCACCAAGCTCAAGCCCGTGGGCGGCTTCTGCGCCGAAACCGGCGGTGCGCTGACACTGTTTCTGGCGACGGGGCTGGGCATCCCGGTGTCGACCACGCACACCATCACCGGCGCCATCGTGGGAGTCGGTTCGGTTCAGCGGGCCAGCGCGGTCCGCTGGGGAGTGGCTGGCAACATCATCTGCGCGTGGGTGCTGACCATTCCGGCCAGCGCCTTCGTGGCGGCGGTTGCCTACTGGTTCAGCATGACGATTTTCTGAGTCGCCGGAGAAGCAGCGCCCGCTGCTGCTACTGCGAGAGCTTGCGCGCCTCTTCGATCTGGTACTCGAAAAAATGCTGGAAACTGAAGGCCAGACTGGCCATCAGCAGGGTGGTGCCGACCAGCAGCGAGACCACGATGGCACCGATGGTCGACCAGCGCGTGCCACCGGCAGGGGCGTCGGCGGGGGCCTGCGGGTTGTGCCGGGCGTTCCACTTCTCGGGTGTTTGCAACGCGTAGACGATGGCCGTCAGCGCGCAGGCGGCGATGGTGAAACCCAGCAAGGGGATCAGTACCCAGCTGAACTGGTCGTCCATGCCCAGTTCGCGGGCGCGCTCGACGCCGTACAGCCCCAGCGCGGTGGGCATCGGCAGCAGCCAGCCGAGCCAGTCGCCCAGTCCGTACAGATAGAAGCGGTGCAGCCCCAAAGGGCCGCCCAGAAACGCCAGCCAGGCGGCAACAGTCTTGTTTTTCATGCGCCGATTATTGCGGCGGACAGCTGGCACCGGCGCCGAGGGACTTTTCCATCATCACCACGTCCAGCCAGCGCTCGAACTTCCAGCCACAGTCGCGCAGTACACCGGCATCGGTGAAACCCAGCGAGCGGTGCACGCCGATCGAGCCGGCGTTGGCCGAATCACCGATCACCGCGATCAGCTTGCGCACGCCGGCACGAGCGGCCTGGGCTGCCAGTTCGGCCAGCAACGCGCGGCCAAGTCCGCGTCCGGCGGCGCCCGGCGCCAGGTAAACCGAGTCTTCGGCGGAGTAGCGGTAGGCCGGCCGGGGCTTGAACCAGTTGCAATATGCAAAGCCTGCCAGTTCGCCGCCGTTTTCGCAGACCAGCCACGGCAGGCCGCGCGACAGCACCTCGGCGCGCCGCGCCGTCATGTCGGCAACCGTGGGAGGCGTGATTTCAAACGTGCCTGTGCCATGGAGTACGTGGTGGGCGTAGATGGCGGTGATGCCGGCGATATCTTCGTCACGGCTGGGGCGGATCAGGGTCATGGAGGTGCTTCGGGATATAATCAAAGGCTTTTCAGTGTGTCGCTGGCCGGGTGGCCATGTCGCGTGTCTCAACGCTGAAAACACATTTACCACCCACAGGATAAATCATGGTTGTGATTCGACTCTCCCGCGGCGGCTCCAAAGGCCGTCCCTTCTTCAACATCGTCGTTGCCGACAAGCGCGTGCGCCGTGACGGCCGCTTCATCGAGCGCGTCGGTTTCTACAACCCGACCGCCGTCGAAGGCGAAGAAGGCCTGCGCATTGCCCAGGACCGCGTGACCTACTGGAAGGGCGTTGGCGCCCAGGCTTCGCCGACGGTCGAGCGTCTGCTCGCCCAGGCTGCCGCCAAAGCGGCCTGAGTCCGCCTGACCTTGTGAGCGCACTCCCATCGGGTCTGGAGCCGGCGCAGTTGCCGGCTGACGCGGTCGAGGTGGGGCGCATCGCTGATGCCTGGGGCATCAAGGGCTGGTTCAAGGTCCTGCCGCACAGCGCCTCGCCCGAGGCGCTTTTTTCTTCCCGCCGCTGGTATCTGCAACCGTCCGAGCGCGGCGCCAGGACCTTTGCCGGCACCTGCCTGCTGTCGATCCGCGAAGCCAAGGACCATTCCGATTCGGTCGTCGCCCGCGCCGACGGGGTGGACGACCGCACAGCCGCTGAAGCGCTGCGCGGCGCGCGCGTTTTCGTTCCGCGATCGAGCTTTCCCACGCCAGCCTCAGACGAGTATTACTGGGTCGACCTGATCGGGCTGAACGTCGTCAACCGTGAAGGCGTGGCGCTGGGCGAGGTGCGGGAACTGCTGACCACCGGCCCGCAGACCGTGCTGGTAATCGAAGACCGCGCAGGTGTCGACAAACCGGTCGAGCGCATGATTCCGTTCGTGTCCGCATTCGTCGACACGGTCAACCTGGCCGCCCGCCGCATCACGGTCGACTGGCAGCCGGACTACTGAATTCAGCCGGCCCGGCCGCAATCTGCAAGCCCCGCTGAACCGCCGCATGCGTTTCGACGTCATCACGCTGTTTCCCGAACTGTTTGCGCCGTTTCTGGCGCAGGGCGTCACGCGACGCGCATTCGAAGGCGGACTGGTGGACGTTCGGCTGTGGCCCTTGCGCGACCACGCCCAGGGGCCGTATCGCCGCGTCGATGACCGGCCCTTCGGCGGCGGCCCAGGCATGGTCATGCAGGCGCAGCCGCTGCAGGACTGTCTGGACGCGATTCGCGTGTCGCGCGGCGACACGGCGCCGGTCGTGCTGTTCTCGCCAGTGGGCGACGCGCTGAACCATAGGGCGGTACAAGCCTGGTCGGACAGCCAGGGCGCGATTCTCATCTGCGGCCGCTACGAGGGCATCGACCAGCGCTTCATCGACGCTGAAGTGCAGGTGCAACTGAGCCTGGGCGACTTCGTACTCTCCGGTGGCGAAATCGCGGCGCTGGCATTGCTCGATGCGGTTGCCCGGCTGCAGCCCGGTGTGCTGGGTGACGCGGACAGTCACCAACTCGACAGCTTCAATCCCGCGCTTGACGGCCTGCTGGACTGCCCTCACTACACCCGGCCCGAAGTCTGGCGCGGCATGGCAACGCCGGCGGTTCTGATGTCGGGCAACCACGCGCAGATCGAGCGCTGGCGGCGCGAGTGCCGGCTCGAATTGACCGCACGCCAGCGCCCGGACTTGCTGGACGCTGCCCGGCGCGCGGGCGGGTTGACGCCGGCGGATGAGCGGTTTTTGTCCCGGCTCGATCGGCCCGGTGAAAAACCCTGAGCCAATGGTTATAATCATGGGCTTTTCGATCCTCTGCCCGGCCGCGGCACCATGGAGCAGGCGCGAGTCGCCATCCAGCCGCCTTTTGTGTAGCGCGGGCACGATCAACGGAGAAACAGCATGAATCTGATCCAGATCCTCGAGCAGGAAGAAATCGCCCGTCTGGGCAAGACCATTCCCGAATTCGCCCCTGGCGATACGGTCATCGTCAGCGTGAAAGTGGTCGAAGGCAACCGCAAGCGGCTGCAGGCATACGAAGGCGTGGTCATTGCCAAGCGCAACCGCGGCCTGAACAGCGGCTTCACGGTGCGCAAGATCTCCAGCGGCGAAGGCGTGGAGCGGACCTTCCAGACCTACAGCCCGCTGATCGCCGGCATTGAAGTCAAGCGCCGTGGCGATGTCCGCCGTGCCAAACTGTACTATCTGCGTGAGCGCAGCGGCAAGTCGGCACGCATCAAGGAAAAGCTGCCGAGCCGGGTCAAGAAAACAGCCGCTGCATAAGCTGCTGTTCATCACGGAGCCGCCTGCAGCGATCACGCCAGGCGGCTTTTTTATTTCCGGATTGCCCGCAGCTACCGTCCCCATGGCTCAGACACCGCTGTCGCGCTTGCCACACTTTGATCCGCGCCTGGCGCCGGTGATGGGGGTGGACGCGCACCTGCCCCGGGTACCCGGCCGCTTGCTGTTGCCCGACGCCTTGCGAAGCCGCTTTGCCGTGCCCCCCGTCTGGTCGCCGGAAGTGGTGCAGGAGCGCCTGTTTTCCGATCGCGCGCCGGCCCATGCGGCGGTGCTGGTACCGATCGTGATGCGCGGCGAGCAGCAGGACGAGCCGACCGTGCTGCTGACCGAACGCACCGCCCACCTGTCCACCCACTCGGGCCAGGTGGCGTTCCCGGGTGGCAAGGTTGACGAAACCGACGCCGACGTCACCGCGGCCGCGCTGCGCGAGGCCTATGAAGAGGTGGGCCTGGATGCACAGCACGTGCAGGTGCTCGGTACGCTGCCGATCTACACCACCGGCACGGCCTTCATGGTGACGCCGGTGGTGGCGCTGGTGAGCCCGGCGCATGAACTGCGCCTGAACCCGTTTGAAGTGGCTGACGCCTTCGAGGTGCCGCTGGCCTTCCTGATGGACCCGGCCAACCACCATCGACACGCGTTCGAGTGGGAAGGGGTGCGCCGTGAGTGGTTCTCGATGCCTTACCGCGAAACTTTCGACGGGCAGCCGCGCGAACGCTTCATCTGGGGAGCGACCGCCGGCATGCTGCGCAATTTCTATCGTTTCCTTTCGGCGGCCTGAGCATTCACGCGCCCAACTGCCAAGCGCGGGCCGGCGCACGGCAAACCCGTCGCTATGATCGGCGCATGAGTTTTTTTGCGATCGTGTTTGCCTTGCTGCTGGAGCAGGTGCGCCCGCTGGGGCATGACAACCCGGTACACGCTGGGGTGCGTGCCTGGATCCGCTGGGTCAGCCGCAATGTCGATGCCGGCACGCCGGTGCACGGCTGGCTGGCCTGGACGCTGGCTGTCGGGGTGCCCGGTGGCGCGTCGCTGGCAATCTACTGGGCCTTGCAGGCCTGGGTGGGCTGGCCGTTTGCCGTGCTCTGGAGTGCGGCGCTGCTGTATGTGACGCTGGGTTTCCGGCAGTTCAGTCACCATTTCACCGACATTCGCGATGCACTCGCAGCGGGTGACGAAGCGCTGGCGCGCGAGCATCTGGCGCGCTGGCAGCGGGTCGATGCCCATGAGTTGCCACGCAGCGAGATCGTGCGCCATGTCATCGAATATTCGGTGCTGGCCGCGCACCGCCATGTCTTCGGCGTGCTGGCCTGGTTCTCGATCCTCGCGGCACTTGGGTTCGGCCCGGCCGGCGCCGTGCTGTACCGGGTGGGTGAATTCGTTGCCCGTTACTGGCACCATCCGGTCGCCAGCCGCCCGATGGTCAGTCCGCCGCTGCGCCAGGCGGCTTCGCAGGCCTGGTTTGTCATGGACTGGCTGCCGGCGCGTATCACCGCGCTGGGTTTCGCCGTCGTCGGCAGTTTTGAAGAGGCCGTGGACAGCTGGCGCAACCAGGTCCAGCGTCATCCGGAGGACAACGACGGCGTGATCCTCGCAGCGACCTCGGGGGCCATCAACGTCCGGCTGGGCGGGCAGCCGCTCAAACCGGTGGCGCCGGCTGCTGTACCCGAAATACCGCTGGCTGAAGACGCGCAGTTGGTCACCGGTCTGGATCAGCCACTGCCGGGGCGGGATCCGGAGTCGGCGCATCTGGTCCAGGTGGTCGGGCTGGTCTGGCGCTCGGTGGTGATGTGGCTGGTGCTGCTGGCACTGCTCACTTTCGCCCGCCTGCTGGGCTGATTCACCGCTCCGGCTTGCCGCCGGTGTCTGGATGACCCGGCGTCAGTAGCGCTGCTCGGACAGCTCGGCGAACAATTCCTTGTAGATGCGGTAGCGATTCGGATGGATCGGGCCGCCTTCGCCGCCGGCGCCGTTGACCGCCGCGATCACGCCGCAGCCCGGCTCGTGCAGGTGGGTGCAGTTGTAGAAGCGGCAATGCGCCACATGGGGTTTGAAATCGGGCATGTAAGCGGCGAGTTGCATCGGGTCGATGTGGCGCAGGCCGAATTCCTGAAACCCCGGCGAATCGATCAGTGCCGTGCCCTGCGCGCGGTCTACCCAGTGCCAGGTGGTGGTGGTCGTGGTGTGCTTGCCCGAGTTCAGCGCCTGGGAGATTTCGCGCGTCAGCACCAGCGCACCGGGCACCAGCCGGTTGATCAGCGTGCTTTTGCCGGTGCCTGATGGGCCCAGCACCAGCGTCGTTTTGCCTGCCAGCCGGCGCTGCAGATCAGCCAGATCGTCGGTTGCCGCGTCCAGCAGGCCGGCGGCCAGCACGGTGTAGCCGGCGTCGCGGTAGGGCGCAAGGCGCCGCCATGCCGCATCAAACAGGCCGGCCAGGTCGCGCTTGTTCAGCACGATCAGCGGGTCGATATGCTCGGCCTCGGCGGCAATCAGGGCGCGCGCCAGCTGGCTTTCCGAGAACTCCGGCTCGGCCGCCAGCCAGATCAGCACCTGGTCCAGGTTGGCTGCGAAGGACTTGGTGCGCATTTCGTCCTGCCGGTAAAACAGGTTGCGGCGCGGCTCGACCTTCTCGATGGTTCCTTCGTCGGTGGAGGCTTGCCAGCGGACGCGGTCGCCCACCACCGTCTGGCTTTTCTTGCCGCGCGGATGGCAGATCACGCGTTCGCCGGCCGGCGTTTCCACCACGCAATGGCGGCCATGGCTTGCGACGACCAGGCCGACGGGCAGGGGTTGGGCAGCGGCGTTCAACGGTGGCCGTTCATGGGGTGGGTTTCGTCGACTGCGGTTGGGGTTGCGGCGGCACCAGCGCGTCGGTCAGGGCCGCGCATTCGAGGTCGGCGCGGGTGATTCCGCCAGCGTCGTGCGTGCGCCAGCGCACCGTGCACCGGAGGTACTGCACCAGCAGGTCCGGGTGATGGTTGCGCTGCCCGGCAACAAAGGCGACGGCATTCGCGAAGGCCATGCTTTCATGAAAGCCGGGCCAGTCCCAGGACTTCTCGATCCGCATTTCAGGGCCGTCACCGCTGATCTTCCAGCCGTCGAGCCGGGCCAGACCAGCTATCAGTTCCGTAGCTGAAAGTGACCGTTTGACGCTGGGATGGTTCGGTATTTGCATGAAAAATGCCGTCAAAGGGCCTGTGGGGTCAGCCGCGCCAGGCGCTCCGACGCGCCGGGGTGGGAGTAGTAGAACTTCACGTACAGCGGGTCCGGCGTCAGCGTGGAGGCGTTGTCTTCGTAGAGCTTGAGCAGCGCGCTGGCCAGACTCTGGCCGCTGGTCTGCGCCACGGCGTAGGCATCGGCCTCGAACTCATGGCGGCGCGAGACCTGCGCCAGCAACGGCGACAGAAAGAACGTGAACGCCGGGATCGCCAGCAGGAACAGCAGCAACGCCAGCGCGTCATTGGGGGCGTTCAGCGCGACGCCCAGGTTCGGTGTCACACCCAGGCCGGTGTAGAACCAGACCTGGCCCGACAGCCAGCCCAGCAGGGCAAACCCGGCCAGGCTCAGCGCAAACAGGTTCACGATGCGTTTCAGGATGTGCTTGTGGCGAAAGTGCCCCAGCTCATGCGCCAGCACCGCCTCGACTTCGGTCGGCTCCAGCTGGTGCAGCAGCGTGTCGTAGAAAACTACCCGCTTGGCCGCACCGAAACCGGTGAAATAGGCGTTGGCGTGTGCGCTGCGCCGGCTGCCGTCCATCACGAACAGACCCTTGGCGGCAAAGCCGCAGCGCTGCATCAAGGCGGTGACACGGGCCTTCAGCGATTCGTCTTCCAGCGGCTGGAACTTGTTGAAAAGCGGTGCGATGAAAGTCGGATAAATCAGCAGCAGCAACAGGTTGAAGCCCATCCAGGCAACCCATGCCCACAACCACCACAACGGGCCCGCAGCGCCCATCAGCCAGAGAATGAGCGCGGCGATCGGCAGGCCGATGACGACACCCATCACCATCGACTTGAGCAGGTCGGCCAGCCACAGCGCTGGCGTCATCTTGTTGAAGCCGAAGCGCTGCTCCAGCACAAAGGTCTGGTATAGCGTGAACGGGAGGTCGATCAGTCCGCTGATCAGTGCGAAACAGGCCAGCAGCGCCAGCTGCTGCACCATGCCGCCGCCCAGCGTGTCCATCAGCCACTGGTTCAGCGCATCCAGGCCGCCCAGCAGCGTCCAGCCCAGCAGTGCGGCCGTGCCCAGGGCCAGTTCCAGCAGGCCCAGCCGGACCTTGGCAATGGTGTACGCCGCGGCCTTGGCGTGAGCCGCCGGCGATATGTGGCCGGCAAATGCGGGCGGAACCGCATCGCGGTGCCGGGCCACATGCCGGATCTGGCGCGAAGCCAGCCACAGTCGCAGCACCAACCCAATCAGAACCAGCACGGCAAAAGTCAGCGTCATCAACATCGAAGGGGGCAGGGCTTGCGTCATGGGGGCGAAGTTTAGGCCTTCTCGCATCGTCCGGCCGCGTCGGGGCCATCGGTGACAATGCCGGCCATGACTGAAATTGCCGAAGCTGATACCCATGTGCTCACCAGGTCCGACCAGAACCTGGTCTGGATCGACTGTGAAATGACCGGACTGGACCCCGAAGAGGAGCGCCTGATCGAGATCGCCGTGATCGTGACCGGACCGAAGCTCACGCCCCGCATCGAAGGGCCGGTGCTTGTGATTCACCAGAGCGACGCGCAGCTTGACGCCATGGACGCCTGGAACAAGGGCACACACGGCCGCAGCGGGCTGATCGACAAGGTCAAGGCATCGACATTGACCGAAACCGAAGCCGAAACGCAGATTCTTGAATTCCTCAAGAAATACGTGCCCAAGGGGACGACGCCGCTGTGCGGCAACACCATCAGCCAGGACCGGCGGTTTCTGGTGAAGTACATGCCCCGGCTGGAGGCGTTCTTTCACTACCGCAACCTCGACGTCAGCACGCTCAAGGAGCTGGCCAAGCGCTGGCGCCCGGCGGTCTACGATGCGTTCAAGAAGCAGCAGAAGCACACGGCGCTGGCCGATGTGCACGAGTCCATCGACGAACTCGAACACTACCGCACACACTTCATTCGTCTGGAAGATTAAGGGGAAACCCGCACGATTGGCCGATCTGTGTCATAATTGAGAGCTGTGTTGCAGCTTGCTGCGCACATCTTGTGCATCTCCCTTCACACTTGCGGCTTGTTGAAAAGAGCCGTTCCAGCATGCAGCCTCGCGCTGCCAGACCGCAACCTTCCCGGTTGCACGGACGCTGGGGTTTCGTTTGATGGTTGATGTTTTTTAACCATTGACGAAGCGCGTCGCAGCCTTTGCGGCGTTTTCGTGTGAGAAAAAAATGACCGACGCTTTTGAAGTGCTGGGCGACGTTTCGCCTGCCGAATCCATTTCCACTGAATCCACCGTGGCGACGTCCGCTTTTGGCGCGCCGGAGGCCGGATTTTCCGAACCCGCTGAGGTGCTGGCCGCCGAGTCGGCCGAGGCACCTGGTGCCCAGGCCGAAGCAGAACCCGCTGCACCCAACGGCTTTGCGCTGATGGGGTTGGCGCCCGAACTGCTGCAGGCTGTGGCCGACCTGGGCTACACCCAGCCGACCACGGTTCAGCTGCAAACCATTCCCAAGGCGCTGCCGGACGCTGCTGCAGAAGGTCAGGCGCAGAAATTCATCGACCTGATGGTTTCGAGCCAGACCGGCAGCGGCAAGACCGCCGCCTTTCTGCTGCCCGTGTTGCACACGCTGCTGAAGAACCAGGCCGACGCCGCCGAACGTGAGCGCGCCGAGTTTGATGCAGCCTGCGCCCACGCGCTGGCAAACGGCGAGGCACCCCCGAAGCGCAACCGCCGCAAAGACCCGACCAACCCGCGCCATTTCAAGGCGGCAACGCCCGGCGCGCTGGTGGTGTGCCCGACGCGCGAACTGGCCCAGCAGGTGGCGCACGACGCCATTGAGCTGGTCAAGCATTGCCGCGGCCTGCGCGTGGCCAACATTGTTGGGGGCATGCCCTACCAACTGCAGATCGCACGCTTGCAGAACGCCGACCTCGTCGTCGCCACGCCCGGCCGCCTGCTGGACCTGCAGCGCTCGATGCAGGTCAAGCTCGACCAGGTCCAGTTCCTGGTGGTCGACGAAGCTGACCGCATGCTCGACCTGGGCTTCTCGGACGATTTGGCCGAAATCAACCAGTTGACGATCGGGCGCCAGCAGACCATGATGTTCAGCGCGACGTTTGCGCCGCGCATCCAGCAACTGGCCATGCGCGTGATGCATGACAACGGCGCTTCCGTGCAGAAGATCCAGGTGGACAGCCCGCAGGAGAAGCACGCCAACATCAAGCAGGTTTTGTTCTGGGCTGACAACGCCGCTCACAAGCGCAAGCTGCTGGACCACTGGCTGCGCGACACCACCATCGACCAGGCGATCGTCTTTGCCAGCACGCAGATCGAGTGCGACGGGCTGGCCAATGACCTGCAGCAGGACGGCTTCAGTGCCGTGGCGTTGCACGGCGCATTGAGCCAGGGCCTGCGCAATCGCCGGCTGATGGCGCTGCGCCAGGGCCAGGTGCAGATCCTGGTTGCCACCGATGTGGCAGCGCGCGGCATCGACGTGCCCACCATCACCCATGTCTTCAACTTCGGCTTGCCGATGAAGGCCGAGGACTACACCCACCGCATCGGCCGTACCGGCCGGGCCGGGCGCGATGGCCTGGCTGTCACGTTCGCCGAATTCCGCGATCGCCGCAAGATATTTGATATCGAGGCCTACAGCCGCCAGCATTTCAAGGCCGAGACGCTCCCCGGCCTGGAGCCGACGCAGCGCTTCCCGGCCTCGGCGCCGGCCGGCCGCTTCGGCAAGTCCGGCTTTGCCGATCGCGGTTCGCGTGATTCGGGTCCGCGTGATCGCAAGTTCGGCGTTGGCGGCGGTGCCCCTCGCGCCGGCTTTGGTGGCGGCAACGACCGCCATGTGCGCGGCGGCCCGCGTCAGATGGGCGCCGGCGGTTTTGGTCACGACGGCGGTTCGGGCCCGCGTGAAGACCGCGGCCAGGAGCGCAGCTACGATCGTCGCAGCGGCTTCAACGAAGGTTTCGGCGCCGGTGGCGCACGGGGTGGAGACGGCGCGGGATTCCGCAAGGAAGGGTTCGCCCCCCGCAACGAGCGTTTTGCGCCCCGCAAGGAAGCCTTTGCACCACGCAATGAAGGTTTCGCGCCGCGCAATGAAGGCTTCGCACCGCGAGGTGGTGACTTCGCAGATCGCCGGCCGCCTTTTGCCAAGCCCGGTGCCAGCCGACCGGTCAGCGGGTTCGGTGGCAAGCCGTTCACCCCGCACGGTGATGCGCCGCGACGCGGCGCCGGCACCAAGGTGCTGAAGATCACGCGCGGCTGATCCAGGCGCTGATTTCCAGAATGAGCCCGTTGGCGAAGGTCAGCGGGCTTTTTCCATTCAGGCTACCGAGAGGAGGGAACCTGCTGATATGGGGGTTCATCCCTAAAAATGGTGCAGTGCAACAAAAACTTCACACAAACCTTCTGGTTAACCCTATAATTCGTTCATGCTGCACTGCAACATAAATGTTCCGGGAGCTTCCCGACCGTGCAGATGCCCTTTGTTTTAACCTTGACCAGGAGATTCTCATGAACTTCAACGCCGACCAGATCACCGCCGCCAGCAAAGCCAACGTGGAGAGCCTTGCCGCTTTCACCAGCCAGGCATTCGCCGGTTTCGAACAACTCGTCGAACTCAACGTCGCCGCTTCCAAGGCTGCCCTCGCCGAGTCCTTCCTGCACGCCCAGGCGCTGCTGAGCGCCAAGGATGCCCAGGAAGTGCTGGCCCTGCAATCGGGTCTGGTGCAGCCGATGGCCGAGAAAGCCGTTGCCTACAACCGCCACATCTACAACATCGCCAGCACCAGCGGCGCCGAGCTCAGCAAAGCTGTCGAAGCGCAGTTTGCCAAGGCCCAGCAAAACGTGAATGCCGTGGTTGACAACGCCGCCAAGAATGCACCGGCCGGTACCGAAAACGCTGTCGCCCTGTTCAAGAACGCGATGACCGCCAGCCAGACCGCCATCGAAACGGCCCAGAACGCTGCCAAGCGCGCTGTTGAAGTCGCCGAAAGCAACTTCAACGCTGCCACTTCGCAAGTCGCCAGCGCTGTCGCTACGCCGACCGCCAAGAAGCGCTGATCGAGCAGCGTCGCTAGACGCTGACGAACCAAAAAATGGCACCTTCGGGTGCCTTTTTGTTTTGGGGGCGCAGTTCAGCGCGCATGAAAAAGGCCGGCGCAATGGCCGGCCTGAAGATTTGTGGTGGAGAGGAGGAGGATCGAACTCCCGACCTCTGCATTGCGAACGCAGCGCTCTCCCAGCTGAGCT
>JACSRS010000113.1 GCA_014879655.1 Burkholderiaceae bacterium
TGCTGGCCCAGACGCAGCACCAGACCGACGCCACGGCGGACGAGAACAGCGAATGCATCGAGATGGACCTGCACGACATCACCGTCCTGTTGCACAAGAAGCCGGATGCCGGGCTCGATCTGATGACCGCGCTGGGCAAGCAGTTCCATGCCGCGGAAAGGCTGGTGCGACTGCGTGCGGCGCGCCAACGCCCGCCGCCTCGTCAAAGCCGATTGCGGCGTAGCCGCCGGGCCACCGGGCAAGCACATTGCGGCACCAGAGCCGATTGGCTCGCAACCCGCCGCTGCCGCGCTGCCGGTGGCGGCCCCTGCTGCCCGCCACCGGCGAGACCAGGCCGTCGCCCCGAGCCCATCTGGTTGAAGAACCCGGTCGGCCCGGTCGACAACGGTCAACTGCGGTAGGTGGTTTGCTGAGCGTGGCGACAGCACGGCCTGCAGTTGCCGGGCAAGCGGCCAAGGGGAGGCGCGCCCGGTGCGTGGAGCGATCTCGTCGGGTCGGCCAGCTCGAGATCTGATCGAACTGGACTACAAGACGACGCGAGTGCCGAGTTCGACCACGCGATTGGCCGGCAGGCCAAAGAAGTTTGCGGCACTACCGCCATTGCGGAACATCCACACAAAAAGCTTCCCGCGCCAGCCACCCATGCCGCTGTTCAAGCGAGGAATCAGTGTTTCCCGACCGAGGAAGAAGGACGTATCCATGGGGTCGAAAGCGAGCCCGCAGGGGGCACAGCCAGCCAGCGCATCAGGAAGATTCGGCTGTTCCATGAAACCGTAGAAGATCGTCACCTGCCAGAAGTTGCTGTTCAGGGCGACGACTTCCACCCGGCTGCTTGCCGCGCGACGTGGAACGTCGAGGACATGGACCGAGACCAGCACCACTCGCTCGTGCAGGGCCTTGTAATGTTTGAGGCTGTGCAGCAGGGAATGCGGGACGTTGTCCGGATTGGCGGTGAGAAAGACGGCCGTTCCCGGAACCCGCATCACCTGGCCAACGGCACCGAGAAAGGTCCGCGTATCCGTCGCGTCGCCCGCCTGGTGAGCAGCCAGCAGATCGCGGCCACGCCCCCAGGTCGAAAGCAGCAGAAAGACGCCAAGGCCAAACAGCAGGGGGAACCAGCCGCCATCGGCGATCTTGACCGAATTGGCGGAAAGAAACGCCAGATCGATGACAGCGAAGGGTAGCGCGCCCAGCAACGCGCGCCAGACCGGCCAGCCCCAGACGTAGCGCGCGACGACAAAAGCCAGGAGATCGGTAATGAACATGGTGCCGGTCACGGCGATGCCGTACGCCGCCGCCAGGTTCGACGAGCTGCCGAAGTGGAGCACCAGCGCGACGACCGCGAAGAGCAGCATCCGGTTGATCCCCGCCAGGTAGATCTGGCCGATCTGCTGATCCGACGTGTGGCTGATCTCCATGCGCGGGGAGAAGCCGAGCTGGATCACCTGCTGGGTCATCGAGAACGCGCCGGTAATCACCGCCTGCGAGGCGATCACGGTGGCCACCGTGGATAGCGCGACCATCGGATACAGCAGCCACTCCGGTGCCATCAGATAGAACGGATTGACGATGGCCTGCGCGTCGCGCAACAGCAACGCGCCTTGACCGAAATAGTTGAGCACCAGTGCCGGCAGAACCAGCCCGAACCATGCGACCTGAATCGGCCTGCGGCCGAAGTGGCCCATGTCGGCATAGAGTGCTTCGGCTCCGGTCAGCGCGAGGACGGCTGCGCCAAGGCACAGAAAGCCCAGAAGCGGGTTATTCGCGAAGAAACGGACGGCGTACCACGGACCCAGCGCGCGCAGCACCACCGGGTCATGGGCGATGCTGATCAGACCGAGTATTCCCAGGGTCAGGAACCAGAGCACCATGACCGGTCCTAAAAAAGTCCCGATGGCGGCAGTGCCGTGACGCTGAACGGCGAACAGGCCGATCAGGATGAGCAGGGAGATCGGCAGGACGAACGGGGTGAAGGCCGGTGTCGCGACCTCCAGCCCCTCGACCGCGGAGAGCACCGAAATCGCCGGCGTGATGACGCCATCGCCGTAGAACAGCGCCGCTCCGACGAGGCCGAGAATCACCACCACCCGCTGCTGCCGCCTTCCCTGCACCGACCGCAGGGCCAGCGCCATCAAGGCCATGATGCCGCCTTCACCCTTGTTGTCGGCGCGCGTGATGAAAGTCACGTACTTCAGGCTGACGACCATCATCAGCGCCCAGAAGATCAGCGACAGAATGCCGAAGACATTTTCCTGGATGATCGGCACGGGATGATGGCGGCCGCCAAAGACTTCCTTGAGCGCGTAAAGCGGACTGGTACCGATATCGCCATAGACAACGCCAAGGGCAGCCAGCGATAGCCCCGCCAGGCGGCTGTCGCCGCTCGTTGCAGACATGATGCTTTCCTTTCAGGATTGAAAGCGATAACCGACGCCGGTCTCGGTCAAAAGTAAATATTCGGCCAACCCGTAGTGAGCCAGCGCCGTTGGCGAGGCGGGTTAGCGGCAGAGAGCTGATC
>JACSRS010000018.1 GCA_014879655.1 Burkholderiaceae bacterium
GGCTGGGAGAAGAAGTGCGCAGCGTGATCGCCGCTGGCGCCGACTGGATCCATTTCGACGTGATGGACAACCACTATGTGCCCAACCTGACCTTCGGCCCGATGATCTGCGAAGCGCTCAAGCCCCATGCGCGCCGCGCCGACGGTACGGTTGTCCCGATTGACGTGCACCTGATGGTCGAGCCGGTGGACGCCCTGGCCGCTGCCTTTGCGGCCGCCGGTGCCGACCTGATCAGCTTTCACCCGGACGCTTCATCCCACGCCCACCGCAGCGTTCAGGCGATCCGCGCCAGTGGTTGCAAGGCCGGGCTGGTTTTCAACCCGGCCCAGCCGCTCGACGTGCTGGACTGGCTGATCGACGACATCGACTTGATCCTGATCATGTCGGTCAACCCCGGTTTCGGAGGGCAAGGCTTCATCGACAGCGCGCTGCGCAAGATCGAGGCCGCACGCCGGCGTATCGACGCCAGCGGCCGGGACATCCGGCTGGAGGTCGACGGCGGCATCAAGCCGGCGAACATCCGGCGCGTCGCTGACGCCGGGGCCGACACCTTTGTGGCCGGCAGCGCCATCTTCGGCCAGCCGGACTATGCCGGCGTGATCAGCCAGATGCGCGCCGCGCTGGCGGCCTGACCGGTTATCCGACCGCAGGCGACGCCGCGCCAGGGCGTCAGGGCTTGATGTAGGCGTAGTTCTCGCGCGACTGCAGTTGCCCGATGCGCACCACGCCCGATGGCGTGAACTCGGCGTCGAGGTTGAACTGGTTCTTGTTCAGGTTGCGGTTTTTCAGCGTGATCTCGCAAACCTCGAATTTCACGCCCCGGGCCTTGAGTGCGCTGACCAGTGCGGCGTAGTCGATGTTGGGGTTCTTCTTGTCCTTGGCGTTTTCCATCAGGAAGTCCACGCCATCGGCGTGCGTCACCACGATGATCTTCGTTTCCGGCGCCACATCCAAGTGGTTGCGAATGTTGCGCAGGCCCTTGGTGGCCTGGGCTTCGGCATTGTCGATGTGATAGACGACCTTGTCCTGCGCCAGCGCAGCGCCGCACAGCAGCAGGGCGCCCAGCCAGACCGAGACCTTGCGAAGCGTGTTTTTCATGATGACTCCTGGGATGCAGATGTTTGAAACGACTCAGCATACCGCCAAAGCGGCGGATTCGCTGACGCAGGGCGCCATTTGCGGAGCGGGGGCGGGAGCGGCATCGCCAAATCGCTTTAAAAGGGCTGGGGCGGGCGATCGCGCCGGCTGCGGCCACAATGATGGCCATGTTCTTGTGCATGAGCGGGGTTTGAATGATGCTGGCGCTTGATATCTACGGAACGCTGGTCGCGGCTGCTTTGGTGCTGTTGTCGGGAACTGCGCTGGTCCGCCGACTGACCCTGCTTCGCGATTACAGCATTCCGGAGCCGGTCGCGGGCGGCCTGGTCGTGGCGATCGGCCTGGCGCTGGCCCGCGCGGCTGGTGGCGTGGAAGTCAGCTTCGACATGTCGCTGTCGCCGCCGTTGATGCTGGCATTTTTCGCCTGCATCGGCCTGAATGCAGACATTGCCAGCCTTCGTCAGGGTGGCAAGTCGCTGGCGATTCTCTGCGTCGGGGTGATTGCTTTCCTGTTCCTGCAAAACGGCGTCGGCCTGGCGGTCGCGGTGGCTTTCGGGCTGGATCCGCTGATCGGTCTGCTGGCCGGTTCGATCACGTTATCGGGCGGGCACGGCACCGGCGCGGCCTGGAGCGAGGTCTTCTCCCAGAAGTACGGCCTCACGGCCGCCAAGGACATCGCGCTGGCCTGTGCGACATTCGGACTGATTCTGGGCGGGCTGATCGGCGGCCCGGTGGGCGGCTGGCTGATCGGCCGGCTCGGACAGGCTGACAGAAAACCGCTACCCGGGGAACGACTGGGCAGTTTCGACCATCCGCACGAGGTGCGCATGATCACGGCGCCCGCCATGATCGAAACGCTGGCGCTGATCGCGATCTGTCTGCTGGTCGGCCAGTTGCTGGCGCGGGAACTGAAAGGAACCGCGCTGGAGTTGCCCAGCTTCGTGACCGTGCTGTTCACCGGTGTGCTGTTGCGCAACGGCCTGAGCCTGCTGGGCTGGTACACCGTCTTCGAGCGGGCGGTGTCGGTGCTCGGCAACGTGTCGCTGGCGCTGTTCCTGGCGATGGCCCTGATGTCGCTGCGGCTGTGGGAGTTGTCATCGCTGGCCCTGCCGCTGGTCGCGCTGCTGACCTGCCAGACGGTGATGATGGCCGCCTATGCCGCCTTTGTGACCTTCCGGGTGATGGGCCGCAATTACGATGCCGCCGTGATCTCGGCCGGTCATTGCGGTTTTGGCCTTGGCGGAACGCCAACGGCCATCACCAACATGCAGGCACTGACCGATCGCTACGGCGCCTCGACGCCGGCCTTTCTGGTGGTCCCGATGGTTGGCGCGTTCTTCATCGACATCGCCAATGCCATCGTGATCCAGATCTTTCTGGCGATTCCGGGCGTCACGCCCTGA
>JACSRS010000017.1 GCA_014879655.1 Burkholderiaceae bacterium
CCAGATCGGGCTGGCTTTCGACCGCACCCATGCCGCCCGACAGCATGATCACCGGGATGATGACCATGATCACCAGAAGCGCGAACTGCGCCATGCTGCGTGCCAGGGTGCCCAGAAGCATCCCGATCGCGGCGGCGGCCCAAAGATAAACTGCCGCCCCCGCCACCAGCAGCGGCACTGACCCCGCGACCGGCACCTGCAGCACCCCCTGCACCACTACCAGCAGCGAGCCTACGAAGGCAGCCAGCACCACCAGCATCGTCGCCAGCACCTTCGACAGCGCCACCTCGACCGGAGTCAGTGGCATCACCATCAAATGTTCGATGGTGCCGTGTTCGCGTTCGCGCAGCATCGCCGCCCCGGTCAGCGCGATGGTCAACAGCGACAACTGGTTCAGAAGCGACGACATCGCCTTGAACCAGACCGGATTGCCATTGGGGTTGAAGGCGCGGCGCAACTCAAGCTGCAGCTCCGGCGCGGGTGCTTCGGGGTTGCCGGTCAAGAAGACGAGGCTCTCCGCCTGCACGATGTTTCGGATGTAATCAGTGCCGAGCTGTGCCTGCGACACTGCGGTGGCGTCGGTCAGAAGCTGGGCCACCGGCGCTTTGCCCGCGATCGCATCGGCGGCGAAATCGGGCGGAAAAGCCAGCGCGAACATGATCTCGCCGCGGTTCATCGCAGCATCTGCCTGATCAGAGGTCATGGTCACGGGCATCTGGAACCACGGTGGCATCAGCGCCCCAGTGATCTGCCGCGTCAAAGGCGAGCGGTCTTCGTCTACAATGGCGACAGCTGCGTTCTTCACCGTGTCGCCGGCACCGCTGGCCTCGAGCATCACGGCGACAACAAAGGACCACAGGATCAGGATCACCATCACCGGGTCACCGATCACGCTTTTCAGCTCCTTGCCAACCAGCCAGTAGATGTTTTCAAGGCGTTGCAAGTCACCTCTCCTGTTTCCGCAAGGCCAAGATTGCAAGGCCGGTGAAGACCGGACCGAACACCGCCAGCCGCAGTAACGCGCTACTCAGATCCGCAAGTCCCAACCCTTTCGTATAGGTGCCGACGCTGATCGCCATGTACCAAGTCGTCGGCCATAGGCTGCCCAGAACGCGCGCCGGGCCTTCCAGCGAGGAGACCGGAGTCATCATCCCGGAGAATTGCAGCGTCGGCATCACCGACAGGACAGTGCTGGCAAAAACCGCCGTGACCTGGGTTGCCGACATCATCGACACCAGCAGACCAAAGCCGGTGGCTGCGACTGCATAGACCAGAGATGCCAACAAAAGCATTAGGGGATCACCGCGCAGCGGCACCCCCAGCACCAGCACCACCAACGCTGTCAGGATCGCGAAATTCATTAGCGTGATAACGACATAGACCAGTTGCTTGCCAATCAAGAACTCGGCGCGACCCGTGGGAGTGACGTAGAAATTGGTGATCGTGCCAATCTCCTTTTCGCGTGCCACGCTGACCGCCATCAGGATTGCCGGGAACAGCAAAAGCAGCAACGGCGGGATCGACGGGCCGATCGCTGGCAGGCTTTCCATCGCCGGATTGTACCGAAACCGCGGGGTCAGTTGGACCAGTGAGAACGCGGGTCGCGCCAGCATGTCTAGCGCGGGGGATGCGCCGCCGGCATCGGCCGAAACCGCAGCATGAGCGCTTGTGACATAGCTTTCGATGGTGCCCGCGCGCCCGGTATCGGCACCGTCGATCATGGACGCCACCTCAGCGCCGGCTCCGCGCCGCAGGTCAGCCCCGAAACCGGGCGGAATCTGTAGCGCCAATGACAACTCACCGCTGGCCAGGCGCTGCTCCAGCGCAGACGCATCGACGATCGGCGCATGAGCCTGGAACCAGACCGAATCCTCAAAGGTTGACAGATAGGCGCGGCTTTCGGGGCTGCGGTCCTGATCGAGCGCCGCAAAGGGGATGTTGCGCACCTCCTGCGAGATGCCGAAGGACATGATCAGGAGCAGCATGGCGCTGCCCAGGAAGGCGAAGGCCAGCCGCACCGGGTCGCGTCGGACCTGCATCGCCTCGCGCGTCGTGTAGGCCAGAAGACGGCGCAGGCTGAAGCCCGAGGTGTCGCCGACACTATCCGAAGCGGCAACCAGCGCCACGGTACTTTCCGGTTCGGGCGGGATTTCGGCCGAAATAAAGGCGATGAAGGCCTCTTCCAGTGTCGCGGCGTCGCGCGCCAGCATGATGTCGGTGGGGCTGTCGGTGACCAGCACCTTTCCGGCATGCATCAATGAGATGCGGTCGCAACGCATCGCCTCGTCCATGAAATGGGTCGAGATGAAGATCGTCACCCGATCCTGGCGCGACAAGTCCAGCAGCAGCCTCCAGAAATCATCGCGCGCCTGCGGATCGACGCCCGAGGTCGGCTCGTCCAGGATCAGGATTTCGGGCGCATGGATCACCGCCACGGCCAGTGAAAGCCGCTGGCGCAGCCCCAGCGGCAGCGCATCGGCGCGCTGGTC
>JACSRS010000153.1 GCA_014879655.1 Burkholderiaceae bacterium
CTTGCTTGAGCTTGGCAGGAACAGCGCCAGCATCAAGACCATCTTCAAATTGGCCCCCGCGTTGGGCATCTCAGTGGCCGAGTTCATGGCGAAGGTGGAGACCGAGGCGAAGGACAAGCCAGCCACTACACGCCGTCCAAGGAAACGACCTACAGAAGCAGCGGAACCCGCTGGCCTTAAATCAACACCCGGTCCAAAGCGTGGGTGATGAATGAGCCGGGCCACTCCAAGCGCCTTACTGATCTCAGGCAGGGCCAAGGAAGGGTCGTTCTGAGCGCTGATCCCATTTCCTAAGCTTGGGTCGCGAAGGCGATTCAGAGCGCTTCAAGGGGGCTTCTCCAAGGCCTGCTTCCTGCCCGGACCTCAGCGCAGGGTTCGGACTTGAGCTGTACAGACTTGGCGCGTACAAGCCCCATATGCGATGGCTGACCCAGCTTCAGGAAGGTCTCTGTGTTGGTATCATAGGTAAAGAGGGGGTACAGGCGGGGGTACAAATCTGTTTTTGAAGTCTTCAAACCTAGCATTCATGCGGTCTCCAAGACTTCATTCAGTAGACCCCAGCCCAAAACTAATGACAAAGGCCACCAAGGATATTTTCTTGGTGGCCTTTTTGTTTACAGAAACACCCGTTCAACGAACCACCAGGCGCCGATCGCAGCGATGAGCACCGAGGCAGGCGTCGCAATGCGGCGCCGGTACCAGGGTTTGTCGCCGAACCAATGGGCAGTGAGCATGAACGCTGTAGCGATCACGGCCAGCTGACCCAGTTCGACACCCACGTTGAAGCCGATCAAAGCCGAGAAAAAGGCGTTGGCCGGCAAGCCGAATTCCGCCAGAACCGAAGCAAACCCCAGGCCGTGGAGCAGGCCAAAGCCGAAAACCACGGCAATGCGCCAGCGGCTGAGCTTCTGGCTGTAGATGTTTTCGATGGCAACCACCACGATGCTGGCCGCAATAAGGGGTTCGACAATCTGAGCCGGAATGCTCACATAACCCAGAGACGCCAGCGCCAGCGTGATGGTATGCGCCACGGTGAAGGCGGATATCTGCCACAGCAGCGGCCCCATCCGGGTCGACATGAAGAAAAGACCCAGTACAAACAGGATGTGATCGAGTCCCTTCGGAACAATGTGGTCAAAACCGATCGGGATGTAGTGCACAAACGTCTGCAAGGCGCTCGCCTGGTCGCCGCCACCCACCTTGACTGGACCGGTCGTCGCACCTTTTTCGAGATAGCCGTCGTACGGGGACTCCACACCCAGCTGGCGAACCACCAGTGGCCCGAACTCAGGCGCCCAGCCCAGGTCCACGGTGGTCGCAGCGGCGGGCCACTTCACTCGGAAACGGAGAGTCGCCGGGCGCACAATGCTCAGGTCTTTGTTCGGCAGCACTGAGACTTCGGTCAGCTCAATGGGCAGGTCCAGCCCTTGCGCCTTGATATGAATCCCTTTTGCCATCGTGGGCCAGAACGCCCGGAAGCGCTCTTCCAGCAAGCCTGGCGCGAGGGCGCGTAAAGCATCGTACTGGGCGGCCTGGGGTGAGAGGTTGGTGTCGGTGACAGCGGCCAGGTCCACCCCTGCAAGCAGCGGCTCCAGATTGAGGCGGACTTCGAACTCCAGCGCGCCTCCAGCGAGGCGCATGTCGGCGATGGCAGGTGCGACTTCGTGTGCGGCGGCAGGTGACGCCCACACCATCGCCATCAAAAATGCCAGCAAGACAGCCACCGTGGCGCGGACTGGAGCCAGCACGGAGGCCTTGAGATGACGGGCAATCAATAATGCCGGCAAAATCGTGTACATGCGTGTCTTTGCCCTCTGTCTGGCGTTGTTGGTGTGCCCTGCCTTCGGGCATGAATTCTGGCTCGAGCCGATCGAATACCAGATTCAGCCTGGCGGCAAGCTCAGGGCGGAACTCATCATCGGCGATGATTTTGCAGGGGCCCGGATGCCTTATCTGCCGCAGCGCATTGTCAGCTATTCCGTCCATGCCGGTGAAAAGTCCGCTCGGATTTCGCTGCGGATCGGAGACACCCCTGGCCTGCAACAAGCCCCGCTGGGTGACGGCCTGCATGTGGTGGCTTATCAATCCGTCGTGGCCGTCATCGAATACCCCAATTGGGAAAAGTTCGAGGCCTTTTTTGTGCAGAAAGACCTTGGCGACGTTGGCAGGCGGCAGGCGGCCCGCTCGCTGCCAAAAAATGCGGTGACCGAGGCGTACACCCGGTTCTCCAAGACGCTGATCGCGGTCGGCAGTGGCGTGGGTGCTGATCGCCGCACCGGCATGGAGACAGAACTGATCGCGCTGCAGAACCCTTATGTGGACAAACTCACGCAAGGTCTGCGTGTGCAATTCTTCTACAAGGACGTTCCGCGGGCAGATGCCCAGATCGAGGTTTTTCGCAAGGCACCCGGGGGCGAGGCAGTTCGGACAACTGTGCGGACGGACAGGTCCGGCGTCGCGGTCGTCCCGGTGCGGCCTGGCCATGCCTACATGCTCAACGCAGTCATCCTGCGCGAGCCGTCGGTCGCCTTGGCCGAGCAAACCCATGTGCAGTGGGAGACGCTGTGGGCCAACCTGACCTTTGAGGTGCCGAAATAGGCGTTGTTGCCAGTCACGGGTCCCGCGATTCGTCGGAGGCCTGGGGGCGCAAACCTACAAACGGCCGCGCAGTGGTACCCGGGCGTCATGAATGCATTGATTCAGCGCCAGATTTCAACTGCCCACGACCTTCAATCTGCACAAAACCAGACCGTGTCCGTTGGGTCTTATTGAACTTTCGCTGGCGGCGCAAGGCGAATAAAGGTACCTCAATGTCCCAGCAACCCGTTTGTGCGGGCGTGGTGTACGGCCTGGGTGCGGCTGCTCGCGCCGAGGCGCTTGAACAATCGCCACAGGTGGACCTTGACGGTGTGCTCGCTGATTTCCAGCTTCAAGGCAATGTCGCGATTGCTCAGGCCCTGGTCGAGCATGGCTAGCAACTGACGCTGACGATTGGACAGCGCGGGCGTGTGGTCACCCTGCATGGACGGCGGGTGATCCGGATTCAGAAGCGTGGTGAGTGCGGCGCTGATTTCGGCCAAGCCAGCGGCTTTGTCCAGATAGATGTCGGCGCCGGCATCCAGGCATTGCTGCTCATGCTCAGCCGGCGGAGATGCTGAGAGCACCACCAGCGGCGTATCCGGAAAGCGCTCCCGGATGGTCTGCACACCCGAAACGCCTGCGGTGTCGGGCAATTTCAGATCCAGGCAAAACAGCTGGGGTTCACCCCGCTTTCGCACTGCTTCGTCCAGTTGGCCCAAGTGGGAAAGTTCCACAACGTCCGCACCGCCGTTCAATCGACGCAGCAACATCGCCATGGCCTCTCGCATGAGCGGATGGTCGTCGATGACGTAGAAACGCATTGATCGAAATCCCGGCGAGCTTCAGGTCAGGCGTTGGTCGCCTGCCGCAAGAGCTGCAGGGCGGCGTCGACCTCGGCTGGCATCACGCCGTCCACCGGGACCAGCATCGCCTGCACGCTGTCAAGGCCGGCTTTTCCTTCAACCTGCAAGCGGGCAACGGCTTGTCCGGCCTCGCGTGCGCTGGCAAATCCGCCGCTTTGCAGCAGCAGGCGGCCTTTGGGATCCACCAGTTTGAAGTGAAACAAGCCGGTGGATTCGCGGTATTGCTTGAACGAAGGTAGTGCGGCTCTGGCCGTCCTGTCCGTTCGGGCCGGCACCGTGCAGGCGGACAGATTGCGCAAACCCACGGCCTGCCGCAGCTCGGCCATGAACGGCGCCGACAATGCCCGCGCCCGTTCGGCGCCGACCAGCAGGATGGCCTCCATGCGCGCCGGGTCGCCGATCAACGTCTCGTAGCGTTCACGCATGGGTGCCATTTCGCGGTCGATGCGCTCAAACAGCATCTGCTTGGCGTCGCCCCAGGCGATGCCATCGGCATAGGCCGTGCGCAGCGACTGCGTTTCGTCTGGCGACGCAAACGCCTGGTAGATCTGGAACAGCGCAGAGCCTTCCGTCTCCTTGGGTTCGCCGGGTGCGCGGGAGTCGGTCACGATGCCCATGATCAGCTTGCGCAGCTGCGCCGGTGGCGCAAACAGCGGGATGATGTTGTCGTAGCTCTTGCTCATCTTGCGGCCATCCAGCCCTGGCAGGGTGGCGACTGACGCCTCGATGGCGGCCTCCGGCAGCACGAAATGCTCGCCATACAGGTGGTTAAAGCTGGCCGCCATGTCCCGCGCCATCTCGATGTGCTGGATCTGGTCGCGTCCTACCGGGATCTTGTGGGACTTGAACATCAGAATGTCGGCGGCCATCAGCACCGGGTACATGAACAGGCCGGCCGTCACGTCGGTGTCGGGGTCGGCGTTGCTGGCAGCGTTCTTGTCCACCATCGCCTTGTAGGCGTGCGCGCGGTTCAGCAGCCCCTTGCCGGTGACGCAGGTCAGCAACCAGGTCAGCTCGGGGATTTCCGGAATGTCGGACTGACGGTAGAAGAAAACCTTGTCCGGGTTGAGTCCGGCGGCGATCCAGCTGGCGGCAATTTCCAGCGTCGAGCGTTGCACCCGGGCAGGATCGGGATTCTTGATCAGCGCGTGGTAGTCGGCCAGAAAGTAAAAGCTTTCCGTGCCGGGCTTCAGGCTGGCGGCCACGGCCGGGCGGATCGCGCCAACATAGTTGCCCAGGTGAGGGGTGCCGGAGGTCGTGATGCCGGTCAGGACGCGCAGGGTGGTCATGCAGGAAGAAAGGGTTCAGCGGATCAGGAAGGACAGCGGCGTGAGCGCCAGATCGAGAAAACGGTAGGTCAGCGACATCAGCGGCCGCATCCAGAAGGATGAAACGACGCCTGCGACAACCAGGCCCATCACGATGAAAAAGCCCCAGGGCTCGATGCGCGAGACCATCTGCGCCTGTTTCCAGGGCAGCAGGCCGACCAGAATGCGCCCGCCATCCAGTGGCGGCAGCGGAAACAGGTTGAAGACGAACATCACGACGTTCACCAGCATGCCGGCGCGGCACATTTCGATGAAAAAGCGCTCGCGCAGACCCGCGCCGGCCAGCAGGTACAGCAGCACGCCCCACAGCAGCGCCTGCAGCAGATTCACCGCAGGCCCGGCCAGGGCGACCCAGACCATGTCACTTTTGGGGTTGCGCAGGTTGCCAAAACGCACCGGCACCGGCTTGGCGTAACCGAACAGAAAGGCGCCGGACGTCGCGAAATACAGCATCAGCGGCATCAGGATGGTGCCCACCGGATCGATGTGCTTGAGCGGGTTCAGCGTGATGCGGCCCAGCTGCCAGGCCGTGTTGTCGCCGAAATGGCGCGCCGCATAGCCGTGTGCGGCCTCGTGCACGGTGATGGCGAACAACACCGGCAGGGCATAGATCAGGACGGTCTGGATCAGGTCGGTCATGGGCGGGCGTGATTCTCTCAGATGGTGCGAAAGCGAGCGTGATCCGAAGGCTCAGAGACCGACGCGCGCCGGGTCGCCACGGCCCTGGCGCACCAGGATGATGCCATCGCCGGACATGTCGACCACGGTGGTCGGCTCCGATGGGCAGGCGCCGGCATCAATCACGGCGGCCAGACCGCGCTCAAACCGTTCGCGGATTTCCTGTGCATCGTTCAGCGGGTCGGTTTCGCCGGGCGGAATCAGCGTGGTGGCCAACAGCGGCGCGCCGTGCAGGGCCAGCAACTCCTGCAGCACCTTGTGATCGGGCACGCGCAGGCCGATGGTCTTGCGCTGAGGGTGGCTCAGGCGCCGCGGCACTTCCTTGGTCGCCTCCAGGATGAAGGTGAAAGCGCCCGGCGTGGCCTGCTTGATGATGCGGAACTGCTGGTTGTCCACCCGGGCGTAGGTGGACAGCTCGCGCAGGTCGCGGCACAGAAGTGTCAGATGATGCTTGTCATCGACCTGGCGCAGTTTGCGCAACTGATCGGCCGCCGCCTTGTCATCAAGGTGGCAGGCCAGCGCATAGCTGGAATCTGTGGGTACGGCAAGGACGCCGCCGCCCTCCAGCAAGGTGACGGCCTGTCTGAGCAGGCGGATTTGCGGGTTGTCTGGGTGGACGCTGAAGTGCTGGGCCATGTACCGAGTTTAAGACCCGTCTCGGCCCGCCTGTCTGCGGTGCTCATGCACGCTCAGCCAGGCGCCGCCCGCGCCGCACAGGGCGATCAGCACCATGCCGAAGATTGATGTGCCGTCGGGTATGTGCGAGAACACCAGCCAGCCGCCCAGCATGGCGAAACCGATGTGGGTGTAGAGAAACGGTGTCAGCGTGGCCGCAGGCGCGCGCGCATAGGCCTGAATCAGCAGGAAGTGGCCGATCGTCCCCATCAGGCCCATCAGCACCAGACAGGTCCACAGCACCCAGGAGTCGATTTGCGCCCAGACAAAGGGCAGGGCCAGGCTCGACACCAGGGTGCCGACCCAGCCGGTGTAGAAGTGCATGGTGAGCGGCGCTTCGGTGCGCGCCATCTTGCTGGTCAGCACCTGAAACCAGGCGTTGCTCGCCACCAGGCCCAGCGGCAGCAGCATCGACCACGCAAACGCGCCGCCGCCCGGGCGCAGGATGATCAGCGTGCCGACAAAGCCGCCAGCCACCAGCACCCAGCGCATCGGCGAGACGCGCTCGCCCAGCGTGGTGGCCGACAGCACGGTGATGACCAGCGGCGTGATCATCACGATGGCGGTAAATTCACCCACCGGCATGAACTTGAGACTGAAGAAAGCAAACACGCTGGTGTTGAGCAGGAGCAGGCCGCGCAGGAACTGGAACTTCGGATGCGCGGTGTACAGCACGCGCCGGCCGATTGTGGGCAGCACGTACAGCGTGGTCGCCACCGCCTGGAAGGCATAGCGGAACCACAGCGCCATCAGCACCGGCACGCTGGCGCTGACGTACTTGGTGGTGGTGTCCAGCGTTGCGAAGCAGGCAACGGCCAGAATGGCGAAGGCGATACCCGCCAGCGGGCTCGCCGCGTGCTTCACTGAATGCGATCCGCCAGCAAATCCCACACCGGCGTCAGGTTTGCGGGCAGGTCCGGGAGAAGACCGAGGTCGATCCGGCTTTCGTCCGGACTGTGAAAGTCGCTGCCGCGCGATGCGGCCAGATCGAACTCCAGCGCGGTTTCGGCGTAGCGCGCCGCTTCCTGGACCGAATGGCTGCCGGTCACCACCTCGACACCACGCCCGCCGTGGGCCTTGAATTCTGTGAAAAGCGCGTACTCTTCGTTGGCCGAAAACCCATAGCGTGCCGGATGTGCGATCACGGCCACGCCACCGGCATCGGTGATCCAGTTCACGGCGTCACGAAGGCTGGCCCAGCGATGCGGCACAAAACCGGGCTTGCCTTCGGTGAGGTACTTGCGAAACACCTCGTAGGTGTCTTTGCAAACGCCTGACTCCACCAGAAAGCGGGCGAAGTGGGTGCGGGAGATCAGTTCGGGGTTGCCGACGAAGTGCAGTGCGCCCTCGTAGGCGCCCTTGATGCCCGCCTTGGCCAGGCCGTCCGACATTTCCATGGCCCGCTCGCTGCGCCCGCCGCGGGTGCGGTGCAGGCCCTCGATCATGTCCGGATCGTCGGGGTTGAAACCGAGGCCAACGATGTGCACCGTCTTGCCGGCGAAACTGACCGATATCTCGGTACCGGTGAGGTAGTTCATGCCCTGGGCCCGCGCCGCTGCCAGCGCGCGGTGCTGGCCGCCGATTTCGTCGTGGTCGGTCAGCGCCCACAAGGTCACGCCGTTGGCCCGGGCACGGGCCGCCAGTTCTTCAGGGGTGAGGGTGCCGTCGGAAACGACGGAGTGGCAATGCAGGTCGGCGTTGGGTATCTGGTTCACGGAAGAATTCTAGGTTGAAGCCGCCCGGTGTGCACGGCGCAACTGTCGCCACCCTGCTGGCGACGCGGATGGTGGACAACGGCGTCCGGGCGGAGGGGGGGGAGGCATCAGGAAATGACATTTCCATGCCATTCTGGCTGAAATCCAGCGTCAAATGGTCATTTATAGCTATGAAAACAGGATTAAAATCTTCTGATGGCGAACCGGTCAAGCCTTCAACCCGGTTCGAAGTCGCCCCAAAGGCCGCGAAAACGCGGCTCAGCCGGCGGGCGGCTCGGGCCAGGGACGCTGCGGTGCGCGGATCAGCTCGAAGGCGCGCGCTACCTGTAGCACGCCCAGATCGTCAAAGCGCTTGCCGGCGATTTGCAGGCCGATCGGCAGACCGGCGGCAGTGTAGCCACAGTTGATCGACGCTGCAGGTTGTTCCGACATGTTGAAGGGCACGGTGAAACCGATGTGTTCCAGCGGTCGCAGCGGGTCGTTCGTCGGCGATGGCAGTTCAGCGTCGAAAGCCGGCATCGGCGAGGTCGGCGAGATCACGTAGTCGAACGCCGCGCAGGCCTTGACACTGGCCACCCGCACCGCGTGAAACTGGCTGACGGCCTGGTAGACGGCCGGGCCGTCCAGGCCGGCCGCGCTGTCGGCCCAGGCGCGAATGTAGGGCAGGACCTTTGCGCGGTCTGCCGGCGGGAGCAAGGACAGTTCGGCGAAGGAACGCATGCGCCAGAAATGGTCCATGCCATCAAGCATGGTCTGGGTCATGAAGGGCGCCATCGGCTCGACGACCGCGCCGGCTGCCTCAAGAAGCCGCGCCGCTGCATCAACGGCGGCGCGCACTTCGGGCTCCACCGGCAGGCCGCAACCGGCGTTGGCCAGCAGGCCGATCTTCAGGCCTCGCAACTTGTCGACGCCTGCGTCAAACCGTTCCCAGGCAATGTCCTGCGCGGGCAGGCTCATGCTGTCGCGCGCGTCAGGCTGACTCAGCACCCGCATCATCAGCGCGGCGTCGGCCACGGTGCGGGTCATCGGCCCGGCGGCGCGGCCGGTGTAAGGCGGGTCGATCGGGATGCGGCCCAGGCTGGGCTTGAGGCTGAAGATGCCGCACCAGCCGGCCGGCAGCCGCAGCGACCCGCCGATGTCGGTGCCGACATGCAGCGGCCCGTAGCCGGCAGCTGCTGCCGCACCGGCACCGGCGCTGGAGCCGCCGGGCGTCTTGCGCAAATCCCAGGGGTTGCGGCTGAGCGCGTGAAAGCTCGACAGCCCGGACGACAGCATGCCGTAGTCGGGCATGGTGGTCTTGCACACCAGCACGGCGCCGGCCTCGCGCAGCCGGGCGGCCGGCGGGGCGTCTTGCTGCGCGGGCACGAGCGTCATCGCGGCCGTGCCCAGCGGCACCGGATCACCGCGAGTGGCGATGTTTTCCTTCAGCGTGAGCGGCACGCCGTCCAGCGGCCCGCATGGCTCGCCCTGGCGCCAGCGCGCCTCGCTGTCGCGGGCCTGCGCCAGCGCCAGTTCGGGCCGCAGCAGGTAGCTGGCCTGCAGGCGCGGTTCCCAGCGATCGATGTGCGCCAGCACCGCATGGGTCACCTCGACCGGCGACACGTCGCCCGAGCGGTACGCGGCGCACAGCTGCGCGGCGGATAGCGCGTGAAGTTCGACCACGTCAGGCAGCGATCAGCCCCAGGACAAGGCGCCGATGTCGTTGACGAACAGCGGCATGTCTTTCCACAGGCCGCGCAGGCCCTTTTGCGCCACGGTGATCCATTGCGGCTGATACAGGAAGGCATGGGCCGCGTCTTCGGCCAGCAGCTTCTGCGCCTCGCCCAGCAGCTTGGCGCGATCAGCATCGCGCGGTGCGTTGTTGATCTTGTTGTACAGATCGTTGAACTTGGCCGATTCGTAACCCCAGTAGTAGCCAGGCTTGGCGAAGTTGCCCAGATCGAAGGGCTCGACGTGCGAAATGATGGTCAGGTCGTAGTTCTTGTTGCCGTAGACGCCGCTGAGCCATTGGGCCCACTCGACGTTCTGCAGCTTGGCGATGATGCCCACCTTGGCCAGCTGGGCGGCAATTACTTCGCCACCCTGACGGGCGTAGGGCACAGGTGGCAGCACCAGGCTGACTTCCAGCGGCGTCTTGATGCCGGCCTCGGCCAGCAGTGCCTTGGCTTTTTCCGGGTTGTAGGGGTTGACGCCGGTGGTGTCGACGTAACCGAAGGCGCCGGGCACGTAGTGGCTGCCAATGGGCACGCCAAAGCCGTCGGCGGCACCCTGGATCACCGCCTTGCGGTCAACCGCGGCGGCGATGGCTCGGCGAACACGCACATCGTCGAAGGGCTTTTTCTTGTTGTTGATGGCCAGAATGGTCTTGGCGCGCGAGCCGCTGATGATGATCTGGAAGCGCGGGTCGCGCTTGAACTGTTCCAGGCTGCGGGCGGCGGCCACGCGGGAGAACATGTCCAGATCGCCTGACAGCAGGGCCGCCACCTGGGCGGCAGGGTCGGAGATGAAGCGGAACGTCGCCTTTTTCATCTTGATGGCGGCCGCATTGCGGTAGCCGTCCCATTTGGCCAGTGTGACCGCTGAACCTTTGGCCCAGTTCTCCAGCGTGTACGGGCCGGTACCGACCGGCTTGGTGGCATTGGTGTCGGCGCTCTTGGGCTCGACCATGATGGCCGTGGCCTGACCCATCAGGAACAGGAAGTCGGGGTTCAGTTCCTTGTTGACGATCACCACCGTGCTGTCATCGACCACGCCCACCGTTTCCATGGAGGCGAAGGTGCGCTTGTCCTTGTTCGTGCTCTTTTCGGCCGCGGCGCGCTCGAATGAAAACTTCACGGTACCGGCGTTGAAGGGTTCGCCGTTCTGGAACTTCACGCCTTTGCGCAGCTTGAAGGTGAAGGTCTTCAGGTCGGGCGAGATTTCCCAGCTCTCGGCCAGCAGCGGCACGACCGTGCCGTCGGACTGCACCTTGGTCAGGGTCTCGAAAATGTTGTACTGCACGATCTCGGCGGTCGCCGAGGCTGCTGTGGCTGTCGGGTCGAGTCCGCCCGTCGGCTCCAGCGTCATGCCCAGCACGACGGCGTCCTTGCGGCGCTGGGCCAGCGCGGCCAGAGGACTGCCGGCCAGGGTGACGGCAGCGATGGAAGTCAGGGCGAATTCACGGCGTTTCATGGTGATCAACTCCTCTATTCAGATCTGAGGGTGGCGGGAAAGCGTACGGTATCAGAAGATGACCCGGGGGACAGCGTCGATCAACGCCCGGGTGTAGGGATGCGACGGGTCCGCGAAAAGTTCGTCGGGGCTGCCGGTCTCGACGATTTCGCCGTTTTGCATGACCGCGACGTCGTCACACAGGTGCTGCACCACGGCCAGATCGTGGCTGATGAGCAGGTAGGTGACGCCAAACTGCTCCTGCAGATCCATCATCAGGTTCAGCACCTGTGCCTGCACCGAGACGTCCAGTGCGCTGACCGGCTCGTCTGCCACGATCAGCCGGGGTTTGGTGATCAGGGCGCGTGCAATCGCAATGCGCTGGCGCTGGCCACCGGAAAATTCGTGCGGGTACTTGTCCAGGTCGGTGCTGCGCAACCCGACGGCAGCCAGCGACTCGCCGGCGCGCTCGCGTTGCTCGGCCCGGCCCGGCGGACTGGCCAGCGCTGCGAGGGGTTCGGCCACGACGCGCGCGATGGTCTGGCGCGGGTCGAGTGAACCGTAGGGGTCCTGAAACACCATCTGGAAATCACGCCGCGCCAGCCGCAGCGCTTCGCGTGACAGGCTTTGCAGGTCGCTGCCGTTGAAACGGACCGTGCCCTGCGTGGGCGGCTCCAGCGCCATCACGCAGCGTGCCAGCGTCGATTTGCCAGAGCCCGATTCGCCGACGATGCCAAAACTGCGGCCGGCCTGCACCGTCAGGCTGACCCCTCGCAGGGCCTGCACAACCCGCTGCGCAGCAAACGGGTGCTCGCGCGGGACCGGGTAGTGGCGCACCAGCCGTTCGACTGCGAGGAGTGGGGTCTGCGGTGTCATTCGCCCCTCCCCAGCAGCAGGCAACGCGCGTCGTGTTGCTCGCGCACGCGAACCGGCGATGGCAACGTCGTCGGGCAGTGTGGCAAAGCCACGTTGCAGCGGTCGGCAAAGGGGCAGCCGGGCGGCAGATGCTGCAGCTCGGGCACGCTGCCGGCAATCGAAGCCAGCCGGGCCCGGCGGCCGTCGGTGCCCGCGGCGCGAGGCCCCAGTTGCGGTCGCGACGCCAGCAGGCCCTGGGTGTAAGGGTGGGCGCGATGCGTGAAGACTTCGCGGGTCGGGCCGCTTTCGACCACCATGCCGCCGTACATCACCAGCATGCGGTTCACGTTGCGGGCGATGACCGCCAGATCGTGCGAGATCAGCAGCAGCGCCATGCCGCGCTCGCGCACCAAGTCGGCAATCAGTTCAAGAATCTGGCTGGCCACGGTGACGTCCAGCGCCGTGGTCGGTTCGTCCGCAATCAGCAGGTCGGGACTGCAGGCCAGCGCCATCGCGATCGTGATGCGCTGGCGCTGGCCGCCGGAAAACTGGTGCGGCCAGGCGTCGAAACGCCGGGCTGCATCCGGAATGCCGACGCGGTCGAGCAGTTCAACCGCCTGGCGGCGCGCCGCCTGCGCCGAAAGGCCCCGGTGCAGCCGCAACGGCTCGGCCACCTGGTGGCCGATGGTGTGCACCGGATTGAGCGCGGTCATAGGCTCCTGGAATACCATGCCGATGCGGTCGCCGCGCAGCCGGCACCAGTGTGCGTCGTCGGCTGCGGCCATCTCTTCACCCTGAAAACGCAGGCTGCCGGAAGTGACGGCGCCTTCGGGCAGCAAACCCATCAGCGCCAGTGCGGTCAGCGACTTGCCGCAGCCCGACTCGCCCACCAGGCCCAGCGTTTCGCCGCGCTGCAGCGTGAAGCTGACCGCTCGCACGGCATCCACCGCTCCGGCGTGGGTGCGCAGGCGCACGCCGAGATCCCTGACTTCGAGCAACGGGGATGTGGATGGGGTCATGGTTTCACCGCTTGCGCGCCAGGCGGGGATCGAGCAGGTCGCGCAGGCCGTCGCCGAGCAGGTTGAGCCCCAGCACCGCCAGCGCGATGGCAGCGCCCGGGTAGACGGCCAGCATCGGCGCCTGGAACAGCAGGGTCTGCGCTTCGCTGAGCATGCGGCCCCACGACGGCTGGGGTGGCTGGGTGCCAATGCCGAGGTAGGACAGCGCCGCCTCGGCCAGGATGGCGATGGCGAACTGGATCGTCGTCTGGACGATCAGGATCGATGCGATATTGGGCAGGATGTGTTCGAGCGTGATGCGCCACGGGCCTTTGCCGCAGGCGCGAGCGGCCAGCACGAACTCGCGCGAGGCGATGGCGTTGGCCGACGCCCGGGTGATTCGCGCGAAGGTCGGGATGTTGAAGATGCCGATGGCCACGATGGAGACGACGATGCTGGCGCCGAAAACCGCCGTCATCATGATGGCGGACAGAATGGCCGGAAACGCGAACGTGAAGTCCGCCAGCCGCATGATGACTTCTTCGGTCCAGCCCCGCCGCACCGAAGCCAGCAGGCCCAGCGCCACGCCAGCGCCCAGGCCGATACCCACGGCGATCAGGCCCACGACGATGGAATTGCGGGCGCCAACGAGCAGCAGCGACGCCACGTCGCGCCCGAAAGGGTCGGTGCCCAGCCAGTGCTGCGCCGAGGGGCCCTGGAGCTTGTTGGCCAGATTCATTTCATAGGGCGACCAGGGCGTCCAGACCAGCGACAGCAGCGCCGCCGCGACCAGCAGCAGGCTCAGCACCCCGCCGATCAAAAAGCCCGGATGGCGCGCAGCACGCCGCCAGAAGCTGGGGAAGCCGGCCGTTTGGCCAGCGGGCGGGGCAGGGGTGGAG
>JACSRS010000016.1 GCA_014879655.1 Burkholderiaceae bacterium
CGAACACGTTGATTGAGTAGGCCGCCGTATCGAAATCAACGTGTTCGCACCCGCCGGCTGAGCAGTTACAACCCGGTTTCTAATGCCGCTTGTGTCACGCTATGCGCCATCCAATTGTTCAACCAGCGACGCCAGCTCATCCAGCCACAGGGCCGCGCTGGCGTCGCTGGGCATGCGCCAGTCGCCGCGCGGGGAAAGGGCCACCGAGCCGACCTTGGGGCCGTCGGGCATGGCCGAACGCTTGAACTGCTGGCTGAAGAAGCGCCGATAGAACACCTCCAGCCAGCGCAACAGCACCTCATCGGCATAGGCGCCGGCAAAGGCTTGGCGGGCCAACACGAAGACCTTGGTCGGGGAGCAGCCGCCGCGCAGCACCTGATAGAGGAAGAAATCGTGCAGCTCGTAGGGGCCGATGGTCTCCTCGGTTTTCTGCTCCAACGCGCCCTCGGCGCTCAGCGGCAGCAGCTCCGGCGTGATGGGGGTGGCGACGATGTCGTGCAACACGGCCGCGGCCGCGCGGCCGCTCCACTCCTCGTCGGCCACCCATTCGATCAGATAGCGCACCAGCGTCTTGGGCACCCCGGCGTTGACGTGGTACATGCTCATCTGGTCGCCGTTGTAGGTCAGCCAGCCCAGCGCCAGCTCCGACAGATCGCCGGTGCCCACCACCAGCCCCCCCACCTGGTTGGCCACGTCCATCAGAACCTGCGTGCGCTCGCGCGCCTGGGCGTTCTCGTAGGTAACGTTATGTAAATTCTCGTCGTGGCCGATGTCGCGGAAATGCTGGCGCACCGCCCCGTCGATGGGGATGGTGCGCAGGGTGACGCCCAGCGCCTCGGCCAGCACCACCGCGTTGTCCCGGGTGCGCTGCGTGGTGCCGAAGCCGGGCATGGTGATGGCCACGATGCCGGCGCGCGGCAGCTTCAGCAGGTCGAAGGCGCGAGCCGTCACCAGCAGCGCCAGCGTGGAGTCCAGGCCGCCGGAGACACCCAGAGTCACCCGCGTCGCGCCGGTGTGCCGCAGCCGCCGGGCCAGGCCGGTGGATTGGATGGCGAAGATCTCGCGGCAGGAGGCGGCGCGCTGTTGCGGATCAGCGGGCACGAAGGGGGCGCGGCTGAGCTGCGGGCGCAGCAGGTGCAAGCCCTGCAAGCTGCGGCGCAGGTCGAAGGCGTCGGCGGAAAAATTGTCGCCCGGCAGGGCAAAATCCACCGTGCGGAAGGCGCGGCCGGCCGGCGTGGCGGCGAAGGGGCTGTTGCGCAGCCGCTCAACCAGCAGGCGCTGCACGTCCACGTCGGCCACGGCCAGTTGGGTGTCAAACTGAAAGCGTTTCGTCTCGGCCAGCAGCGCCCCGTTCTCGGCGATCAGCGAATGCCCGCCCCAGAGGGTGTCGGTGGAGGACTCGCCCGGGCCCGCGCCGGCGTAGAGATAGGCCGCCAGGCAGCGGGCGGACTGCTGGCGCACCAGATCGCGGCGATAGTCGACCTTGCCCAGCAGTTCGTTGCTGGCCGAGAGATTGAGCAAGAGCGCAGCGCCGGCCAGCGCTTGCTGGCCGCTGGGCGGCTGCACCGCCCACAGGTCCTCGCAGATCTCGATGCCCAGGCGGAAGGGGGCCGCGGCGAAGCGCTGCGCCTCGAAAAGCAGATCGACGCCGAAGGGAATGGGGGCATCGCCGTCGTTCAGCCGGACGTGCTGCGCCGCGGCCTGCGCGCCTGAGGTGAACCAGCGCTGTTCATAGAACTCGTTGCTGTTGGGCAGATGCGTCTTGGGGACGACGCCGATCACCTGCCAGCCGGCCAGCAGGGCGGCGCAGTTGTAGAGCCGGCCATCCACCTCCAGCGGCAGGCCGACCACGGCCGCGCAGTCGCTCCGCTGCACGGCCAGACTGATGGCCTCCAGCGCGGCGCGGGCCTGCTGAAGCAGCGCCGATTGATAGAAAAGATCGCCGCAGGAATAGCCGGTGATGCAGAGCTCAGGGAAGAGCGCGAGCTGGCATCCCTGCTGGCCGGCGCGGCGCAACGCCGCGCCGATGGCCTGGACGTTGAAGTCGACGTCGGCCACGCGCAGCTCAGGAGAGACGACGGCCACGCGCACGAAGCCCAGTGTGGCCGGGGTCAGCAGTGAGCGAAGAAACATACCTGGTCCTTCCTTGATGGGCAGCTTGGGGGTTGCCGAGGCCGCGCGGCTGCGGCGCATTGGCCGCAGACGCCAGACACTGAAACAGCGGCCCGCGCGCTATTATACCGGCAGACCGCCGGCGATGCAACCGCACCGCGCCGGGGACTTTTCCACTTTGCCGTGTTGTGATAAAATCGTGCCACCTTCAGTGTCGACGCGAGCCAAATTCAGGACGTAACTGCTCAGCCCGTCGTTCAGAAACTGGGTTTTTCTCGTGCGTCCATGGTCTTCGTCTGCGCAACGGCCTTTCATGGCGCCATGATCTTGGTCTGTGAGACAAAAACC
>JACSRS010000015.1 GCA_014879655.1 Burkholderiaceae bacterium
CGCGCCGGTGCGCCGTGAACTGGGCATCAAGACGATCTTCAACATCCTGGGGCCGCTGACCAACCCGGCAGGCGCGCCCAACATCCTGATGGGCGTTTTCCACCCGGACCTGGTGGGCATCCAGGTGCGTGCGCTGCAGCGCCTGGGCACCGAGCATGCGCTGGTGGTCTACGGCCGCGACGGTCTGGACGAGGTGAGCCTGGGCGCCACGACCATCGTCGGTGAGTTGCAGAACGGCGAAATCCGGGAATACGAACTCCACCCGGAAGACTTTGGCATGGCGATGGCCAGCAGCCGGGCGCTCAAGGTGGAAACGCCGGATCAGTCGCGTGCGATGCTGCTGTCGGTGCTGGACAACGAGCCGGGCGCGCCGCGCGACATCGTGGTGCTGAATGCGGGTGTTGCGCTTTACGCGGCGAACGTGGCCGACAGCGTGGCCAGTGGCATTGAAAAGGCTCGCGCCGCCATCGAGTCAGGTGCGGCCAAGGCACGGCTGGACCAACTGGTGGTTGTCGCGCACGCGCTGAGCACGGCAGGCTGACATGTGGCAGGACCCCGGTGCCTGGATCGCGGTGGGGGTATCGGCACTGTTCGTGGTCGTTGCCCTGATCATGCATCGCGTATTCGTGAAAATCCTCAAGTCCGGCCAGGCCGATGACCCGAAACATGACTGATATTCTGAACAAGATCGTTGCCGTCAAGCACGAAGAAGTTGCGGCAGCCCGCAAGCGCAAGTCGCTGGAGGCCGTTCGTGCCGATGCACAGAGCCGGGTCCTCACCCGCGACTTTGTCAGCGCGATGCGCGCAAAGATCGATGCCGGCGGTGCAGCGGTCATCGCTGAAATCAAGAAAGCCAGCCCGTCCAGAGGCGTCCTGCGCGAAGACTTCATTCCGGCTGACATCGCACAAAGTTATGCCGATGGCGATGGACAGACGGCGGCCGCCTGCCTGTCCGTGCTGACGGACCGTCAGTTCTTCCAGGGTGAGCCCGATTTCCTGAAGCAGGCGCGGGCCTCCTGCCAGCTGCCGGTGCTGCGCAAGGATTTCATGGTGGACCCGTACCAGATCTACGAGTCGCGCGTGATGGGCGCCGACGCCATCCTGCTGATCGCGGCCTGTCTGGACGATGCCCAGCTGGCCGATCTGGAAGCCATCGCCATGAGCCTGGATATGGCTGTGCTGGTGGAGGTGCACGACGAATTGGAGCTGCAGAGGGCGCTGCGGCTGAAAACACCTCTGGTGGGCATCAACAACCGAAATCTGCGAACCTTCGAGGTGTCGCTGGAGACGACGCTGAACATGCGGCAATCGGTTCCGGCGGACCGGCTCCTGGTGACAGAGAGCGGCATCCTCACGCGCGAACACGTGGAGACGCTGCGCGAAGCCGGTGTCCATGCCTTTCTCGTCGGCGAAGCTTTCATGCGCGCGGCCGATCCGGGCGTGGCGCTGGCCAACCTGTTCAGCCCCGATGCGGGCGCTGAACCCAACAAGTAGACAGAGGGAGGCGCGGCGCCGCAGCAAGGGTGCGGCCCGTTCGAAACATGAAAAATCTGGAATTCTGGCCCTACGAAGGGCCGGTGATCGAATCTCGCAAAGGCGGCTTGTCCGGTTGGCATCCGGCCACCTGGCCGGTGGCGCCGGACTGGCTGGCGCTGACCGACGTTTTCGTATCAGGCGCAGCCGGCCAGCGTCTGGGCGCTTTCATTGAAGAGCGGCTGGAGGCCGGCGCAACGATCTACCCGCCGCAACCGCTGCGCGCGCTGGAGCTGACACCCAAGTCCGAGGTCCGAGTCGTCATCCTGGGGCAGGACCCCTACCATGGTCCCGGGCAGGCCGAAGGCCTGGCGTTCTCGGTTGCGCCGGGCCAGCCGGTGCCGCCAAGCCTTCGCAACATCATGCGAGAGTTGCAGCGTGATCTGGGGGTTGCGCCGTCAACTTCGGGGTCGCTGCAGGGATGGGCCCGCCAGGGCGTGCTGTTGCTCAACACCAGCCTGACCGTGGAGGAGAGCGAGGCCGCCAGCCACGCGCGCCGAGGATGGGAGGTGCTGACCGATGCTGTCATCGTTGCACTGGCGCAACTTCGGCGACCGGTGGTGTTCCTGTTGTGGGGCGCCCACGCACAGGCCAAGCGGCCGTTGATCGATGCGTCGCCCGAGCGCGGGCGCCATCTGGTGCTTTCGGCCAATCATCCGTCGCCGTTGTCGGCTCTGCGAAAGCCCAGTCCCTTCATTGGCTGCGGCCATTTCAGTCAGGCCAACGACTTTCTGGTCGCAAACGGGGCCTATTCGATAAATTGGGAACGATTTGCAAGCTGACTTGCGAATTGCAGCAAAAAGCTGGCATAATCACGGGTTCGCTGAGGAGGGGTGCCCGAGTGGCTAAAGGGGGCAGACTGTAAATCTGTTGGCTTACGCCTACGCTGGTTCGAA
>JACSRS010000094.1 GCA_014879655.1 Burkholderiaceae bacterium
GTCGAACCAGGGCGAGCCAAGGCGTAGCTGATAGCCCAGGGCGGCGGCTGTCCATTGTGTGGCTGCCCACACGCCGGCGATCACGATGCCAAATACCACGGCGATCTGACCGAACAGCACGTTCGTCCCTTGCATGATCCTGCCTCCAATCACGGCACGCGCAGGTGCCGCAGCACCGAGGATCAAGGCGTGGGTGCAGGCCGGTCAAAGGCCGTTATGGCGGGGATTCAGGCCGAAAAAGCCTGATTTCTAGCAGGAGCGAAGGCAATAAAAACGCCGCATGCACGAGCGCGTTGCGGCGTGATGAGGTGGCGGCGAGAACTTTGTCGCTGCGAAGCGACGACAACAGAGCTATTTGGACTTCTGCTCAGGTCGATCACCGAAGAAACGCCGATTGGCGGCTTCGGCGGCACGGCGGCAAAGTGCATCGCCGACCTTTGTGCGATCTTCCTTGCACTGCCGTTGAATCTCCTTGATGCGCTCGGGATGAGCCGCGAGGAAATCCACGGTTTCCGAAGGTTGGGACGGGCCACATGCAGTCAGTGCGGCGGTCAGTATCAGCAGCATCACTCTGTTCATGGAGTCAGCCCTTTCGTCGGATGGATCGGGAGTCGTCGGAGGTATCGAAACCATCCGCCGAATCAATGAAGGCCACTCGTTCGATGAATCGGGCCAACATCTCGGAAGGCTCCGCATCGCTGCGCAGCAAATAGGTCGTGAGCATGGGGGGCTTGCCTGCCAAGCGCCGCGCCACGATACCTGGCTCGCGGCTGGAAGCGATATGCGCCTCGCCCGCCAGTCCCAAGGCCAGGCCAGCGGAAACCAGGGTCATCATCACGTCGAAGGTCGCCACGCGCTGCGCGATCAGTGGCTCCTGGTCGATCTTGCGCAGAAACCGATCGACCTGCCGCGCGTGGCCTTCGCAGACTGCCGGGTCGCCCAGTGTCAGCGGATAGCGCAGCACTTCCTCCAGCGGTACCTTCTTGAAAGCGAGCAGCGGATGGCGGGCTGGCACTGCCACCATCAGTTCGTCCTTCCACGCGGGCGTAACCACGATGCCATCGCCCGCGTCTTCGGCCATCGAGAATCCGGCGTCGTACAAGTCTTCCTGCAAACCTTTGATTTGCTGGGCCAGTGGCACCTCGCACAGCCGGACCTCAACCTCGGGATCTTCCTCGCGGCATTGCGCTAGCAGCGTCGGTAGCCGCGATGGTGTGATGCCGTCGGACAAGGCGATGCGTAACTGGCCGTGAAAGCCGTTGGCGGCTGATCTGACGCTATCGCGGGCTTGATCGAGCGCCGCGAACACACGCGGAACATGCTCCAGGAACAACCGTCCCGCGCGCGTGAGTTGAGTGCTGCGGGTGGTGCGAACGAACAGGTGGGCGCCGAGTTCTTCCTCCAACTCCTTGATGGTGCGGGACAGCGGCGACTGGTCGATGTGCAGCCGCTCGGCGGCGCGCGCGAAGTGGAGTTCTTCGGCAACTGCCAAAAAGCATCGAAGGTGTCGCAATTCCATGCCAACCCCCTACTCAATCGATCGTTCCTGCTGCTTTCATATCGTTCAATTCGAGAAAAGCGATTTTCTATTTCGACAAGCGAAAGTATCAGGACACATGAAGACTGGCCTCGCAGACTTAGACCAAACATAGGAACCTTCTCGTCAGGGCAGTGGCCTGCCGAAAAGACTGCGATGGATGCCGAGAGCGACTCGATAGAGGGGGTCCAAATACCAATGCGACTCATGCAACGTGAACCAGGCGCTGAATCCCGCCACCACTGCGGCCCCGAGCATGTCGAGCGGAAAATGAACACCCAGATAGATGCGTGCCCATGCGATCAGAATGCCCAGCAAGGCCAGGGCAGTTCCCAGCCGGTTTCGCTGGAACCACAGACTGAAGGCAACTGCCCACCATAACGTCAAGTGATCGCTGGGAAACGAGGCGTCGGCGGCGTGCGGGATCAGACGATGGCCGAGCCCGAGCATGAAAGGCCGAGGGTGTGGCCATGCCAGGCCGATGACCATGCTGATGCACAAGCCCAGCGCCCCCGATGCCGTGGCGATCAGCAGCGTCCTGCGCATCTTCTCGTTGCCACACAGCCATCCGAGGACCATACCGGCTGGAACCGCCCAGATGAGCCCTTGCGCTAGGAAGACGGTGAGGTAGAGCATCCCAGCGCTGGGATGTGCAGGCGCATTGAGCCAAAGAAAGGCCGCTTGGTTGAACGATTCCATGTCATCTCCGAATTTGGCCTTGGATTGCACGCGATCCAAGGCCGCCGTTACGCGATCAGTCCCGCTCGTCGTGGTCGTTGTCCGCCTTGTCCTCGGCGGAAGAGATGACCGTGCCCTTGTCGACATCGATTCGCACATCAAAGACCTTGGCTCCGCTGACTACCTCCACGTCATAGATCCAGTTCCCCTGTCGGGACTTTTCGTACTCGGCATGCGTGGCCTTGCCGCTGGCGTGCTGCTCGGCGACGCCAATGGCCTGAATGAGTGAGGTCTTGGCTTGCGTGATGGCTGCGACATCGTGTTCGGCGCCGGCCTTGGCCGCATAGGCGCTCACGCCGGCGGTAGCGGTGGCGACGGCGACGGCGACGGCGACGCCCAACAGGGACAGTTTGGTATGGCGATACATGAAGCCTCTCCGGTTGGTTGCGTGCAGGGATTTGCACGACGGAGAATGTAGGAAGGCAGACTTAGCTGTCACTGAGCCCTGGAACGCCAAGGGCATGCACTCTTCAATGAATTCTTGAATGGGCCGAGCCTATGTCTGAGCTAAGTCAGCCCGAGCAGACTCTCCGCACCACTTCTTACTTTGGCAGGAGAGCACCATGAACCCTATTTCAAACACCCGATACGGCGACTGGCTGATCAAGGTGCCGGCCATCACGCTGTCGTTCTGGATCATCAAAATCCTATGCACCACCGTCGGCGAGACCGGGGCCGACTACCTGGCCGTGAGCGCCGGCTTGGGCCAGGGTTTGACGCGCGCCATGATGGCCAGCCTGCTGGCCATCGCGCTGGTTTGGCAGGTGCGCACGCGGCGCTATACCCCCTGGATTTATTGGCTCACGGTGGTGCTGGTCAGCGTAGTGGGCACGCAGATAACGGATTTTTTCACCGACAAGCTGGGCGTGAGCCTGTATGTCAGCACGCCGGTGTTCGCGGTGCTGCTGGTCGTCATTTTTTCCACCTGGCATCGGGTTGAGCACACGCTGTCGATCCACGACATCGTGACGCGCCGGCGTGAGCTGTTTTACTGGGCCGCCATCCTGTGCACCTTTGCGCTGGGCACTGCTGCGGGCGATCTGGCCACCGAAGCCTTGCATCTGGGCTTCACCCGGGGCGCCCTGGCCTTCGGAACGCTGATCGCCTTGACCTACCTGGCCTGGCGCCTGGGCGGCAACGCCGTGCTGACCTTCTGGATTGGCTACATCCTCACGCGCCCCTTCGGCGCCGCGCTGGGCGACTTGCTGACGCAGGCCAAGGAATACGGTGGCCTGGGCATGGGGGCGATGTGGACCAGCGCGCTCTTCCTGTCGGTCATCGTGGCGCTGGTCGCTTTGGAGCAGTACTCCATCGAGGACCGCCGCCCTGTGCCAATGGTCGATTGAAACTTGCGGTGCTTGTTCGCATGAACGGCCGCTGCCAGCTCGATTCATTGTTCGCAACGCTACATCTATCGAAGGAAAACATCATGTTCGCCCAGAGTGCTCTTGCCCGTCTCACTGCCGCGGCCTGCGTCGCGGTCTTGTTCGCCGGGCTCGCCGGCTGCTCCAAGACCACCGAGCCGCCGCTTCCACCCAAGGCGGGTGCCGTAGCGGGGGCTGCGGCGGCCGGCAAGGCGACGTCCGCGCTGGGCGATTTGACGTCCTTTCGCGCCATCGCCACGGACGTTTCCGCCCTGGTTGACCAGGGCAATCTGGCGGCGGCCAAGACGCGCGTAAGGGCCCTGGAACTGGCCTGGGACTCGGCCGAAGCCGGTCTGAAACCCCGGGCCGCCGATGACTGGCATGTGCTCGACAAAGGCATTGACCGCGTGCTGAAGGCGCTGCGGGCCGAACCGCCCGCTGCCACCGAGTGCAAAGCTGCCTTGGCCGCGTTGCTGCATACCTTCGACAGCCTGTCCGGAAAGGCTTGAATCCGCGGATGCGGCGGGGGCATCGGTCACGGGCAACGCCTTTGGCATGATAGGCTCGCTGAAGCTATCTCACTCGCACTTGGTTTTTCCTTCGGCATGAATTCGAATTGTGGACATTTCACCCGGGGCACCCCCGTTGTCGCGGCGCGTTGCTTGCCGTTTGTGCTGGTGTGTTTGTTGTCGGCCTGTGCAAGCTACACGCCGCAGCTCCTGGTCAGCCAGACGTCGCTGCGGACCTCGTTGCCGAACGTGCCGCCGCAGCCCGCGCAAGGGGTGACGCCGCCCTTCGTGGCGTCGCACCCCTTCGATGCGCGCGACGGGCTCGATGCCACCGAGGTGGCCACGCTGGCCGTGCTGCTGAGCCCGGATGTCAAATCAGCCCGGGCGGTGCAGGGCGTGGCGCAGGCGCAGGCCTTCGCGGCCGGCCTGCTGCCCGATCCGCAGGTGTCACTGACGCGCGACTTTCCGTCGAGCAGCGCGCCGGGCCTCACCAGTGCCTTCAACCTGGGCCTGGCGTATGACTTCAATCAGCTCATCACCCATGGCGTGACGAAGCAGGCTTCGGCGAGTGATACTGAGAAGTCCCATCTCGACCTGCTGTGGCAAGAATGGCAGGTGGTGGCCCAAAGCCAGGTGCTGATGAACCGCATCGGCCAGCAGGAACAGCTGGCGCAGGTGCTTGAGCAGGAACAGGCGTTCTATGCCGACCTGATGCCGCGCACCCGCCGCGCGGTAGCCGATGGCAACCTGACGATCGAGGTGCTCAGCCCCTATTTGACGGCAGCGGCCGACAACGCGCGCCAGTTGAACGAGGCCCGGCGGGCAGCCATGGACAACCGCGGCCAGCTCAACGCCTTGCTGGGCCTGACGCCCGACGTGCAACTGGATCTGGTGTTCGACCGGACCCTGCCGCCAATCAACGATACGGCGGTGCGCGGCAGCCTGAGCAGCGTCGCCGAGCGCCGCCCCGACCTGCGGGCCTTGCGCGCCGGCTATGCGGCGCAAGAGGCGCGCACGCACCGTGCGGTGCTGGCGCAATTTCCGGCACTCAATGTCGGCATCACCCGTGTGCGCGATACCGCGGGGCTTTACACCAGTGGCTTTGCGCTGGGCTTCACGCTACCGCTGTTCAATCGCAACCGCGGCAACATCGCGGTGGAAGAGGCTACCCGCGCCCAGTTGCGCCAGGAATACGAGAAGCGCCTGAACGCGGCCCATGGCGATGCGTTGCGCGCGCTGCGCAGCGACGCCCAACTGATGGAACAGATTCGCTTGGCGCGCGATGAGGTGGCCCAGTTGCAGCCGCTGTCCGACCGGGGCGAGCAGGCGCTGCGTGTCGGCGCCATGGACGCGCTGCGCTATGCCAACCTCCGCTCGGGCCTGTTGGCCAAAAAGGTGGAGTTGCTGAACCTGGAGGCCGCGTTGCGCGAGCAGCGCATTGCCTTGCGTTCGCTGACCGGCATGGACGTGTCCATCGGATCGTAGGTGTCGCTGGCTGGGGCGCCGCAGAAAAGCAAACAAGCATGAGGGGTATCGAGATGAGCGAAACGACATGGGCACAGGGCCGCTGGTTGGGCGTCGTGACATTTATGGCTGCATTGCAATGGCTGTCGCTTGCGCCGCTCGCGCACAGCGCCGAAACGCTGGTCGAGCGAAGCGCGCGGGTCAGTACCGTGCCGCTCCAACGGGGAGAGCTGCCGCTGACCTTGACGGGTTTCGGCGCCATCGCGCCCGAAGCGGGGCAGAGCCAAAACGTGAGTGTGCCGCGCGCCGGCCGCGTCGAGCGCTTGCGCGTTGCGGCCGGCGCCCAGGTGCAGCGCGGCCAGCCGCTCATGGAGCTCGCGGTCGACCCGGCGGCGACCCAGGCGTTTGCCCAGGCCCGCAATGCGCAGCAATACACCGAAGGCGAGGTCGCTCGCCTTGAAGCGCTGGTGGCGCAGCAATTGGCAACGCGCTCGCAACTGGCGCAGGCGCGCCAGGCGGCAGCCGACGCCCGCGAAGCGGTGCGCGTGCAGGAACGCTTGGGCGGCGCGGCCGAGCGCATCACGGTAACGGCGCCGATCGCCGGCTTGCTGGTGGCGCTGCCGGTGGCTCAGGGCGATCGCATTCCAGCTGGCGCCGTCGTGGCCCAACTGGCCAACACCGATTCCTTGCGCGTGGCGCTGGGTATCGAGCCAGGTGATGCTCGCCACGTGCGCAGCGGCATGGCTGTGCGCCTTGCCTCGGTGTTCGACGAAGCCCACGCCGTGACGGGGCAGGTGGTGCAGGTGCAGCGGGCCATCAACCCGAAAAGCCAGTTGATCGATGCGGTGGTGCAGTTTCGACCGCCCGCGGACACGGGTCTGTTGCCGGGCTTGCGCGTGCGCGGCGATATCCAGTTTGCCAAAGCCGAAGGGTGGCTCATTCCGCGCTCGGCCCTGATCAAGACGGGCGAGGGTTTTGTCGCGTTCCAGGTGGCCGACGGCAAGGCTGCGCAGGTGGTCGTGCAAGTGCTCACCGAGCAGGGCGATCAGGCTGTGGTCAAGGCACCGTTCGATCCGCAGCGGCGCCTGGTGAGCGAGGGGGCCTATCAATTGACCGACGGCATGGCCGTGCGTGAGGCCAAGTCATGAGGGTGGCCAACTGGATACAGGGGCATAGCCGTTCGATCTTGTTCTTGCTGGCCTTGCTGGCGGTGGGCGGCATCGTCGCCGCACTGCGCTTGCCGGTGTCGATGTTTCCCACGGTGGATTTCCCCCGCGTGGTCGTGAGCCTGGATGCGGGCGACCGGCCCGCCGACCAGATGGCGCTGCAAATCACCACGCCGGTGGAAGAAGCGATTCGCCGTGTGCCCGGCGTGGTCGACATCCGCTCCACGTCGAGCCGCGGCAGCGCCGAGATATCAGTCAACTTCAGCTGGGGCACCGACATGGTGGCGGCCGCGCTGCAGGTGAATGCGGCCACCAGCCAGGTGGTGAGTTCGAGCCTGCCGCCGGGCACGGTGTTCGACACCAAACGCATGGACCCGACGGTGTTTGCCATCCTGGCCTACAGCCTCACCTCGCCCTCACTTTCGCTGACCGAGTTGCGCGACATTGCGCAATACCAGATGCGCCCGCTCTTGTCCGGCATCCCCGGCGTGGCCCGGGTCGGCGTGGTCGGCGGCGAGCGCGAGGAATACCGCGTCACCGTGGCGCCGGCACGCCTGGCCGCGCACGGCCTGACGCTGGCCGACGTGGCGGCGGCGCTGAATGCGGCCAACGTGGTGCAGGCGATCGGCAAGATCGAGGACCACTACAAGCTGTACCTGGTGGTGGGCGACACGCGGCTGAAGACGCTGGACGACATTCGCCACACGGTGCTTAAGTCCGGGCAGGACGGCATCGTCCAGCTCGACGACGTGGCGCAGGTGGAGCGCTCGACCGAGCCGCAGTGGCTGCGCGTGACGGCTGACGGCCGCGATGCCGTGCTGCTCAACATCTACCAACAGCCCGGCGCCAACAGCGTGCAGCTCACCAAGGACGCGACGGCGGCGCTGGCCAAGTACCAGGCGGCGCTACCGCCGGATGTGAAGGTCGCGGCCTGGTACGACCAGAGCCAGCTCGTGACCGCTGCCGCCAGCAGCGTGCGCGATGCCATCCTGATCGGCGCGGTGCTGGCGGCCGGGGTGTTGCTGCTGTTTTTGCGCAACCTCAAGATCACGCTGATCGCCGTGGTGGTGGTGCCAGTGGTGCTGGCGGCCACCATGGTGCTGCTGTCGGCGCTGAACATGAGCTTTAACATCATGACCCTGGGCGGCATGGCGGCCGCCGTGGGCCTGGTCATCGACGATGCGATCGTGATGAGCGAGCAGATCGTGCGCCGGCTGCGCAGCGCACCCACGGAGCAGCACAACACCGTGATGCGCGCGGCGATCGAGTTCTTCCGCCCGCTGGCGGGCTCCAGCGCGGCGACCATCGTGATTTTTGTCCCGCTGGCGTTCCTGAGCGGCGTCACGGGCGCGTTCTTCAAGGCCTTGTCCTTGACCATGGCCGCGGCTTTGGTCATTTCGTTCCTGGTGACCTGGTTGGCCGTGCCGCTGGTCGCCGGCCGATTGCTGAGCAGTGCCGACGCCGACCAGAAGGAGGGTGGGCGTGTCACCGAATGGATGCATGCGCGTTACGAGCAGGTGATGCGCCGCCTGCTGGCCCGTCCCATCTGGATCTTGCTGCTGATCGCGCCCTTGTGCGGCCTAGGCTGGCTGGCCTATCACAAGGTTGGTTCGGGCTTCATGCCGGCGATGGACGAGGGCGGCTTCATCATCGACTATCGCACCCAGCCCGGCACGGCCCTGGGCGAGACCGACCGCATGCTGCGCCAGGTCGAGGAGATTCTCAAGCAGACGCCTGAGGTGCAAACCTATTCGCGCCGCACCGGCACAGGGCTGGGCGGTGGCCTGAGCGAAGCCAACGAGGGCGACTTCTTCGTGCGGCTCAAGCCGCCGCCGCGCAGGTCCATCGACGAGGTCATGGCCGACGTGCAGGGCCAGATCGACCAGAACGTACCCGGCGTGTCGGCCGAGATGGCACAGTTGATGGAGGACATGATTGGCGACATGACGGCGGTGCCGCAGCCGATCGAGATCAAGCTCTATTCGGACGACCCACGGCAGTTGGGCGCGCTGGCGCTCAAGACCGCCGAAGCCATCCGCAAGGTGCCCGGTGTCACCGGCGTGCGCAACGGCATCAAACCGGCGGGCGACGCGTTGGTGGTGCACGTGGACCGCGTCAAGGCCGCCCTGGAAGGGGTGGATCCCAACGGGGTCACGCGCATGCTCAACAACATCGTGACGGGCCAAGTGACGACGCAGATGCAGGAGGGCCCCAAGATGGTGGGCGTGCGCGTCTGGGTGCCGGGTGATTTGCGGCAAGCGGCGGCCGATTTGCCCCGGATGCTGCTGCGCTCCCCGGACGGGCACGAGTTTCCGCTCTCGCGCATTGCCAGTGTCAGCGTCGAAACCGGCCAGCCGCAAATCACGCGCGAGAACCTCAAGCGCATGGTGGCTGTCACCGCGCGCATCAACGGCCGGGACCTGGGCTCCACCGTGGCCGACGTGCAAAAAATCGTCGCTGCGCCGGACTTTCTACCCGCTGGCTCCTACTTCGAACTGGGCGGCCTGTACCAGCAGCAGCAGATCGCCTTTCGCGGCCTGGTGAACGTGCTGTTGGCGGCGCTGGCGCTGGTGTTCCTGCTGCTCTTGTTCTTGTACGAGCAGTTCCGCATGGCGTTGTCGATCATGGTGATTCCGCTGGTCAGCATGACGGGCGTGTTCATTGGCTTGTGGGTCACCGGTGTAGAGCTCAACATCACATCCATGATGGGCATGACCATGATCGTGGGCATCGTCACCGAGGTGGCAATCTTCTATTTTTCGGAATACCGCGACCTGGCCGGCCACATGCCGCTGGACGAGGCCCTGATCCAGGCCGGCAAGAACCGCATGCGGCCGATCCTGATGTCGGTGCTGGCCGCCATCCTCACGCTGCTGCCCCTGGCACTGGCGATCGGGCAAGGTTCGGAGATGCAAAAGCCGCTGGCCATTGCCATCATCTCGGGCCTCATCGTGCAACTGCCGCTGGTGCTGATCGCCATGCCGGTGATTTTCAAGAGCCTGAAACGGCGGTGCACGCCCCATGGGGAGCCCTCTGCATGAACATTCCAGACCTGATCCAGTCCTACGGCTACTACGCCGTGGCCGTGGGCACCTTCCTGGAGGGCGAGACGGTGTTGCTGCTGGCGGGCGCGGCCGCCAGCAGCAGCCACCTGGCCATGCCTTGGGTGATCGCGGTGGCCACCGTGGCCAGCTTTGCGGGCGACCAGCTCTTTTTCTACCTGGGCCGTGCCTATGGCCCGGCGCTGCTGCAGCGCTTTCCCCGGCTGGAGACGCGCACGACCCGCGCCCGCGTGCTGCTGGAGCGCCACAACACGCCGGTGATTTTGTCGGTGCGCTTTTTGTATGGCTTGCGCATCGCGGGGCCCTTGGCGATCGGCATGAGCGGCGTGGGTTGGCTGCGGTTTTTCGTGCTTAACCTGATCGGCGCCGTGGTGTGGGCGTGCGCGATTGCCATCGTGGGGTACGGGTCCGGCCACGCGCTGGCGGCGCTGCTGGGCATGGTGGACGCGGACGAATTCTGGACCATAGGCGCGTTGCTCGCGGCCAGCGCGCTGGCGTGGTGGCTCGCGCGGGTGCGGGCCGCGCAAGTGCGGCGATTGGGCGAAGGCCCACTGGGGAGCGATTGATGCGCGTGCTGCTGGTGGAAGACGACGCCATGATCGGTGGCGTGATTCAAGAGGCGCTGCGGGATGCGTCCCATGCCGTCGATTGGGTCAGGAACGGCGCGACGGCGCTGGGTTCGCTGTCGGCCCAGCACTACGACCTGGTGCTGCTGGACTTGGGGCTTCCCGGCAAGGACGGGCATCAGGTGCTGGTGGCGATCCGCGGCAAGAACGACCCGGTGCCGGTGCTGATCATCACTGCACGCGACGGGCTGGATGAGCGGCTGCGCGGGCTCGACGGCGGGGCGGATGACTACCTGCTGAAACCCTTCGACATGGCCGAGCTGCTGGCGCGCATGCGCGCGGTGCTGCGGCGCAAGGGCGGCAGCGGCGTGCCGCTTTTGGGCAACGGCGTGCTGACGCTGGATCCGGCCACGCGCGAGGCCAGCATGCAGGGCGCGGCGCCGGTGCAGCTGTCGCACCGCGAGTTTTCGCTGTTGCATGCCCTGCTGATCCGCCCCGGTGCAATTCTCTCGCGCAGCGAGCTGGAGGACCGCATCTACGGCTGGGGCGAGGAGGTGGAGAGTAATGCGGTTGAATACCTCATTCACGCGCTGCGGCGCAAGCTTGGCAGCGAGGCAATCAAGAACGTGCGGGGGGTGGGATGGATGGTGTCAAGGAACGTTTGAACGGGTCGGTGCAGCGCAAGCTGTCGCTGGCCTTGTCGATGGTCATTGCGGCGGTGGCGCTGGTGGCCGGCGCGCTGTCATTTGCCGCCGCTTATGACGAGGCGCAGGAGCTGCAAGACGACATGCTGCGCCAGGCGGCGCGCCTGGTCGATGGTCGGCGCCTGGGCGTGGCGCCGGCACAGCCGGACGAGCACTTCAAGGACCACGACGACGCCGCGCGCCTGATCGTGCAGGCGCTGGGGCAGCCCAACCCGGGTGGCTTGCACGTGGACGAAGGTGGCGCGCTAGCGGTGCCCACCAGCCTGGCCGATGGCCTGCACACGCTCACGCTGGGGGGCGAGGCGTTTCGGGTGCTGATCAGCACGCTGACCACGGGTGAGCGCTTCGTGGTGGCCCAGGAGTCGGATTTTCGCGATGAGATGGCGCGCGCCAGCGCCTTGCGCACGGTGCTGCCCTTCGTGGTGTTGGTGCCCGTGCTGCTGCTGGTGGTGGCCGCGCTGGTGCGCCAACTGTTTCGGCCCATTGGCGCGCTGGCGCAAGAGCTGGACCGACGCACCGAGCAGGACTTGCAGCCCATCGACCTGCGGCCAGCGCCCAGCGAGGTGCGACCCTTCGTGCACGCCATCAACCGCTTGCTGGGGCGGGTGGCGCAAGACCAAGAGCGCCAGCGCCGCTTTGTGGCCGATGCCGCGCACGAGTTGCGCTCGCCGCTCACGGCCCTGTCGCTGCAGGCTGAACGGCTGGCCGAAGCGGAAATGTCGGACCCGGCGCGCGGACGGCTGTCGTTGCTGCGCCAGGGGATCGAGCGCGGCCGGAGCCTGCTGGATCAACTGCTGACTTTGGCCAAGGTGCAATCGGCTTCCGAATCGCTACCGTCCCCGATCTCCATTCAGGGCATCTACCGCCGAGTGCTGGAAGACCTCATGCCATTGGCCGAGGCCAAACATATCGACATTGGGGTCGAGGGAACCCAGGACGTTCGGGTAGGGGTGAGTGAGCTGGACATGATCGCCCTGGTCAAGAACCTGGTCGATAACGCCATCCGGTATACCCCGGAAGGTGGGCGGGTCGACCTTTCGGTAAGCGGGGCGCGAGGGCATGCCATGCTACGCATCCAGGACACGGGGCCAGGCATTACGCTGTCCGAACGCAAGCGGGTCTTTGATGCGTTCTATCGCACATTGGGAAGCGGGCAACTCGGATCAGGCTTGGGTCTTGCCATCGTTCAAGCGATCGCCAATCGCATTGGGGCCGAAATTCGCTTCGACTTCTCCGACGCGCAGAGGCAAACCGGTCTGAGCGTCACCGTCCTGATTCCGAAGGAAGAGCCAACACAGGCGACCCTGCCGTAGCTCAGAACTGGTATGAACTTGGGGTCACAGTTTTTTCGAGACACCGTTTTTACAAGCAAAATATCGAGCATCTACACAGCGATACCGCGTTGTCGAGCTAGTTGCCAGTTCACCGAAGCGCCATATATGACGGCAGATACCCGTTGCCCTAGACACTGCTCGATCACTGGCTTCCACGGCACCAGGCTGAATCCCTTGCCGTCATCGAGCATCGCGTAGCGCCCACTGGCGAGCATGACGGAGCGCCGGTAGATGCCGGCCACGCGCTGCCCGTCGGCCACCGGGCGATGCTCCAAGCCCGTGTCGGCGGCAATGTCCTTCGCGGCCTGCGCCAGCTCCCGATTGCGCAGCGTTCCCAGCAGGTTCCGAGCGAGGATGACGCGCTGCCCGCGCCGCTCGGCCAGCCCCTGTTCGGCGAGGAAGTCGGCACGTTGCTGCATCGCCTGCTTGGCCTCGCTGCCAAAGCCCAGGTCGCCCAGCCCTTTGCCGCCGCCGATCAATTGCTGATCCAGCCAGGTAGCACCGACCACGCGGGCCTGCCGCTCGATGGGCAGGTGCGATTTCAGTTCCACCGCCACGCCGCCCAGGCGCTGCGCGTCGTAGCGGTGGCCCTGCTCGGGTAGGTCGCCCGGCACCTTCCATAGCCCTTCGGCCACGCGCTCCACGATGCCGACGCGGCGTAGAGCTTCCAGCCGCCGGACGTGGGCCGCCACGACTTCCTGCGGGTCGCGGCCCAGTACGGCCTGGCCCTGCGCGATGGCAAGGTGATGGTCGGTGCGGTACAGGCCACCGCTCGCCAGCGCGGTGATGTTCTTGTCGGCCGTGCGCACGTCGGCCGATCCCTTCACCTCCACCACAGCGCCGGTGGGATAGTTCGCCAGCTCGTCGCGGGCATTGAGCGCGACGTAGTGGGCCTTGCCGTCCACGCCGTCGATGACCAGATAGCCCCGGTCGTGCAGTTCGTCGGCCAGCCCTTTCGCGGCGACACGCCCGATGACCGTGCGGCCATCGTCGCCCGGCTCGAACACCGCCAGCTCGCGCGGCTGGCCGCTCATGGCACGCTGCATGGTGCGGATGATGTCGCCGCGCTCGCCCAGGGCGCGCAAGGTCTTCTCGGCATCGGCATGAATGGCCCAGGTGCCGGGCTGCACTTCATCGGCCAGGCCCA
>JACSRS010000042.1 GCA_014879655.1 Burkholderiaceae bacterium
GACCGGCTCCATGGTGGAGCGGCACACGCCCAGAATGGCCACCTCGGGCGCGTTGATGATGGGCGTGAAGTAGCGCCCGCCAATGCCGCCCAGGCTGGAGATCGTGAAGCAGGCGCCCGACATCTCGGCCGGCGTCAGCTTGCCGTCGCGTGCCTTCTTGGCCAGCTCGCCCATTTCCTGGCTGATCTGCAGAATACCCTTCTTGTCGGCGTCCTTGATCACCGGCACCACCAGCCCGTTGGGCGTGTCGGCCGCAAAGCCGATGTGGAAGTACTGCTTGTAGATCAGCGCGTCGCCGTCCAGCGAGCTGTTGAACTCGGGGTACTTCTTCAGCGCCGCCACGCAGGCCTTGATCAGGAAGGCCAGCATCGTCACCTTGACGCCGGACTTCTCGTTCTCCTTGTTGGTCGCCACACGGAAGGCTTCCAGGTCGGTGATGTCGGCGTCGTCATGGTTGGTGACCGCCGGAATCATGATCGCGTTGCGCAGCAGGTTGGCACCGCTGATCTTCTTGATGCGCGACAGCTCCTTGCGCTCGACGGGGCCGAACTTGGTGAAGTCGACCCTGGGCCAAGGGATCAGCCCCAGCTCAGACCCACCGCCGCCGGCCGGTGCTGCGGGCGCCTTGGCCGCCTGGGCCTGGGTCTGCATGGAACCTGCCATCACCGACCGGGTAAAGGCCTGCACATCGGATTCGGTGATGCGGCCCTTGGGCCCGCTGCCTTTGACCTCGTTCAGCGGCACGCCCAGTTCACGGGCGAACTTGCGCACCGAGGGCGATGCATGCGGCAGCCCCACCGGCGCGCCGGTGGGGTTGTGGGCGGGCACAGCAGCAGCGGATGGCGCGGCCGGTGCAGCCACTGCGGGGGTCGCTGCGGTGGCGGCCGGCACCGGCGCCGCGGCAGCCGCGGCCGGTGCGACCGCGCCCCCGGTGCCTTCCAGAATGGCCAGCAGATCGCCGATGTTGACGGTGTCACCGAGTTTGACCTTCAGTTCGCGCACCACGCCGGCGGCCGAGGACGGGATTTCCATCGACGCCTTGTCGGACTCCACCGTGATCAGGCTCTGCTCCAGCTTGACGGTGTCGCCGGGCTTGACGAACACCTCGATCACCGCAACGTCCTTGAAGTCGCCGATGTCGGGCACCCGCACCTCCACCGGGCCGGTGGCAGCGGCGGGCGCGGGCGCCGGCGCCGCAGCCGCTACCGATTCAGTAGCGGCTGATGACCCGGCGACGCTGGGTTGTGCCTGTTTTGGCTCTGAAACCGGGGCAGCGGGCGCTGCGGCGGCCCCTGCGGCCTCCAGCACCAGCACCACCGAGCCTTCGCTGACCTTGTCGCCCAGCTTGACGCGCAGCTCTTTGACCACGCCCGCGGTGCTGGACGGAATCTCCATCGAGGCCTTGTCGGACTCGACCGTGATCAGGCTCTGCTCGGCCGCGACGGTGTCGCCAGGCTTGACCAGCAGTTCAATGACGGCGACTTCATCGAAGTCCCCGATGTCCGGGACTTTTATTTCTACCAATGCCATGTGTGTCTCCGGAGTTTTCAGGCGTACAGCGGGTTGATCTTGTCGGTCTTGATGCCGTACTTCTTGATGGCCTCGGCCACCTTGGCCATCGGGATCGTGCCCTCGTCAGCCAGCGAGCGCAGGGCGGCGACGACGATGAAGTGGCGGTTGACCTCGAAATGCTCGCGCAGCTTGCTGCGGAAGTCGCTGCGGCCAAAGCCGTCAGTGCCCAGCACGCGGTAGCTGCGGCCCTTGGGGATGAAGGGGCGGATCTGCTCGGCGTAGGCCTTCATGTAGTCGGTGGACGCGATGACCGGGCCGGCGTGGGCCGCCAGTTGCTGGCTGACAAAGGGAACGCGCTGCTCCTCGGTCGGGTGCAGCAGGTTCCAGCGGTCGGCGTCCTGGCCGTCGCGGGTGAGCTCGTTGAAGCTTGGGCAGCTCCAGACGTTGGCGGCCACGCCCCAGTCCTTCTCCAGCAGCACCTGCGCCGCGATCGACTCCCGCAGGATGGTGCCGCTGCCCAGCAGCTGCACGCGCGGCGTCAGCTTGGCGCCTTCCTTGCAGAGGTACATGCCCTTGATGATCTGCTCTTCGGTGCCGGGTGTCAGACCGGGCATGGCGTAGTTCTCGTTGAGCAGCGTCAGGTAGTAGAAGACGTTGTCCTGCTTCTCGACCATGCGCTTGAGGCCATGGTGCAGGATGACGCCGACTTCGTGCGCGAAGGTCGGGTCGTAGCTGATGCAGTTGGGGATGGTGCCGGCCATGATGTGGCTGTGGCCGTCTTCGTGCTGCAGGCCCTCGCCGTTGAGGGTGGTGCGCCCGGAGGTGCCGCCCAGCAGGAAACCGCGCGCCTGCATGTCGCCCGCCGCCCAGGCCAGATCGCCGATGCGCTGGAAGCCGAACATGGAGTAG
>JACSRS010000170.1 GCA_014879655.1 Burkholderiaceae bacterium
GATGCCGGCGGCCAGGCCGACGAACACGCCGAAGTCGGTGATCGACTTGATCGGGCCCTTGACGCGGTCACCGCGCTTGGTGTTTTGCGCGAATTCCTGCCACGGGTTGGCCTTGCACTGCTTCATGCCCAGGCTGATGCGGCGCTTGTCTTCGTCGATGTCGAGCACCATGACTTCGACTTCGTCACCCAGCGTGACCAGTTTGTTCGGGGCGATGTTCTTGTTGGTCCAGTCCATTTCGGAGACGTGCACCAGGCCTTCGATGCCGGGCTCGAGCTCGACAAACGCGCCGTAGTCGGCGATGTTGGTGATCTTGCCGAACATGCGCGTGCCTTGCGGGTAGCGGCGGCTCACGCCCATCCAGGGATCGTCGCCCATCTGCTTCAGACCCAGCGACACGCGGTTCTTCTCGGTGTCGAACTTGAGGATCTTGGCCGAGATTTCCTGGCCGGCCTGAACGACTTCGCTCGGGTGGCGCACACGGCGCCAAGCCATGTCGGTGATGTGCAGCAGGCCGTCGATGCCGCCGAGGTCCACGAACGCACCGTATTCGGTGATGTTCTTGACCACGCCACGCACCACAGCGCCTTCTTTCAGCGTTTCCATCAGCTTGGCGCGCTCTTCGCCCATGCTGGCTTCCACCACGGCGCGGCGGCTCAGCACCACGTTGTTGCGCTTGCGATCGAGCTTGATGACCTTGAATTCGAGGGTCTTGTTCTCGTAGGGCGACAGGTCCTTGGTGGGACGGGTGTCGACCAGCGAACCGGGCAGGAAGGCGCGGATGCCATTGACCAGCACGGTCAGGCCGCCCTTGACCTTGCCGCTGGTGGTGCCGGTGACGAACTCGCCGGACTCCAGGGCCTTTTCCAGGCTCATCCACGAGGCCAGGCGCTTGGCAGTGTCGCGGCTGAGAATGGTGTCGCCGTAGCCGTTTTCGATCGAGCCGATGGCGACCGACACGAAGTCGCCCACCTGCACTTCGAGCTCGCCCTTGTCGTTCTTGAATTCTTCCAGCGGCACATAGGCTTCGGACTTGAGGCCGGCGTTGACCACGACGAAGCTGTGCTCGATCCGCACGACTTCGGCGGTGATGACCTCACCCGGACGCATTTCGGTGCGCTCAAGCGATTCGGCAAATAGGTCGGCAAATGATTCAGACATTGATGTTCCTGATGCACAGACAGGTTTGACGACGGCACGATTGCCCTCGTTTGCAGTTTGCTGGCTGTGACGGTTGTTTGCGGGAGTCCCGCGGTTGAAGTTGAAAAACCACCCGGCCGGTGCGCAAGCAGCGCGGTGGGGACAGGGTGGACCCGGAAAAAGGCGCAGCGGTCAGGCTGCCGGCCTGTTGCAACCGCTCAGGACTTCCCGAACGGCTGCCTCGCCTGCCACCAGTTCAGCACGGTTTCGACCGACTGTTCGATCGACTGGTCCGAGTTGTCAAGCAGCAAGGCGTCCTGCGCGCTCTTCAAAGGTGCGGCGCTGCGGGACGAATCCCGGGCGTCGCGCGCTTCCAAGTCTGCGCGAAGGTCCGAAAGTATAGCCGGAATTCCCTTTGAAATCAATTGCTTATGACGGCGCTCGGCGCGCTTTTCGGCGCTGGCGACGAGAAAAACCTTCAGGGCTGAGTGGGGAAAGATCACCGTGCCCATGTCGCGGCCATCGGCCACCAGGCCGGGCAGCCGGGCAAATCCGTGCTGAAGGGCGATCAGCGCGGTGCGCACGGCAGGCAGCGCCGAGACACGCGACGCATTCATGCCGGCTTCTTCGGTGCGGATAGCGTCGGTGACATCGTCGGCGCCAAGCCAGATGCGGTCGGACTCGAACCGGACCGGCAGGGCGCGCGCGAGTTCGGCAATGGCCGAGGCGTGGGTTTCGTCAAGCGCCAGACCGGCGCGCTTGGCGGCCAGCGCGGTGATCCGGTACAGCGCGCCCGAGTCCAGATAGTGGTATCCCAGCCGCCCGGCCACCCGTCCGGCAAGCGTGCCCTTGCCGGACGCGGTTGGCCCGTCCACGCAGATCACCGGCACCTGTGTCCGAACCTGCGACAGCGAGAACAGCGCTTCGAAAAAGTCCGGGAAGGTCTTGGCCACACACTTCGGGTCTTCGATGCGCACCGGCAGACCGGCCGGGTTGAAGGCGGCCAGCGAAAAGCACATCGCCACGCGATGGTCGTCGTAAGTGTGGATGCTGGCGGCGCGCCAGCCGGATGTTGTCAGCGGCGGCGTGATGCTGATGAAGTCCGGCCCTTCCTCCACCGTGGCACCGAGCTTGCGAAGTTCCTGGGCCATGGCAGCGATGCGATCGGTCTCCTTCACTCGCCAGCTGGCAATGTTGCGCAGCCGGGTGGTGCCGCTGGCATAGAGCGCCATCACGGCCAGCGTCATCGCGGCATCGGGAATG
>JACSRS010000050.1 GCA_014879655.1 Burkholderiaceae bacterium
CTACACCGCGCAGCCGCTGCGCATCGAGAACATCCCTGCGCTGGCGCTGCGCATCTCCTACGCCGGCGAACTGGGCTGGGAGATCTACGCGCCGGTGGAGTATGGCCTGCGCCTGTGGGACGTGCTCTGGGAGGCGGGCCGGCCTCACGGCCTCATTGCAGCGGGCGGCGGCGCCTTCGACTCGCTGCGACTGGAGAAGGGCTACCGGCTGTGGGGCGCGGACATCCACAGCGAGTACAACCCCTACGAGGCGGGGCTGGGCTGGGCAGTGCGCCTCAACAAGGGCGACTTCCTGGGCCGGGAGGCGCTGCTGCGGGCGAAGGAAAACGTGACGCGGCGGCTCTGCTGCCTGACCTTCGACGCGCCCGACGGCATGGCCCTGGGCAAGGAGCCGATCGTGGACGGCGACCGCACCCTGGGCTATGTCACCAGCACGAACTACGGCTACAGCGTGGGCAAGCACATCGTCTACGGCTACTTGCCCGCGGAGTACGCCGCGCCGGGCACGCGGGTCGACGTGATCTACTTTGGCCGCCGCCACCCCGCCACAGTGACCGCCGAGCCGCTGTTCGATGCAGGGATGGCACGGATGAAGGGATAGGATAGACCGCGGATTTGGCGGATAAGGCGGATTCACGCGGATTCATACGAATTGCGTTCGATTTCGAGTGCTGATTGCTCGATGCACTTGCCTACGCTATCATTCACTTATGAATCGGACGCATCAGAAGACGCTGGCGGCGATTTACGCGAACCCAGTCCCTGCAACTCTTGAATGGCGCAGGATCGAAGCGCTGCTGGTGGCGCTGGGCGCCCAGGTGGTGGAGGGCAGTGGGTCCCGCGTCGCCTTTGTCTTGCAGGGTAAACGCGCTGATTTTCACCGCCCCCATCCCGGCAAAGAGGCCAAACGCTACCAGGTGCGTGCAGTGCGCGAGTTTCTTGAGGCTGTTGGGATCATGCCATGATGAATCAACTTTCCTATAAAGGATATACAGCAACCATCACGTTCGATGCCGACGACCGGCTGTTCTTTGGTCGGTTGGTTGGCATCACGGACATCGTCACCTTTCACGGCGAAACAGTCGCTGAATTGGTGCAGGCCTTTGAAGCCGCCGTCGATGGCTATCTCGAGATGTCTGCGAAGATGGGGCGTCAGCCACAGAAGCCGTTTTCCGGCCGCATCACGCTGCGCATCCCTCCCCATGCTCAGGCCAAAGCAGCCGCCCGCGCGGCCCAGGAAGGCAAGAGTCTGGCGCGCTGGGCGCAGGAGCAAGTCGTGCGCGCATTGGAATAGACCGCGGATTTTCGCGGATAAATCTAGAAATCCGCGTGAATCCGCCTCATCCGCCAAATCCGCGGTCTATTCTTCCATCTCCCCCTGCACCCAATCCCCAAGCCAGCGGAGGTCGCAGGGAGCACCGGTCAGTTTGCGCAGCAGCGCGGCGTCCGCGGTGACTACGGGGATGGCCAGACGCTGCGCCAGGGCGATGTAGGCCGCGTCATACGCGGTGATGCCGTGCGTCATCGCCAGCGTCAGTGCAGCGGCTGTCAGCGCAGCGGTCGGCGTGCTGTGCAGCAGCAGTTGGCCGAGTTGCTCAACCGCTGCTTCGGCGTCGGCGCGGCTCAGCCCGAAACGCTGGTGATACTTCCAGAGGATATTGGCGCATTCGATATAGAACAGGTCCGGCACGGCCAGCCGAACCGGATGCTCGTGCTTAAGCCGGGCGAATAGCGCGTGCGCAGCGTCCGACAATTCCTCTTCGACGAAGAGCTTGATGCCCACGCTGGCATCGACAACGTAGGCTTCAGCCATGGCCGGCGGGGCAGCCATCGCGGCGGCGCTCATCGGTCGCGATCCTCACGCAGGAGTTGCGTGCTGTCGGGCGCGCCCACCGGGGGGACAAAACGCCGGCGCCGGATCGCTCCGAGCAGCTCGCCCTGGGCCTGGCGCGTGTACTCATCCGCCAGCGCACGCTCCAGCAGCGCGATCACCTCTGCGCTCAACGAACGCTGGCGGGTTCGGGCCAACGCCTGTAACTGGTCATAGAGATCTTCTGGCACACTGCGGACATGAAGGGTTGGCACTGCGAACCTCCCAGCTTGGAACCTGACATTGCTCATCGTCCACGGCAGCACACCACTGCCGGTTGCATTATGCAACCAACAATCGAAAGTGCAGGAACAACCCCACGGCGCAAAACCACACAAGCAATAGACCGCGGATTAGGCGGATTAGGCAGATTTACGCGGATTCTTGTCTTTATCCGCGAGCATCCGCCGCATCCGCCAAATCCGCGGTCTATTCTCCTCACGCCAATTCGATCCGCAGTTGCTTGCCAAGAACGTGGGCGAG
>JACSRS010000014.1 GCA_014879655.1 Burkholderiaceae bacterium
GAAGATCGGCATGGGCATGGTCGGCAACGACATGGGCAAGTTCATGCAGTACCAGACGGCGCAGGCCATCCCCAAGTTCGCCGAAGGTGGCGGCGGCGGTGGCAGCGGCATTGCCGGCGACGCGATGGGTCTGGGCGCCGGCGTGGCGCTGGGCCAGGTGCTGGCGCAGAACCTGGCGTCGGGCCTGCAGGGCAACCAGGCGAACGCAGCAACGGCGGCAGCCGCTGCGGCTGCTGCGCCTGCGGGCGTCAAACCCGAAGACGTGATGGCCACGCTGGAAAAGCTGGGCGAGCTCAAGTCCAAAGGCATCCTGACGCAGGAAGAGTTCGACGCCAAGAAGGCCGAACTGCTGAAAAAGCTGGTCTGACACCTGGCCTGGCCGCGGCTCGCGCCTGAGCGCGGCCGCCGAGCGCCAGGCCCTTCAAGACACGAGCTTTGGCCAACCCGACGCCCCAGCGCAGCTACCGCGCGCCCTGCCCTGGCTGCGGCGCGCCGGTGGAGTTCCGCAGCGCGCAATCGACCACCGCCGTCTGCGGTTACTGCCAGAGCACGGTGGTGCGCCAGGGCGACGTGCTGCAGCGCATCGGCAAGATGGCCGAGCTGTTCGACGACCACAGCCTGCTGCAGCTGATGGCCAGCGGCCAGATCGACGGCCAGCCTTTCACGCTGGTCGGCCGCCTGCAGTACCGGTACCCCGAGGGCACCTGGACCGAGTGGAACGCGCTGTTCAATGACGGCAGCAGCGGATCGCTCGCCGAAGACAACGGCGCCTACGTGTTCTCGCGCCCGCTCGCACCCCGTGCCGACGGCGGCGTCGATGCGCCCGCGCCGCCGGTGCCGCCGGTGCCGCCGGCCGAAACCTTCACCCCGGGCACCACCGTCCGGCTCAGGGGCCGCGCCTACACCGTGGCCAGCACCAGCACGGTGTCGCTGCTGTCGGCGCAGGGCGAACTGCCGCATCTGCCGGCGCTGGGCCAGCCGTTTGCGATGGTCGAACTGCGTGGCCAGGACGCCGACGAGGTGCTCAGCATCGACTACGGCCCGACGCTCGCCGGCGACGCGCCCGAGCTGTCGCTGGGCCGCCCGGTCACGCTCGATGCGTTGCAGATGACCGGGCTGAAGGACAGTTCGGAGAAAGACGAGAAAGGCCGACAGTTCAGCTGCCCGAACTGTGGCGCGCCGGTTGAAGTGAAGCTGGCGCAGAGCAAGGCCATCACCTGCCGCTCGTGCAACAGCCTGATCGACCTGAGCCGGGGCATCGGCGCCGAACTGGTCGAGGCCGAGCAGAAAGAACCCGTGCGCCCGCTGATCCCGCTGGGCAGCACCGGCACGCTGCAGGGTGTGATCTGGCAGGTGGTCGGTTTCCAGCACCGCATGGGCCAGGAGCCGGGTGACGACGAGCTGTTCGGCTGGGACGAATACCTGCTGTACAACGCGCGCCAGGGTTTCAGCTTTCTGGTGGACGCCACCGACGGCTGGAGTCTGGTCAAACCGGTGACCGGCGCACCCGTGACCTCGAACAACGGCAAGACCGCCCGCTGGAACGGCGCGGTCTACCAGCAGCAATACCAGTACCGGGCCGAGACCACCTATGCGGCCGGCGAGTTCTACTGGCAGGTGCACCGCGGCCAGCAGACGCAGAACCGCGACTACGCCACCGGTGACAAGCTGCTGTCGCTGGAACAGAGCCGCGACGAGGCCACCTGGTCGGCCGGCGGCAAGATCAGCAGCGACCTGGTGGCCAGTGCCTTCCGGCTCGAAGGCAAGAAAGACCTGCTCAAGCGCGCCGACGCCACGCCTTTCAGCGCCGCCAAGGGCATCGGCATCGTTCAGTTGGTGATCATTCTGGTGGTGATCCTGATTGTGCTGTCGCTGCTGAGCCGCTGCAGCTGCGACCCAAAGGTGGAGAACTGCAGCACCTCGTCGGGCGCACGCAGTTCGGGCGGCTCGTTTGGCGGCTTTTCCAGCGGCGGGGGGCACAAGTGAGGCCGCCCGCCCCGTTTCATCCGGCGCCCTGGCCTGCGGCGTCATTCACGTGTTTCACAGGAGGTTCCCATGGGAATTGAATGGATCAAACCGGTCGTGCTGATCGGCTCCGTGCTCTACGCCCTGATCGGCGTGCTCATTTTCTGGATCAGTTTCCTGATCATCGACAAGATCACGCCCTACAACCTGTGGGAAGAGATCGTCGTCAAGCAGAACCGCGCGCTGGCGCTGGTGGTGGCGGCGATGTGCCTGGGCATCTCGATCATCGTGGCAGCGGCGATACACGGCTAGCCGGCCCCGGCCGCCCTGTCTGTGTTGCGCCACCTGCCTGGCCAGCCGTGCATCTGCGGCCGCCGGGCCCGCTGA
>JACSRS010000081.1 GCA_014879655.1 Burkholderiaceae bacterium
CTGCACATGGGCCATGTGCGCAACTACACCATCAACGACATGCTCACGCGCTACCTGCGCATGAACGGCTACAACGTGCTGATGCCGATGGGCTGGGACGCCTTCGGCCTGCCGGCCGAAAACGCCGCACTGAAGAACGGCGTGCCGCCGGCGAAATGGACTTACGAGAACATCGCCTACATGAAGCAGCAGATGCAGGCGATGGGGCTGGCCATCGACTGGAGCCGCGAGGTCGCCACCTGCGACCCCAGTTACTACAAGTGGAACCAGTGGCTGTTCCTGAAGATGCTGGAAAAAGGCATCGCCTACCGCAAGACCCAAGTGGTCAACTGGGACCCGGTCGATCAGACCGTGCTGGCCAACGAGCAGGTGATCGACGGCAAGGGCTGGCGCACCGGCGCGGTGGTGGAAAAGCGCGAAATTCCGGGGTACTACCTGAAGATCACCGACTACGCCGAAGAGCTGCTCGACCACGTGCAGCACCAGCTTCCCGGCTGGCCCGAGCGGGTGAAGCTGATGCAGGAAAACTGGATCGGCAAGTCCGAAGGTGTGCGCTTTGCGTTCACCCACGACATCCGGGGCGATGACGGCCAGCTGATCGGCGAGGGCCGCATGTACGTCTTCACCACGCGCGCCGACACCATCATGGGCGTGACTTTCTGCGCGGTAGCCCCTGAGCACCCGCTGGCGCAGCATGCCGCCACCACGCGTCCCGAGCTGGCAACTTTCATTGCCGAATGCCGCGCCGGCGGCACCACCGAGGCCGAGCTGGCGACGCAGGAGAAAAAAGGCATGGCCACCGGCCTTCAGGTCCAGCACCCGCTGACCGGCCAGCCGGTGGATCTGTGGGTCGGCAACTATGTGCTGATGAGCTACGGCGACGGCGCGGTGATGGGCGTGCCGGCCCACGACGAGCGCGATTTTGCCTTTGCGCTGAAGTACGGCCTGCGCATCGTGCAGGTGGTGCACGTCGATGGCGAACAGTACGACTACAAGCAGTGGCACGACTGGTACGCCGACAAGCAGCGCGGCGTCACCATCAATTCGGACAGCTTCAGTGGCCTGTCCACCCCCGACGCCGTGAATGCCGTCGCCCACGCACTGGCGCGCGAAGGCCTGGGCGAGAAGAAGACCACCTGGCGGCTGCGCGACTGGGGCGTGAGCCGCCAGCGTTACTGGGGCACACCGATTCCGATCATTCATTGCGATGAACACGGGGCGGTGCCGGTGCCCGAAAATGATTTGCCGGTGGTGCTGCCGCAGGACTGCATCCCCGACGGGTCGGGCAACCCGCTGCACAGGCACGAGGGCTTTCACGCCGGCGTGACCTGCCCGGTCTGCGGCAAGCCGGCGCGGCGCGAGACCGACACGATGGACACCTTTGTCGACAGTTCGTGGTACTTCATGCGCTACTGCGACCCGACGAACGACCAGGCCATGGTGGCCGGCGGTGCGGCCTACTGGATGCCGATGGACCAGTACATCGGCGGCATCGAGCACGCCATCCTGCACCTGCTGTACGCACGCTTCTGGACCAAGGTCATGCGCGACATGGGACTGGTGAAGGTGGACGAACCTTTCACCAAGCTGCTGACGCAGGGCATGGTGCTCAACCACATCTACTCGCGCAAGAGCGACAAGGGCGGCATCGAGTATTTCTGGCCGGCCGAAGTGGAAGACATCCATGACGACAGCGGCAAGGTGATCGGCGCAAAGCTGAAAGCCGCCAAGGGCGAATTGCCGGCCGGCACGATGGTGACCTACGAAGGTGTGGGCACGATGAGCAAGTCCAAGAACAACGGCGTCGACCCGCAGGACCTGATCGAGAAGTACGGCGCCGACACAGCGCGGCTCTACACCATGTTCACCGCGCCACCTGAAGCCACGCTGGAGTGGAACGACGCGGCCGTCGAAGGCAGCTACCGCTTCCTGCGCCGCGTCTGGAACTTTGGCGTGAAGTTGGGCGCGTCCAATTCAATAGCAAACTATGACCATTCGACGCTGGAATATGCCGGAAAAAGCGTTGAATTCGGCAAGAATGCGAAGAAGGTTCGCCTCGAAATCCACACGGTGCTCAAGCAGGTGGACTACGACTACCAGCGCATGCAATACAACACCGTGGTCTCCGGTGCGATGAAGATGATCAACGCGCTGGAAGACTTCCAGCCCGACGGCTCGCCCGGCGACCAGGTGGCGGTGATCGAGGGCTTCGGCATCCTGCTGCGCTGCCTGTACCCGGCCACGCCGCACGTCTGCCATGCCCTGTGGCAGGAGCTGGGCTACGCAGCCGGGCAAGGCGACCTGCTGGACGCCGCCTGGCCGAAGGTGGACCCGGCCGCGCTGGCGCAGGACGAGATCGAACTCGTGCTGCAGGTCAACGGCAAGCTGCGCGGGGCGATCCAGGTGCCGGCGAACGCTTCGAAGGAGCAGATCGAGGCCATCGCCCTGGCCAGCGAGGCGTTTGCCCGCGTCCCTGTCAGCGGTGCGATCAAGCGCGTCATCATCGTGCCGGGCCGCCTGGTCAACGTGGTCGCCTGAGATGGCCGATCGCCCGCCCGCCAGGCCCGCCGCCGCTTCGATCGCGCCGCAGGCGATGGTTCCCCGGCGCCACGCCCTGGCGCTGGCACTGCCGCTGATCCTGGCCGGCTGCGGCTTTCAGCTGCGGCAGGAACCGACCTTCGCGTTCAAGACCATTTACATCGTCGCGCCGCCCGGCCTGCCGCTGACAACCGAGCTGCAGCGCGCCATCCAGAAGAGCAGCGGCCTGACCTTGCTGACCGACCCGTCGCAAATGCGGGAGGCTGACGTGCTGCTGGACATCCTGCACAACCAGCAGGAAAAACTGGTCGCCGGCCTGAACGCCACCGGCCAGGTGCGCGAATTCAAGCTGCGCGCCACCGTTACCTTCCGTGTGCGCACCCAGGAAGACCGCGACCTCGTCACCGATACCGAAGTCGTCCAGTTGCGCGACTTCAGTTACACCGAAACGGCGGCGCTGGCGAAAGAATCCGAAGAAGCCCTGCTGTACCGCAACATGCAGACCGAGCTGGTGCTGCAGATCATGCGGCGTCTGGCGGCGGTGCGACCCCGATGAGCGCTACCGCGCACCAGCGCCCGGCTCCAAGCCGCGTCAGGCAAAAAGACTGATTGCCCCCATGCAACTGGCCCCCGCCCAGCTCAAGGCCCATCTGGACAAGGGCTTGCGCTCGCTGTACACGGTGCATGGCGACGAGCCCCTGCTGCAGCAGGAGGCGCTGGACGCCATTCGCCAAAGCGCCCGAAGCCGGGGCTTCACCGAGCGCAACGTCTTCGCCGTTGCGGGTGCCCACTTTGACTGGAGCGCCGTGCTGGCGGCCGGCGGCTCGCTCAGCCTGTTTGCCGAACGTCAGATCGTCGAGATCCGCGTCCCCTCGGGCAAACCGGGCAAGGACGGCGGCGCCGCCATCCAGCAACTGGCCGAAAGCGCCCGCGGCAACGACGACACGCTGCTGCTGTTCGTGCTGCCCCGGCTGGACAAGGCCACCCGCACCGGCGGCTGGTTCGGCGCGCTGGAAGGCGCCGGCGTCACGCTGCAGGTCGATCCGGTCGACCGCGCCGCACTGCCCGCCTGGATTGCCCAGCGGTTGGCGGCGCAGGGCCAGCGCGTGCGCTCCGGCGAGGAGGGACAGACCACGCTGCGGTTCTTTGCCGACCGGGTTGAAGGCAACCTGCTGGCAGCGCACCAGGAAATCCAGAAACTGGCGCTGCTGCACCCGCCCACAGGCGGCGAAGCCGGCGCAAGCGTGGAACTGAGCTTCGAACAGGTCGAAAGCGCCGTGCTGAACGTCGCACGGTACGATGTCTTCAAGCTGTCGGAGGCCGTGCTGTCCGGCCAGCTGGCCAGGGTGCAGCGCATGCTCGACGGCCTGCAGGCCGAGGGCCAGGCCGAGGTGCTGGTGCACTATGCGCTGTCCGAGGACATCCGCGCCCTCAAGCGCGTGAAAGACGCGATGGCCGCAGGCCGGCCGTTGCCGATGGCGCTGCGGGAACAGCGGGTCTGGGGTCCGCGCGAACGGCTCTTCGAGCGCGTGTTGCCGAAGCTGTCCGCCGCTGCTCTCGACGAACTGCTGCGTGATGCCCACAAGGTCGACGGCATCGTCAAGGGCCTGAAACAGCCCGACTGGCCGGCCAGCGGCTGGCAGTCGCTGCATCGGCTGGCCACCCGGCTCTGCCAGGCCTGCATGGCCCAGCGGCGCTGAAACCTGCCGGGCCTGCTGCCTCGCCGCCACTGCGCCCGCCGGTGGCAATTGCGCAACCGCACAGGCAATGCCGGCATCTGCGAAAATTCCACGCTCCTCTTTCCAATCCGACCGAACTGCGCCCGAACCGAGCCCCCATGAATGCGATGACGATTGCCGACACCCTGCAGACCCTGGGCCTGCAGGCCAAGAACGCTTCTGCGCTGATGGCCAAGGCGCCTGCGTCCGTCCGGAACACGGCGTTGCGCCGACTGGCAGCGCTGCTGCGCACCCACACCGAGCCGCTGCAAGCGGACAACGCCCGTGACATCGAACGTGCCGTCGCCAACGGCCTGGCCGAGCCCATGGTCGACCGGCTCAAGCTGACGCCCAAAGTGCTGGCGACCTGCGCCGAAGGGTGCGAGCAGCTGGCGGCGATGCCGGACGTGATCGGCGAAGTCACCGCGCTGCGCCAGCAGCCCAGCGGGATCCGCGTCGGGCAAATGCGCGTGCCCATCGGTGTGTTCGGCATGATTTTCGAAAGCCGGCCCAACGTGACCATCGAGGCGGCCAGCCTGAGCATCAAGAGCGGCAACGCCTGCATCCTGCGCGGCGGCTCCGAGGCCATCGACTCCAATCGCGCGCTGGCCCGGCTGGTACAGCAGGCGCTGGTCGACAGCGGCCTGCCGGCTGACGCGGTGCAGTTGGTGCAGACCACCGACCGCGAGGCGGTGAGCCAGCTGATCGCGATGCCGCAATATGTGGACGTGATCATTCCGCGCGGCGGCAAGGGACTGATCGAGCGCATCAGCCGTGACGCGAAAGTGCCGGTGATCAAGCACCTGGACGGCAACTGCCACACCTATGTGGATGATCCCTGTGACATCACGATGGCCGTCAAGGTGGCCGACAACGCGAAGACGCAGAAATACAGCCCCTGCAATGCCAGCGAAGGCTTGCTGGTGGCGCGCGGCGTGGCGAGTGACTTTCTGCCCCGCATCGGCGCCATCTACGCCGCCAAAGGCGTCGAGATGCGCTGCGACGCCGAATCCAAAGCGATTCTGGCGGGCATACCCGGCGCCCGGCTGCAGGACGCGACCGAGCAGGACTGGTTTGCCGAATACCTGGCGCCGATCATCAGCGTGAAGGTGGTGGCCGGCGTCGACGAGGCCATCGCCCACATCAACCACTACTCCAGCCATCACACAGACGCCATCCTCACCACGAACCACCTGCACGCCCAGCAGTTTCTGCGCGAGGTCGATTCGGCCAGTGTCATGGTGAATGCGAGCACCCGCTTCGCGGACGGCTTCGAATACGGGCTGGGCGCAGAAATCGGCATCAGCACCGACAAGTTCCATGCGCGCGGACCGGTGGGCATCGAGGGGCTCACCTCGCTCAAATACATCGTGCTGGGCAACGGTGAAGTGCGTGGCTGAGGCGACGCTGGCGGCCACGGCCTGGCCGGACGACGCCTGGCACAGCTGCGGCGCGACGCTGCTGGACGTCGACGCGCAGGGTCACCTGGTTCTGACCGATGACTTTCTGCGCCATCTGCTGAGTCGGCCCGAGCTGGCACCGGTGGCGCAGTCCTGCGCCGCAGAACGTGTGCTCCACGAGAGTCTGCTGGATCAGCCCCGACAGCTCATCAGCCCGGCCCGACTGGGTGAGCTGGCGGACCTGGACGCCGCCGACAACTATGCGGTGTGGCTGCGCTTTCGCGACCGGCTGCTCGCCGCTCCGACGGTCGAAGCCGGCTACATGGCCCTTTTCCAGGGCAACGGCGTGGACGTGCCGCCGGTTCTGGTGCACCAGCTCACGCAGGTGTTGCTGCGGCACGTTCTGTCGCAACCACCGGCCTCCGATGACGCGCCGCTGCAGGCGCGCGTCGCGGAAATGCTGTTTCGCACCCAGAAAATCTCGGTGCTGGAAGACGGCGGCGTGATGGCGGCTGATGACGAAACGGTCGAGCGGCTGTCGATGTCCGGCGGTTTTGGCAGCCTGGGTGAACTGCTGCGCCAGGGCGGCGTGCCCCTGCGCAGCGTCGATCTGGACGTGCTGGGCAGCGACAACCCGGCCGCCTACTGGCCCCGCAGCGACCTGCACGACCTGGTGATCAGCCTCAACCGCGGGCAGGGCGCGCTCGATGCACTGTGCCGGGTGCTGGAACGCTGGATTTCACACTTTCTGCAAGTCGGCGTCACGATTCGCACCGAGCGCGAGATTCAGGACGAGCACTGGGTCTGGCACGTCGGTCTGGATGCGCAGGCCAGCGCCATCCTGAACGACCTCTACACCGGCCAGAACGTGGATGACGACCGCATGAAGCGCCTGCTGTGCCTGTTCCGGCTGGAGTTTGCCGACCCGGCCGACATGCGCGTGGAAATCGCCGGGCGGCCGGTGTATCTGGCGATGGCCATGGACGCCCAACACCGTCTGCGGCTGAAGCCGCAGAATCTGCTGCTCAACCTGCCGCTGGCGCGCCGCTCCTGAGCGGCCGGCCAGCTCGGCGTTGATGGCAGCAAACCCCGATATTGCGCTGCCGCAAAACGGGGTGCCGGCTTGAATGACGCCGTTTCATCCTCACCTCCTAAAATCGATCCACCTCATTCTGAAGAGAGGACCGCATGGTTCCCCATCTCACCACTGCTCTCACCGGCCCCATCAACGAGCTTGAACAGCGCATCCTGGACTCGATGCCGGCCATCGAGCGCTGGTTTCGACTGGAATGGATGGAGCACACGCCGCCGTTCTACAGCTCGGTGGACGTGCGCAACGCCGGCTTCAAACTCGCACCGGTCGACACCAACCTGTTCCCGGGCGGCTGGAACAACCTGACGCAGGAGATGCTGCCGCTCGCCGTGCAGGCTGCGCAGGCCGCCATCGAGAAGATCTGCCCGGAAGCCAAGAACCTGCTGATCGTTCCCGAAAACCACACGCGCAACACTTTCTACCTCAGCAACGTTGCGCAGTTGCGCCGTATCTTCTACATGGCGGGGCTGAACGTGCGCATCGGCTCGATCAACCCGGACATCAAGGAGCCGACAGTCATTGACCTGCCCGATGGTGAGCAGATCACGCTTGAACCGGTGATCCGCAGCAAGAAGCGCCTCGGCCTGAAGGATTTCGACCCCTGCACCATCCTGCTCAACAACGACCTGTCGGCCGGCGCCCCCGGCATTCTGGAAGACCTGCACGAGCAGTACCTGCTGCCACCCCTGCATGCCGGCTGGAGCGTGCGCCGCAAGAGCAACCACTTCCAGAGCTATGAAGCCATTGCCAAACGCTTTGGCAAGCTGCTGGGCATCGACCCCTGGCTGATCAACCCGATGTTCGGCAAGTGCGGCGAAGTCGATTTCGCCGAGGGCACCGGCATGGATTGCCTGAAAAGCAACGTCGATTCGCTGCTGACCAAGATCCGGCGCAAGTACAAGGAATACGGCATCAACGAAAAGCCGTTCGTCGTCGTCAAGGCTGACAACGGCACCTACGGCATGGGCATCATGACCGTGCGCGACGTGAAAGACCTGGAAGCGCTGAACCGCAAGACGCGCAACAAGATGAGCGTGATCAAGGATGGCCAAGAAGTCAGCGACGTGATCATCCAGGAAGGCGTACTGACCCACGAGCGCATGAACGACGCCGTGGCCGAGCCGGTGGTCTACATGATGGACCGCTACGTGGTCGGCGGTTTCTACCGCATCCACGCCGAGCGCGGCGTCGACGAAAACCTGAATGCCCCCGGATCGAGCTTTGTGCCGCTGGCGTTCGAGCACAGCACCCACCTGCCGCAACCCGGCATGAAACCTGGCGCCAGCGCGCCCAACCGTTTCTACATGTACGGCGTGATCGGCCGGCTGGCCATGCTTGCCGGAAGCTACGAGATGGAAGCGACCGACCCGGACGCCGAAATCTACGACTGAGCCCGCAGCGCCTGGCCCCGGCCCGTCGGCCTGACGGCGGGCTGCCAAAAGATTGGCCGGGCGTCAGGACAGGGAAGTTGCTGCGCCGCAACATCCGTTTCACCGGTGCTTTTCCGTCGCCCGCCGGATGGCTGGCAGGCGCACAATAGTCGCTTCGTATTTCCGGAGCCCCGACGTCCGCGCGGGGCATTCGTGTGGCATCTGCTTCCAAGTCTTCGCTTACAGCCCTCACGCTGGGCGCGATCGGCGTCGTGTACGGCGACATCGGCACCAGTGTTCTCTATGCGGTCAAAGAGGTTTTCGGCTCCGGTCACGTGCCGTTCACCCACGCCAATGTCTACGGCATCCTGTCGATCTTCTTCTGGACGCTGACGGTCATCATCTCGCTCAAGTACGTCTCGCTGGTGCTGCGGGCGGACAACAACGGCGAAGGCGGCCTGGTCGCAATGTTGGCGCTGGCTTCCCAATCGGTCAAAGACAAGCCCCAGTTGCGCCGCTGGATGCTGGGCATCGGCATTTTCGGAACCTGTCTGTTCTACGGCGACGGCGTCATCACCCCGGCAATCTCGGTGCTTTCCGCCGTGGAGGGCCTGGAAGTGGTCTCGCCCAATTTCAAGAAGGCCGTGATTCCGATGACCCTGGTCATCCTGTTCGGGCTTTTTGCGGTGCAGAAACGCGGCACCACCGGCATCGGCAAGTTTTTCGGCCCGATCACGGTGGTCTGGTTTGCCGTCATCGCGGTGCTGGGCGTCATGCACATCGCGACGCACCCGGTCATCCTGTGGGCGCTCAGCCCGCACCACGCGCTGCGTTTCATCTGGGAACAGCCGACCACCACTTTCATCATTCTGGGCGCGGTGGTGCTTTGCGTCACCGGCGGCGAGGCGCTGTACGCCGACATGGGGCATTTCGGCAAGAAGCCGATCCGCATCGCCTGGTTTACCGTCGTGATGCCCGCGCTCACGCTGAACTATTTCGGCCAGGGCGCGCTGCTGCTGGACAACCCCGAGGCGGTGAAAAACCCGTTTTTCATGATGGCCCCCGCTTGGGCGCTGCTGCCGCTGGTGTGCCTGGCCACCATGGCCACGGTCATTGCTTCGCAGGCACTGATTTCCGGCGCTTTCAGCGTCACCAAGCAGGTCATCCAGCTGGGCTACCTGCCGCGCCTGCAGGTGCAGCACACCAGCGTGAAGGACACCGGCCAGATCTACCTGCCGTTCGTGAACTGGGGGCTGTTCGTGGCCATCGTGCTTGCGGTGGTGCTGTTCCGCTCGTCGAGCAACCTGGCCTCGGCCTACGGCATTGCCGTGACGCTGGACATGCTGATCACCACGGTGCTGACCTTCTTCGTGATCCGCTACGGCTGGAAGTACCCGCTGTGGTTGTGTCTGCTGGCCACCGGCTTCTTCTTCGTCGTCGATCTGGCCTTTTTCAGCTCCAACCTGATGAAGCTGTTCGAAGGCGGCTGGTTCCCGCTGATGATCGGCGGTGTCGTGTTCCTGCTGATGATGACCTGGAAGCAGGGACGCCAGCTGCTCAACGAGTCGCTACGCTCGGATGCGCTGGACCTGAACAGCTTTCTGGATGCCGTGTTTGTCAGCCCGCCTGCGCGGGTAGACGGGACGGCGGTGTTCCTGACGGCCGAGCCGGGCACCGTGCCCAACGCCCTGCTGCACAACCTGAAACACAACAAGGTGCTGCACGAGAACAACCTGTTCGTCACCGTGCGCAACCACGAGGTACCATGGATCGGCCTGGACAAGCGCACCGAGATCGAATCGCTGGGCCACGCCTGCTGGCAGATCACGGTGAACTACGGCTTCAAGAACGACCCGGACCTGCCCCGCGCGCTGGAACAGCTCAAGGGGCGCGGTTGTGATCTGGACGCGATGACCACCAGCTACTTCCTGTCGCGCGACATCGTGATCCCCACCATCGGCAGCGGCATGGCGCCTTGGCGCGAAAAGCTGTTCGCGCAGATGCACCACAACGCCAGCGCGGCCGCCGAGTTCCTGAACCTGCCCAACAACGCGGTGGTGGAGCTGGGCTCGAAGATCGAAATCTGATCTTTCGCAGCCCTTTTTACTTTATTTTCAATAGCAAAAAATGACCATTTGACGATGGGTTGATGCCAAAAAGCCTTGAAATGCAGGCATTTTGAGTCTTCACCCCCCCTGCGTTTCAGGCCGATGCTCAGGCCGCCTGGCGCGAACGCTGCGGATCGCGCAACTGCCCCATCAGTTCGGCCCAGCGCACGCGCGCCGCCTTCAGGTGGCGCTCCTTCACGTGACCGTAGCCCTTGATCTGCTCGGGAATGCGGGCGATCTCCACCGCGGTGGCGTGGTTGTCGGCGTTCAGCAGCGGCAACACTTCTTCGATGCTCGCGCGGTACTCGCCAATCAGGGCACGCTCGGTGCGGCGCTCTTCGCTGCGGCCGAAGATGTCGAACGCGCCGCCGCGCAGGCCCTTGAGCCGCGCCAGCCAGCGAAAGGCCGTCAGCATGGCCGGCCCGTACGACTGCTTGATCAGCTCGCCTTTGGCATTCTTCTTGGCCAGCAAAGGCGGCGCCAGGTGATAGTTCAGCTTGATGTCGCCGTCGAACTGCTCGCGGATGCGCGCCAGAAACGCCGGGTCGGACTGCAACCGCGCCACCTCGTATTCGTCCTTGTAGGCCATCAGCTTGAAGAGATAACGCGCCACCGATTCGGCAAGCGCCGTTTTCCCCAGCGGCGACTCGGCAGCCTGCACGCGCGCGACAAACGCCTGGTAGGTGGCGGCATAGGCGGCGTCCTGGTAGGCGGTCAGGAATTCGACTCGGCGCGCCACCAGATTTTCCACCGTTTCACGTTTCTTGAACTCGATCACCTGCCCCGGCGATGCCAGCGCCTGCACGCGGGCCAGGTCGTGCGCCGCCTGCCGACCCCACTCGAATGCAGCCTTGTTGTTCTCCACCGCGACCGCATTGAGCTCGATGGCGCGCAGGATCGAAGCCCGTTGCAGCGGGATCCAGCCTCGCTGCCAGGCGTAGCCCAGCGCGATCGGGTTCACGTAGATCGTGTCGCCCATCAGCTTGCTGGCAATGGCATCGGCGTCGAACACGCCGACACCCGCTTCCCCGACGGCGCGGGTGATCTCGGCCACACACTGGTCGGCCGGGTTCTGCCAGTTGGCGTTGTGAGCGAAAGCCGCGGTGGGCGTGCTGTAGCTGTTGAGCGCAACGTGGGTGCGGCCCTCGCACATGCGCAGCACCGTTTCCTTGCCGGCAGTGACAATGGGGTCGCAGCCGATGATCAGATCCGCCGCCGCCATGGTGACGCGCGTGGTGCGGATGTCGTCCTGCGAATTGCCGATCAGCACGTGGCTCCAGGTTGCGCCGCCCTTTTGCGCCAGACCACCGGCGTCCTGCGTCACGATGCCCTTGCCCTCCAGATGCGCGGCCACGCCCAGCAACTGGCCGATGGTGATCACGCCTGTGCCGCCGACACCCGCCACCACAATGCCCCAGGCCTGGGTGAGCGCGGGGATTTCAGGATCGGGCAGCGCACCCAGTTCAAACGGTGATGCGCCTTTGCCCTTGGCCTTTTTCTTCATCTGCCCGCCTTCGACGGTGACAAAGCTCGGGCAAAAGCCCTTCACACAGGAGAAATCCTTGTTGCAGGTGCTCTGGTTGATCTGGCGCTTGCGACCGAATTCGGTCTCCAGCGGCTCCACTGACAGACAGTTGGACTGCACGCCGCAGTCGCCGCAGCCTTCACAGACCAGCTCGTTGATGATCACGCGCTTGGCCGGGTCGGCCATGGTGCCGCGCTTGCGGCGGCGGCGCTTTTCGGTGGCGCAGGTCTGGTCGTAGATGATGACGGTGGTGCCCTTGATTTCGCGGAATTCGCGCTGCACGGCGTCCAGCGTGTCGCGGTGCTGGATGGCGATACCCTCGGGCAGACCCTTGACCCCGGCGTACTTTTCGGGCTCGTCGGTCACGATGGTGATCCTGACTGCGCCTTCGGCCCGCATGCTCTGCGCAATCTGCACCACCGAATGGCCCTCGGGCCGCTCGCCCACGGGCTGGCCGCCGGTCATGGCGACCGCGTCGTTGTACAGAATCTTGTAGGTGATGTTGACGCCCGCCGCGATGCTCTGGCGGATGGCCAGCAACCCGCTGTGAAAGTAGGTGCCGTCGCCCAGGTTGGCAAACATGTGCTGGTCCGTGCTGAACGGCTGCTGGCCCACCCAGGGCACGCCCTCGCCACCCATCTGCGTAAAGCCCACGGTGGCGCGGTCCATCCAGATGCTCATGAAATGGCAGCCGATACCGGCCATCGCACGCGAGCCTTCGGGTACCTTGGTCGACGTGTTGTGCGGGCAGCCCGAACAGAACCACGGTTGGCGGTCGGCCTGCACCTCCAATACCTGCATGGCCGATTCCTTGGCCTGCATCACCGCCAGGCGCGCGTCCATGCGCGCCGCGATGTCACTGCTGACGCCGAGCTTCTTCAGCCGTTGCGCGATGGCGGCGGCAATCAGCGCGGGTGACAGGTCGGCATTGGCCCGCAGCAGCGTGTTCGCCGTCGGATTGGGCATGGACCATTCGCCACCCGAGTGGTCGTCGCCCATGTCATTGAATTTGCCCAGCACGTTGGGGCGCACATCGGCGCGCCAGTTGTACAGCTCTTCCTTCAGCTGGTATTCGATGACCTGGCGTTTTTCTTCCACCACCAGAATTTCCTGCAGGCCGGTGGCGAACTCGCGCGTCAGCTGCGCCTCCAGCGGCCAGACCACGCCGACCTTGTGCAGTCGAATACCCAGCTGACGGCAGGTGGCATCGTCCAGGCCGAGTTCCAGCAGCGCCTGGCGGGTGTCGTTGTAAGCCTTGCCGCTGGCAATCAGGCCAAAGCGGTCGCCGGGGCTTTCGATGACGTTGTAATTCAGCCGGTTGGCACGGATGTAGGCCAGCGCGGCATACCACTTGTA
>JACSRS010000013.1 GCA_014879655.1 Burkholderiaceae bacterium
GGCCAGGTCTTCCTCGAAATACTGGAACACCAGGCCGTTCAGGCGCTGGTGGAATTCGCGGTAGAAATCGAGCTCGGTGATGCCGAGCAGAAGGGTGAAGCTGGCGAAGGCGGTCAGCCACCCCCGCAGCAGACCGCGGGCGGCCATGGCGCGGACGCTGAGCAGTGCCAGGAGCAGCGGCGTCAGCGCATAGACCACCAGGCGCACATCGAAACGCAGGCCATTGTAGAAGGCCTCGATGAACGTCGCACTTGGCGTGTCGCCAATCAATTCGCGGTTGTAGACGAGCAAGGCGATGCGCAACAGGGTGTACAGCGCGAGCAGCGCGGCGCCGCCGAGCAGGGTGAAGGCCAGGTGACTCTTCAGTGTCGGCTGGGCGATGCGGCGGGAAAGCGGTGCGTTGCGCGGTGCGAGGGTGGCGGTCATGTCTGCTCGGAATGTTGGACTGTCGGAATCAGGTGGGGCGCCGTTCGAGTTTCAGGATGCGCTTGCGGCCCTGTTCGGCGAGCAGGTAACTGCCGGCAGCGAGCGGGATGAGGGTTTGCGCGGAACGCAGGTGGGTCAGGATGACTTGCAGCTTGCCGCCCGTGTCGAGCAGCAGCACGCGCGCCAGGTGCGTGGCGTCCTCCGTGATCCACAGGCCATCGCTCGTGCATTGTACAAAGCCGGGTGCGTTGAGGCCATCGGCGACGATGATGTCCGGGCCCTTGGCCTGCCATTGCTTGACCCAGCCCTTGCGCTTCTCGGTATAGAACAGCCGGCCGTCGGCGCACAGGCTGACACCCTCGCCGTCGTCCAGCCCTTCACGGAGGACGGTCAGTTCGCCACTGTCGGGGTTGAAGCGCAGCAGGCGGCCCGGCCGTGCATCCTCAATGGCGTAGAGCACCTGGCCATCGGTGGCGATGCCCTCGACGCTGTTGCCCTCGAAGAGGGTTTCGGTCTCGCCGTTGTGCAGCCAGAGCACCGGCAGCTTGCCGCCTTCCTGGCCAGTCACCAGACCACCACGGAAGATCACCTGGCCGTCCGGTTTGGAGAGGCCGGCGAGAATTTCGGTCAGCTTGCCGTCGGCGGTCAGCTTGAGAATCTTGCCCTTGCCGCTGGACAGCTCCTGGCTGATGTAGAGGTCGCCCTTGCCGTCGAGTGCCAACGCGCTGACCATGGGGATCTGGTCGCGATAGACCTCCACCTCCCAGCCGGTCGCGGCCGTCGCCGGGTAGAACTGGCGCCACTCGGAGTAGCTCAGATAGAGCGTCAGGGCGGCGCCGATGACGACGAGGGCGCTGCGCCAGTAGGGTTTCAATGACCAGGACATGATTTCTTTTTTCCTTGTATTCAGCATCGGGCAGCGCGTTGGCGATTGCCAGGCCAGCGGTGCCGGCAGACTTTCCGGCGCCGCCCGCGCCAATGGCGGGGCGCCGCAGGGGCGGCTGCTGCTTCCCGCTTGAAATTTCTTCTTCTGGCCGTCGCGCGTGCAAAGCACGCAGGAATTCGCGCAGGCGTGAAGATAGCGACCGAGGATTAGGCGAAACTTAGGGGAGCGCTCCTTGCTGTCGGCCTGGCATGGACAGGATTCGTGCGCAAAACCTGGACTGCGGATAAGATCTGCATTCACTGCCACCCGAGGTTCCCAATGCCCGTTATCCTCCGCGTTCGATCCGACATCCCGGCCGGAGCGGCGCGCCGCGCTTGCGCTCCTGGCGCGGGAAGATCAGCCGGTCAGTGCCGCTCGCGCGAGTGGCGCATCGATCCAGGTTCGTGATCCGCGCATGTCCCAGCCACCATTCCTCGACCCTGCACCAGCGCCAGGCGCCAGCCCGAAAACGGCCAAAGCGGTGTTTTTCGATCCGGCCAACAAGCGCTGGCCGCGTCTCCGCCTGGGCATGGCGCTGATCGGCGTCGCGCTTACGCTGCTGATGGGCGGACTCGTACTCAGTATTCTGGCCGCACCGGTGCTGCCGGCGCTGCACCTGCCGAATGTCAGTTTCCTGCCGCACGGCGCGCACGCCGTTCCCGACGTCCCGGATCTGGCGCCCGAAAGGCCGGCGACCCGTCGCGAACGGGTCCTGCGCAACGACCAGCTCAAACTCGCCCGCGAGCGTGAGCGCAGTCTGCGCCACCTGCTGCAGCCGCCGCGGGCGAGTGGCGCCGGCCTGGACAGCCAACCGCTGGCCATTGCCTTCTTTGTCAACTGGGACGATGCCAGCATGAGCTCGCTGAAGGAGAACCTCGGCAGCCTGGATACGGTGATCGCCGAGTGGCTGCACCTGGCG
>JACSRS010000021.1 GCA_014879655.1 Burkholderiaceae bacterium
ATGCTCGGCATCGCGCTCGGGGTGGCGGCGCTGATCATCGTGCTGTCGGTGATGAACGGATTCCAGAAAGAAGTGCGCGACCGCATGCTGAGTGTGGTCTCGCACATCGAAATTCTGGCGCCGGGCGGCGCGGCGCTGCCCGACTTGCAGCGCACGCTCAAGGAGGTGATGACCAACCCGAACGTGCGCGGCGCGGCGCCGTTCATCGCCGCGCAGGCGCTGGTGGCCCGTGGCGACGACATGAAAGGCGTGATGGTGCGCGGCATCGACCCGGCACGCGAGCCGGAGGTGACCGATCTGGCCGCCGACATGGGCAATTCTGTGCTCAGCCGGCTGGTGCCGGGTGGCTTTGGTGTGGTGCTGGGGGCGGATCTGGCGCGCAACCTGGGCGTGAGCGAGGGCGATGTGGTGACGCTGATCGCGCCCAGTGGTCAGGTGACGCCCGCCGGCATCGTGCCGCGGCTGAAGCAGTTGACGGTGGTGGGCACCTTCAGCTCCGGCCACTACGAATACGACTCCGCACTGGTGATGTTGCATGAGCAGGACGCCGCACGCATCTTCCGGCTCGAGGGGCCGACGGGCGTGCGCCTGAAGATCGTCGATCTGCACCAGGCGCGCGAGGTGGCCACGCAGCTGATGGGCACGCTCAGCGGCGACCTGCTCATTCGGGACTGGACGCGCCAGAACCGCACCTGGTTTGCCGCCGTGCAGCTGGAAAAACGCATGATGTTCATCATCCTGACACTCATCGTCGCGGTGGCGGCCTTCAACCTGGTGTCCACACTGGTGATGTCGGTGACTGACAAGCGCGCCGACATCGCGATCCTGCGCACGCTGGGCGCCAGCCCGAAGAGCATCATGGGCATCTTCGTGGTGCAGGGCGCGATGGTTGGCGTGATCGGCACGCTGGCCGGTCTGGTGCTGGGGCTGGCCGTCGCCTTCAATATCGACGTCATCGTGCCGGCGCTGGAGCAACTGCTGCACGCCAGCTTTCTGCCCAAGGACATCTACCTGATCAGCCGCATGCCCAGCGACCCGCAGCAAAGCGACATCCTGCCGGTGGCGCTGATCTCGCTGGTGCTGGCCTTTGTCGCCACCATTTACCCCAGCTGGCGCGCCAGCCGCGTCAATCCGGCGGAGGCACTCCGTTATGAGTGAATGGGTTTTGCAGGCCAGCGGCCTGACCAAACGCTTCACCGAAGGGCGGCTGGACGTGCCGGTGCTCCAGGGCGTCGATCTGCAGGTGCGCGCCGGCGAGACGCTGGCCATCGTCGGCGCTTCGGGTTCGGGCAAGAGCACGCTCTTGCACCTGCTGGGCGGGCTGGACGCGCCCACCAGCGGCCAGGTGCTGCTGATGGGGCAGGCGCTGACCGAGCTGTCGGCCGCGCAGCAGGGCGAACTGCGCAACCGGCACCTGGGCTTTGTCTACCAGTTTCACCACCTGCTGCCCGAGTTCAGCGCGCTGGACAACGTGGCCATGCCGCTGTGGATCCGGCGCCAGCCACGCGAGCAGGCCGCGCAGGTGGCGCAGCAGATGCTGGCGCAGGTCGGGCTGGCCGATCGGGTGCAGCACCGCCCGTCCGAGCTGTCGGGCGGCGAGCGCCAGCGCGTGGCCATTGCCCGCGCGCTGGTGACCCGGCCGGCCTGCGTGCTGGCCGACGAGCCCACCGGCAATCTGGACCGCGTCACCGCTGACGGCGTGTTCGAGCTGATGCTGGGCCTGGCCCGCGAGCACGGCATGGCTTTTGTGCTGGTCACGCACGACGCCACGCTGGCGGGACGCTGTGCGCGCCGCCTGCAACTGGTGCAGGGCCGGCTGTCGGAAGAACCCCACAACGGAGTCCCTGCATGAAGTTCCGCATGGCCGAGCGCTCGCTCTTTGCCATCCTGCTGCGCTCGCCCTGGTGGATGAGCCTGGGCATCGCCGGCGCGTTTGCGCTGCTGGCGCGCCTGCTGATGCCGGCCGACCTCTACCTCTTTGGCGCGATGGGCGGTTTTCCGTTCATCGTCATCGCGGTGATGGCGGCCAGGCGGCAGTGGCACCTGCCCGGCAGCAGGCGCGTGCATCAGACCGCTGAAGCGGTCGGCGCGATGGCCTGGCGCGAGTTTGCCGAGTTGCTGGAAGGCGCCTGGCGGGCGCAGGGGCTGGTCGTCAAGCCGCACAAGGGCACGGGCGCGGACTTTGAACTGCTCGAAGGCAAGCTGGGTTACACGCTGGCCAGCTGCCGCCGCTGGAAAGCGGCCAGCCTGGGCGCAGAACCGCTGAGCGAGTTGCGCGCCGCGATGGAGCGCGCCGACGTGCCCGACGGCCTCTTCATCAGCCTGGGCGTGGTCAGCCCGCAGGCCGCGCGTTTCGCAAAGGAAAACCGCATCCGCATCCTCGGGCTGCCCGAGCTGGCCGTGCTGCTGCAGAAGTCCCGCCTGCCGGCGGTGAGCCGGACCAGCTGAATTTTCTGGCGGGACGATCTGATTCATCCCCACGCAGGAGAACCGCATGACCGACGCTGAACACTCGCTGGCCGAACTGCAAAAAGAATCGCGCATGGGCGCCATGGGCCGCGAAGGCCAGCGGGAAATCCGCCGCATCGATCTCACCGATTTCGACGATCGCAAGGCCGACATCGCCCGGCAGCTGTGGGATGCAGCGGTCGACGTCGGGTTTTTCCAGATCGTCAATCACGGCATCGAGCTCGCCGAGGTCCACGAAGCCTTCGCCATGACCGAGCGCTTTTTTGCGCTGCCCGATGCCGTGAAGGCGCAATACCCGCTGGTCAAGGCGCTGAATGTGGGCTGGGAAAGCCGGGCGCAGGTCCGACCGTCCACCGGCACGCCGGATCAGAAGGAGTCCTACCAGATCACCCGCCCCCACATGGCTGGTCGATGGCCCACCGAGCAGGAACTGACGGGTTTTCAGCGCACGATGCTGGCCTTCGAGCGGCAGTGCTGGCAGGTGGCCATGCAGGTGCTGTCGTGCTTTGCGAGCAGGCTGGGTTTCGACGAGGCGTTTTTCCGCCGCGCGCACGACCCGGAGCAGCCCGACTACCAGAGCACCTTGCGCCTGCTGCACTATTTCGCCATTCCGCCCGAGCAGCAGGCGGACCTGGGGTTGTGGCGTGCCGGGGCCCACACCGACTTTGACTGCCTGACGCTGCTGTTTCAGCGCCAGGGTCAGGGCGGGCTTCAGGTCTGCCCCGGCAAGGAGATGGACAGCCAGGCCTGGACGCCGGTAGAGCCTGACGAATCGGCCATCACCTGCAACATCGGTGACATGCTGATGCGCTGGAGTGACGACCAGTTGCCGTCCAACTTTCACCGCGTGAAAAACCCGCAGCCCGGCGAATACATGGGTCCGCGCTACAGCATGGCCTTTTTTGCCCAGGCCAACCGCCACGCCATCATTGAAGGCCCGGGCAAGAAATACCCGGCCATTGCCGCCGGCGACTACCTGAACCAGCGCGTGGCGGCAAACTTCAAGGCGTATTGAGCGGGCCTGGCAGGCGCTGATCCTTGTGCCGGCCCGGGCCCGGACCGGACCGGAGGCAGACCCCTTGCCCCCATGTTTGACGAAATTCGGAATTTTTCGGGAAATCCCAGCGTCAAATGGTCGTTTTAAGCTATTGAAAAAATAGTTGACACTGGCTGCTGCGCCGCAACCTTCAGTTCCCGCTCACCGCCTGGATGCGCGTCCCCTCCTTGATGCGGTCGTCGGGTTGCACGATCACGGACTGGCCGGCGCTCAGGCCGCCGATCACCTCGGCCGCAGTGGCCGAGCGCGCACCGATGGTGACCGGCAGCTTGAGCGCGCGGCCGCCATCGACCCCGTAGACGGCCCAACCGTCACCGGCGCGAAACAGTGCATTGACCGGCACTTGCAGCACGTCCTTTTCCTGGCGCTGGATGAATTCAACCTCGACGCGGTAGCCGTCGCCCAGCGCGGCCCATTTCGCCTGGGGCGAGGTGAAGTCGAGGATGACGCGGGTGCGCTGCTCGTCCACGCCGAGCGCCGAAACCTTGGTGAAGCCGCCCGGCTCGATGCGCGTCACGGTGGCATCCAGCACGCCTTCGCCGCCCCAGCGCAGCACCCGCGCCTTCAGGCCGGGCCTGAGCGTGACGGCGTCGGTGCTGAGCGCCTCGACCTCGATCTCCAGCTGGGCCGGGTTGCCGATTTCCAGCAGCACCTGGCCCGCGGGCACGGGCGTGGCGCTCTCCACCGCGCGTTTGAGCACCACGCCTTGCACCGGCGCTGTCAGCGTCAGCGCCTTGCCGCTGCCCGCGCTGCCGTCCAGCGCCAGACTGGCACGGGCCACCTGCAGGCGCTGCTGCGCGATCTGCTCGTCGGCGCGAGCGGTGGTGAGCGCCGCCTGTGCCTGCGCCGCGCGGGCGCGGGTGCTGTCGAGCAGCGTGGCGGTGGTCATGCCGTCCTTGCGCAGCGAATCCTGCCGCTGGTACTCGCGCTGGGCGACCGCCAGCTCAGTGGAGGCAGCGGCAATGCGCTCGTGCGCGGAGCGCAGAGCGCTCTGTGCGGTGGCGATGTCGGCGCGGGCCTGGGCGCGGGCGCGCGGATCGAGCAGCGCGCTGGTGGCCGGATCGAGGTGGGCGACGACCTGGCCGGCCTGCACCGCGTCGCCGGGGCGCAGTTCGATGCGGCGCACCAGGCCCGCCACCGGTGCGGTGACCAGGTAGCGGTTCTTCAGCCGGGTCTTGCCTTCTTCCAGAAAGTTCAGCTCCAGCGGGCCGCGCTGCACCTGGGCCACGCTGGCCATCTGCACCGGTTCGCGCAGCGCCACCCAGGCCAGCGCGGCCACGGCGGCGGCCGCACCGGTCCAGAAGATGATTTTTCGGGAAATTTTCATGGTCAGTGGTGTCCGGTTGTCATTCTCGCGTCTTCAGCACGCCGATCAGGTCGAGCCGGCGGATGCGCCAGTAGACAGCCAGCGCCGACACCGCGGCCGACGCCAGCGTGACCAGGGCGGTGTAGGCGTAGGCCGAGGTCGGGATGGCCAGCGGGATGCGGTAGATGTCGGTGGCCATGTTGACCGCCGTGATCCAGGCCAGCGCGTAGCCGATGGCCAGCCCCACCGGGATCGACACCAGCACCAGCAGCGCCAGCTCGCCCAGCAGGATGTAGCTCACTTCGCCCTGGGTGAAACCCAGCACACGCAGGCTGGCCAGTTCGCGCCCGCGCTCTGACAGCGCAATGCGCGCCGAGTTGTAGACCACGCCGAAATTGATGATGCCGGCCATCAGCAGCATGGCCAGCGTGAAAACGCCCATCATCTCGTCGATCAACCGGTACAGGGCTTTCACCGACGACAGCCGCAGCTCGGCACCGGCCACCACGGGCCGGCGGTCGAGCTGGCGCATGACAGCGGCTTCCTGGCCGTCTTCCACGGTGAGTCGCACGCCACTGATGACGTCGCCGTCACCCAGCGCCCGGTTCAGCGCATCCAGGTTCATGTATGACTGCGTACCCATGTCGTCGCGCACCAGCTGCACCACCGGCAGCTGCAGGCGGGTCTGGCGACCTTCCAGCACCTCCACCCACAGCGTGTCTCCCACACGCACCCCCAGCCGCTTGGCCAGGTAGTCGTTCAGCACCAGTCCGTCGTCGGGCAGCCGCACACGGCGCAGGTGTTCGTCAACCGGGCGGCGCAGCTGGCTGTCGGGCGGCAGGCCTTCGATGCTGGTCTGGTAGTGGTGGTTTTCGTGGCGCAGCCGCACGGCCACGCTGCGGTAGCCCTCGGCCATCTGCACGCCGTCCAGCGCGCGCAACTCGTGCGCGGCCCGCCGCGGCGCGGCCTCGATGAAGGTGGCCGCAATATCGTGCTGTTGCGACAGCCGGTATTGCACCTCGATCATGTGGTTGATCGAGCCGTCCTGAAACCGTGCCGTCAGCAGGATGGCGCCGGCAAAGGCCAGCCCCAGCACACTCATCAGTGCCTTCACCGGCCGGCGCTCGATCTGACGCAGGATGATGCGTGTGGGCGGTGACAGCCACCGGGCCAGACCCAGCCGCTCGGCCAGCGTGCGGCGAAAGTGCTCCGGGGCCGGCGGGCGCATCGCGTCGGCCACACTCTCGCCGGCGGCTCGCCACACCGCGCGGCCCGCGCCGGCCAGAGCGGCCAGCACGCACACCGCCATGCCGGCCAGCACCACCGGGGCGTCCAGGCTGAAGCGCAGGTACGGAAACCGGTAGTTCTGCTGGTACATCGCGGCCAGGCCGTTGCCCATCCAAACGCCGGCGGCCACGCCCAGCACGCCGCCCAGCAGGCTGATCAGCAGCACGATCAGCGCATAGTGCGCAGCCACATCGACCGTCCGGTAGCCGAAGGCCTTGAGGATGGCGATCTGGTCGCGCTGCATGCCGATCAGCCGGGTGAACACCACGTTGAGCAGAAACGCGGCAACACCGAGAAAGATGGTCGGGAAAATCCGCACCATCGATTCGAGCTGGCGGAACTCCTCGAACAGGAAGCGGTAGGACATCTGGTTCATGCGGTCCTGCGCGCCGCGGCCGCCGTAGCGTTCCAGCAGGCGGTCCAGCGCAGCCAGCACGTCGCCGGTGTTGGCCTCGGGGCTGAGCGCCAGCGTGAGCTGGTTGAAGGCGCCCGACATGTCCAGCGCGGCTTCCAGCGCACGGCGGTTCATCCAGACGATGGCGTAGCGCTCGTAGTCGGGGAACAGCGCGCCGGGCTTGACCTGGTACAGGTATTCGGGCGACACAGCCACGCCCACGATGGTGAACCATTGGGTGCGCCCGTAGATGGTGGCGCGCAGACGTTCGCCAGGCCTGATCTTGTGCGCCAGCGCAAAGGCTTCGCTGATCAGCACCTCGTTGACATCAAACGGCGCCAGCATGCGGCCGGCCCGCAGGTACAGGCGGTTCTGCAGGGGCATGCCCTGGTCGGGCAGCGACTGCACGGTGGCCTCGGCCAGGCCGTCAAAACCGGGCAACTCCAGCTTGGCGGCCGCAATCAGGCGGGTCTCCACAGCGTTGACGCCGGGAATGTCGGCCGCCTGCCTGGCCACCGACAGCGGCGCGCGCTTGACGGTCGCCCAGACATCGGAGAAACGGTAGTCGGCGTAGAGCTGGTCGCGCGTGGCCCGGAGCGAATGCAGCGTGGCCTGCGTCATGACCAGCAGCGCAATGCCGGCGGCAATCACCAGCGCAATCGCCAGCGCCTGGCTGCGCATGTGCCACAGGTCGCGCAGCGCCTTGCGGTGAATGGCTTTCACCAGCTCAGTTCCCGGGCCGAAATGCGCTCGGCGTTGGTCTGTTCACGCACGATGCGACCGTCGGCCATGTAGAGCACCCGGTGGGCCATGCGGGCGATGTCGGCGTTGTGCGTGATGACGATGGTGGTGGTGCCCATTTCGGCATTCACCCGCTCCAGCGCGTCGAGCACCCGCACACCGGTGGCCGAATCGAGCGCGCCGGTGGGCTCGTCGCACAGCATCACCACCGGGCGTTTGGCAATGGCGCGGGCAATCGCCACGCGCTGCTGCTCGCCGCCCGAGAGCTGGGCGGGAAAATGATCGAGCCGCTCGGTCAGGCCCACCAGCGCCAGCGCAGCTTCGGGCTGGAGCGGGTCGTGCGCGATGTCGGTGACGATGGCGACGTTTTCGCGCGCCGTCAGGCTGGGAATCAGGTTGTAGAACTGGAAGACAAAGCCGACGTGGTCGCGCCGGAACTGCGTCAGCCGCGCATCGCTGGCATCGGTGAGGTCTTCGCCGTGGTACCAGACCTGACCGCCGCTGGGCACGTCCAGCCCGCCCAGAATGTTCAGCAGCGTCGATTTGCCGCTGCCCGACGGCCCCAGCAGCACGACGAACTCGCCGCGCCGAAGCTCCAGATCCACGCCGCGCAGCGCGTGAACCTCCACATCGCCCATGCGATAGACCTTGGTCAGGCCACTGGCGCGGAAGATGATTTCGGTGGGTTCCGGGTCCATCCGGTCATGCTAGCAGCGGCCGGGCGCTGCGCCGGCCCGTCAGATCAAGGAACGGTGACGCCGGAAGGGTGCCCCTGCACCGAACCGGTGCACGGTTACAGGATGCGCTTGAACCACAGCAGTGACAGCCCGGCCGACAGCAGCGCCAGCGCCGCGCCAACCAGCGCCAGCAGCCCGGAGATTTCGGTCTCCTTCTTCTCCACCGTCAGGCGCGCGCTGAGTTTTTCGTAGACGGCTTTCAGGTTTTCGGCGGTGCCGGCGTAGAAGTATTCGCCCTCGGTCTGCAGCGCCACCTTCTTCAGGGTTTCTTCGTCCAGTCGTACGCGCATGGACCAGCCTTCGAAACCGATGGTCTCGCCATCGACCGTGCCGATGCCCACGGTGTAGACGCGCACGCCGCGGTCGGCAGCCATCTTGGCCGCCTCCAGCGTGTCGATGCCGGTGGTGCGCTGGCCGTCGGTCAGCAAGATGATCGCGGCCGAGCCGTAGGAGCCCGGCGCCACCGGCACGAAGGGTTTGACGTCCTTCTTTGGCGCCGTGGTGTCGATCGGCACGCCGCGCAGCCGGCTGCCGCCGCGCACCAGCGCGTCCAGCTCGATGCCCTGGTCGGGGAACAGCTCGGCCAGCGAGATCACGATGGCGCTGCCGATGGCCGTGGCGCGCTGCAGCTGAAATTTGTCAATCGCGGCGGTCAGGTCTTCGCGGCTGAGCGTGGGCGGCTGCACCACCTGTGCGGTGCCGGCAAAGGCGACGATGCCCACGCGCACCTGGCGCGGGAGTTCCGCCAGAAACGCCTTCGCGGCGTTCTGCGAGGCGATCAGCCGGTTCGGCTTGACGTCGGTGGCGCGCATGCTGCCCGAGACGTCCATCGCCAGGATGATGGTTTCCTGCTGCATCGGCAGCGTGACCACGGCAAAGGGCCGCGCTGACGCCAGCAACATGGCTGACAAGGCCAGCAGGAACAGCAGCGGCGGAATGTGGCGCTTGAGGCCCGGCCCCTTGCCCATGGCCTCTTTCACCAGCGACAGGCTGGCGTAGCGCAGCGTCTGCGCCTTGCGCCGGTGCATCAGCCACAGGTAGATCAGCACCAGCAGCGGCAGCAGCGTTTGCAGCCAGAGGAATTGGGGCCAGAGGAAGGTCATCGCAGATCGCTTTCAGGCGGCGGGCCGCAGGTGGGACGGATAGCCGCCGCCGCGAACTGCACTGGCGCGAGACGAAACAGCGGCGCCACTCAGCCGTGTGCGCTGGCGCCGCAGGTCGGCAAAACGCACGACGGCGTCGACCAGATCGCCCCCGGTGGGCAACTCCAGCGTGTCGACGCCGGCCCGCGCCAGCCCCTGCAGGAGCATGGCCTCGCGCTGCGCGGCGATGCGGGCAAAGCGCTGGCGAAAGCCCCGGTCGCTGGTGTCCACCAGCAATTGTTCACCGGTCTCGGCGTCGCGGATCGGGATCAGGCCCAGATCGGGCAGCTCCCGCTCCAGCGGGTCGACCAGCCGCACCGCCACCACATCGTGGCGGCGGGCCAGTTCGGCCAGTGGCTTTTCCCAGCCCGGCTCGCTGATGAAGTCGGACACGACAAAGACGGTGGAGCGCCGGCGCACCATCGCGGCGGCCGTTGAGAGCAGATCGGCCAGCCGCGTGCCGTCCCCTGACTGACCAGCCCGGGGTTGCGGACGAGCGAGCAGCGCGTGCAGCAACCGCAGCACCTGCATGCGCCCGCCGCGCGCGGGGATCACCGTGTCGACACCGATGCCGTAAAGCATGGCGCCGACACGGTTGCCGCGCCGCGTGAGCAGCCGCGCCAGCACGGCGACGAACTCGGCCAGTACCTGGCGCTTTCGCATCTCGCCCGAGCCAAAGTCCATCGATTCGCTCAGGTCCAGCAGAAACCAGGCAGCCATCTCGCGGTCTTCGGTGAAGACGCGAACATGGGGTTGTTGCAGCCGGGCGGTGACGTTCCAGTCAATGTGGCGCACGTCATCATGCAGCTGGTATTCACGCAGGTCGGCCAGGTCGAGGCCAGTGCCGCGCATCAGCGTGCGCCAGTCGCCCTGCAGCACGCCGTCGAGCCGGCGGATCACCGACCATTCCAGCCGCCGCAGCACGCGCTCGGCGTCGGTGCGAGGTGGGGCCTCGGCGATGGGCGCCGGCTTCGGACGACGGCTGCGAAAGATGTTCATGCGGCCAGCTTTTCGTGTTCCAGCGGCTTTGGCGGTACCGGCACCTTGGCCATGATCTTGCCGATCAGCGCGTCGGCCGACAGTCCTTCGGACAGCGCTTCGTAGGACAGCACCACGCGATGACGCAGAACGTCGGGCGCCAGGTCGGTCATGTCTTCGGGCAGGGCGTAACAGCGTCCGCGCAACATGGCCAGGGCGCGTGCGCCTTCGACAAGGTTGATGGTGGCGCGCGGGCTGGCACCGAAGGTGATGAAGCGCGCCAGGTCCTTCAGGCCGGCTCTTTCAGGCGTGCGCGTGGCGGCGACAAGTTTGACGGCGTACTGGATCAGCGACGGATCGACATACACGTGCCGGCAGCTCGCCTGCAGTGCGGCCAACTGTGCGGTCGTCGCCACGGCGGCGACGTCGACCGCGGGCCCGGTGACGCGCTGCACGATGACGAATTCTTCTTCTTCGGTGGGGTAGTCCACCAGCACCTTCATCATGAAACGATCCACCTGCGCCTCGGGCAGCGGGTAGGTGCCTTCGGTCTCGATCGGGTTCTGGGTCGCCATCACCAGAAACGGCGAGGGCACCTTGTGCGTTTCACCGGCGATCGTCACCTGGCGCTCCTGCATCACTTCGAGCAGCGCGCTTTGCACCTTGGCGGGTGCGCGGTTGATCTCGTCGGCCAGCAGCAGGTTGGTGAAAACCGGCCCCAGCGAGGTGCTGAAATCGCCGGTTTTCTGGTTGTAGATGCGCGTGCCCACCAGGTCGGCCGGCACCAGATCAGGGGTGAACTGGATGCGCTTGAACTGGCCACTGACCGCGCTGGCCAGCGTCTTGACGGTCAGCGTCTTGGCCAGGCCCGGCACACCTTCGACCAGCAGATGGCCCTGCGCCAGGATGGCGACCATCACGCGTTCCAGAAAGCGGTCCTGACCGACCACCACACGCTTGACTTCGTAGAGCAGTTGCTCCATCAGCAGCGCCGTGTCGTCCGGCTTGGCGGGGGTGGTGTCCATGAGGGCTCCTGTATGGTTGAGGACAGAGCAAGGCTCAATGTGTGTAGCGCCTGGTCGGTCCCGCAATTTCTCAGAACGGGTGCAGGCCGACGGCCGCTGCAGCGTTTTCAATCGGAACGGCAAAACCGATGCCGATGAAAGTGCGCGCCGGCGTCGGGTTCAGGATGGCGGTGACGATGCCCACCACTTCGCCGTCCATCGTGACCAGCGGCCCGCCCGAGTTGCCGGGATTGGCCGCCGCATCAAACTGGATCAGGTTGGAGAGCTGCTGGCCGCCCTTGGGCGAGCGGAACTCGCGCTTGAGGCCGCTGACCACACCGGCTGAAAAAGACGGCCCGATGCCGAACGGAAAGCCCACCGCCACCACCTGGTCGCCCGGCATCAGGTCGTGCGTGGAGCGCATCGTGGCGGCGTGCAGGTCATCGGGAATGCGGTGGGCCTGCAGGACGGCCAGGTCGTTCTCGGGCTGCGCGCCGATGATGGACGCGGTGGACTCCAGGCCGTCGGCAAACAGCACCTTGATGCTGTCGGCGCCCTGCACCACGTGCAGGTTGGTCAGGATCACGCCCTTGTCGACGATCACCACGCCGGTGCCGACGCCGTGTTCCAGCATCTCGGTCTGCGGCTCGCCCTTGCCCGGCTTGCCCTTTTTCTTCACGTCCTGAAAGCCCATCACCCGCACCACCGAGCCGTGGATGTTGGCGGCGGCCTTCGCCGTGGCGGACGGCAGCGTGGTGTTTTCCAGCGTGTGCAGCACGGCAGCGTCAATGGCTTCCTGCGTCAGCGGGCGGCTGCCGGGGCGGCCGGGCAGCATCAGACTGGCAACCAGCAGCACCGCCAGAAGACCGATGGCGGCCCAGAGCAGGCGGGGGTCGGCGGCGGCAACGGGGAAGCGGCGCCGCGGCCGGGCTGAGACGTCAGCCGGCAGCGGCTCGGCGCTGTTGGCAGCGGGCTGCTCCGGTTCCCGGTTCGGGGCCGGAGAACGGCTGTAGAGCGCGGTCCTTCGCATCGGTGGGCCTGCAAGTTGAACGACTGGGAAACGACGTTAGCACGCTTTTTTCAACCCTGCACATCAATGTGGATGGGGCGGGGTGGCATCGGGCATGATGGCGCGATGACCGTCTGGATCGACACCCATTGCCACCTGGACGCGCCCGAGTTTGGCGCCGCGGCCGGCCAGGTGCGCGAGCGCGCCCGGGCCCTGGGCGTGGCGCACTGCGTGCTGCCGGCTGTGGAGGTGGCGAAATTCGACACGGTGCGCGAACTGGCGCACCAGACCGGCGACAGCTACGCGCTGGGCATTCACCCGCTGTATGTGGCGCAGGCGCAGGACAGCGACCTGGACAGCCTGGACGCCGCGCTCACCCGGCACCGCGACGACCCGCGTCTGGTGGCGGTGGGCGAGATCGGCATCGACCTGTTCGTGCCCGAACTCACCCGCAGCCCGATGAAGGAGCGCCAGCTTCATTTCTACCGCGCGCAACTGGCGCTGGCGCGCCAGCACGAGCTGCCGGTGATCCTGCACGTGCGCCGCTCGGCCGACGCGCTGCTGCGGCCGCTGCGCGAATTGCGCCCGCCGGGCGGCTGGCACGGCATTGCCCATGCCTTCAACGGCAGCGAGCAGCAGGCACGCGCCTTCGTCGACCTGGGTTTCAAGCTCGGTTTTGGCGGCGCCGTGACATATGAGCGCGCGCTGCAGCTGCGCCGGCTGGCCGCTGGCTTGCCGCTGGAAGCGCTGGTGCTGGAGACCGACGCGCCCGACATTCC
>JACSRS010000135.1 GCA_014879655.1 Burkholderiaceae bacterium
CCGCGCTTGACCGCATCGACCGCCGTCGGGACGTCCCCGTGCCCGGTCAGAAAAATCACCGGCAGCGCGCCAGTGAGGCCCCGGGACGACAAGCGCTCGAACAGCGCCAGCCCGCTCAGCCCCGGCATGCGCACGTCCAGCAGCAGGCATTCGGGCTCGGCCACCGGCACGCCGCACTCGCCCGCTTCGAGCGACTGCAGGAAGACGTCGGCACTCTCCCAGCTTCGGCTGACCAGGCCGCGCCAACGCAGCAGCCAGGCGAGTGCCTCGCGCACGCCGGTGTCGTCATCGACGATGTGCACGGTTCCGGTCCGGGTGGGTTGCATGCTGGCTTATTCCTGTGGCTGATTGTCACCGGCGCGGGCCAGCGGCAAGGTGAAACGGAACACCGTGCCGTGCGGCTGATGGGGCACGAAGTCGAGCGCGCCGCCGTGCTGCTCGACCACGGTGCGGCACAGGCTCAGGCCCAGCCCCATGCCTTCGGCGCGGGTGGTGAAAAAAGGCGTGAACAGCTGCCCGGCCACGTCGCCGGCAATTCCCGGCCCCCGGTCGGTCACGCTGAACATCAGCCAGCCGCCGCCGGAGGGCGCCTGCTGCACCTGCAGCGTCAGTTCGCGCGACGCGGCCGGTGCGTTTTCCATGGCCTGCATCGCATTGCGGGCCAGGTTCAGCAGCACCTGCTCGACCATGGTGCGGTCGCACCAGACCGGCGGCAGGTCGCCCGGCAACCGCGTGGTCACCTTCACCTGCAGCTTGCGCGCCTGCAGGCTGATCAGCGGCATCACCGCGTCGAGCAGCGCCTGTGGCGCCAGCGCCTCACGCGCCTGATCGCGCCGGCGCACGAAGTCGTGCACGCTGCGGATGACCTTGCCGGCGCGCCCGGCCTGCTCGGCAATGCGCCCCACCGCCAGCCGCAGGTCAGCCAGCGGCAGCGCGTCCGCGGTGCCGCCTTGGCCGCCCTCGCCGGCCTGATCGAGCAGGTTCAGCGAGCCCGACGCGTAGCTGGCAATCGCCGCCAGCGGCTGGTTCAGCTCGTGGCTGAGCAGCGACGCCATCTCGCCCACCGTCGCCAGCCGGGCCGTGGCCTGCAGCCGTTCCTGGCTGGTGCGCTGCATGTCCTCTATGCGGCGCTGCTCGCTGATGTCGAGCATGGCGCTCATCCAGCCGGTCTGCTGCCCCGCCGAATTGACCAGCGGCGCCTCGATCACCAGCACCGGAAAGCGGCTGCCGTCCTTGCGCTGGTAGACCGACTCGAAGCCTTCGCGCGGCGGCACCTGACCGGACAGCCGCAGCGCCTGCCGCTCGGCGTAGTCCTGCGCCAGCTCGGGCGGCCAGTAGGGCGGCGGCGCGGTGTCGCCCTGCAGTTCGGCCGGCGTGTAGCCCACCATCTGGCAGAAGGCCGGGTTGACGTAGGTGGTGCGGCCTTGCAGGTCGCGTGCACGCAGACCGGTCACCAGCGAGTCTTCCATCGCCTTGCGAAAGGCCAGCGCCTCGGCCAGTTCGTGCTCGGCGTGCTGGCGCCGGCGCATGTCGCGCACCAGCAGCACCAGCACCGACACGAGCGCGATCGACATCGCCGTGACCAGCGCGGTCAGCACATTGGGAAACAGGTCGGGTGCGCTGCGGCGGCCATTGACGGTGAGCACCATCGTGGTCCCCGGCAGGTTCAGCAGGTGGCTGGACGTGAACACCCGGCTGCCCGGGCGCGCCGTGCCCCAGGCCGCCAGGCGGGTGCCGTCCGGGTCGGCAAAGACCGCCTGGCGGCCGCGCATGAAGGGCCGGGAAACCAGCTCCATCAACAACCCTGACAGGCTGTAGGTGGCCACCAGATAGCCTTGCGGACGGCCGGTGCTGCCCAGCGGCAGGCACAGTTCCATGACTTCCAGCCCACGCCCCTCGCCCATCAGCATGAAGTGGCTCTGCGAATAGGCCACATCATCGAGCTTGCGGGCGGTTGCGCAGGCCAGCGCCACGTCGGCCTGCGCGCCTGCGCGCCCCCGGATGTCGAAATCCGGCGCTTCAAAAGGCGAATCCGCGTGGGCCAGCACGGCCAGGTCGGCGTCGCGCCATTCCAGCCGCAGCCACTCGCGGTGGCTGTGCAGCGCTGCGGCGGCGGCTTCGTCCCACCTAATCGGCGACGATCCGGCCGCCTGCAGCGCGCGCAGCTCCTGCACATTGCGCTGCAGCGCTGCGCGCACGTCGACGGCGGCGTCGGCCGTGTCGCGATCGAGCGCCGCCTGCACCTGCTGCACTTCGTGCCGTCCGGACAACCAGACCAGCGTGACCAGCAGCGCCGAGACCAGCGCGACGAGCACGATCCACAGCCGCCGGCTGCGATCGAGCGGCCATCCCAGTGCATGCAGAAACTTTCGCGCCACCGCGCGCCCCGAGATCACAACCGCCGGTGGCCCAGCGCCGGCAACTGCTGCCTTCGCCGGACGATCTGCCGTTCGTCAAGTTCGCACACCAGCGCACCGGCGCCTTCTTCTCGCTGCGCCAGCACCTGCCCCCAGGGATCGGCCACCAGCGTGTGGCCCCAGGTGCGCCGGCCGTTTTCGTGGGTCCCACCTTGGGCGGGGGCGACAACATAGGCCAGGTTTTCAATGGCCCGGGCGCGCAGCAGCAGCTCCCAGTGCGCCTCGCCGGTGTGGAAGGTGAAGGCGCTGGGAACCAGCAGCAGGTCGGCGCCCTGCGCCGCGTAGTGGCGGTACAGCTCGGGAAACCGCAGGTCGTAGCAGACGCTCAGGCCGATGCGCCAGCAGTGGCCGCCCCGCGAAGGTAACTCGAACATCACCGGCACATCGCCATGCACCAGCGTGCGGGCCTCGTCGAACTGTTCGTCGCCGTTGTCCAGCCGGAACAGGTGCAGCTTGTCGTACCGCGCGACACAGCGCCCGTCCGGTGCAAATGCCAGCGAACTGTTGCTCGCCCGGCCCTGCGCGTCAGGGCCCTGGGGTGGCGTCAGGGGCAGCGTACCGGCGACGATCCACAGTCCCAGCTCCCGCGCCGCTTGCGCCACGAACGCCTGGATCGGCCCGTCGCCGAACGCCTCCGTCAAGGCCAGCTTGTCGGTGTCGCGGTGGCCGAGCAGGTAGAAATGCTCGGGCAGCACCGCCAGTTCGGCGCCCTGCGCTGCCGCATCGGCCAGCAGTTCGCGGGCACGCGCCAGGTTGGGCGCCAGCTGCGCGCCCGATACCATCTGGATCGCGGCGACTTTCATGGCCGGGCCTCTGCCGGCGCGGCCGAAGCGGCGGGCGCCGCCCCTCGGGCAACCTTGGTCACGCGCGGATCGGTCCAGCTGCCGTCCACCCGGAATTCCTGCGTGGCAGCCTCCATCAGCGGCTTGCGAAAGACCAGCTGCGCCAGCACCGTGCCCAGCCCGATGGCCGGGTTGATCGCGGTCATCACCAGCGACGCGGTCAGTGCGTTGATTTCGGGCACCACCACCACGCGCAGGTCCTGCGTTTCGCGCGCGATGTCGGCCTTTCCGTCGAGCAGCGCAGCCACGCTGACACCCTTCATCTGCAGGTTGTTGGTGGTCGCCACCCCTTGCGAGATGGCGACGTCGCCACGGATGAAGTCAAACGCAAAGCCCTCACTGAACACGTCCCTGAAATCCAGCGACAGCCGGCGCGGCAACGCCTGCAGGCTCAGAACACCCAGCAGCTTGCCCAGGCCCGGATCGGCCTTCAGGAACTGTCCGTTCTCGACGTTGACGTTGAACAGACCGCCCAGCGATGGCACGTCCAGCGAGAACGGCGAGCCGGTCCAGGCCATCCGGCCGTCCATCGTGCCTTTGCCGGCGCGAATCGCGTCCTTCAGCCCCAGCCGGGTGAGCAGCGCGCCGGCATCGTTCATTTCCAGCTTGAAATTCATCGCCGTGCGCCGCCGCTCGCCGCCCGTGCGCACACGTGCAGCGGCTTCGGCTTCACCGGTCGGCGGGGGTTCGACCGCCCAGGTTCCGGTGGCGGCAAAGCTGGCCTCCGGCACGGTCATGTTCAGCTTGTTGAGTCGCCATTCGCGCCCTTCCGACGGGCCTTCGCCCGCCGGGCCGCTGCGGTTCACCGCCTCGACTTCGACGCGGCCCAGTTTGCGCCCCTTCATCTGAAAGTCGTCGACGACGATATCCAGCGCCGGGATCGATGCCGGCTGGCGGTCGAGCAGGTTTTCAACCTCGGCGACTTTCGACGGTGTCAGATCGAGCCGTGACAGGCGCGCAAAGACCCGGCCGGCGTTGCCGGCGGTAGGCTGGCGGTATTCCAGATAGCCGTTGAGCTGGGCAGCGTCGATATTGGCCCGCCAGACCGACCCCTGGCGTCCGCCGCCCACCACCAGTTGGCTGAAACTGCGGCCGCCCACGGTCAGTTCGCGCGCCCGCACCGCCAGCACGTTCGGCAGAAAGCCCGACGCCGCGCTGGCCGCCGCGTCGGACCCACCGGCGGCAGGCGGCGCCGAAACCAGCGGTGCACCGGCAATGCGCGCCAGCGCGGCTTCCCAGGCATCGACGTTCACAGTGCCCAGGTTGATGTTGGCCACCACCCCTTCAGACGGCATCGGCGCCGATTCGTCAGCGGCCAGACCGACACCGATGGCGCCGCGCAGCACCCGTGGCTGGGCGCCGGAGAGCTCGCGCACGTACGCCACCGACAGCAGCCGGCCCAGGTCGAGCTGCAACCGGTCCTGCAGCGCCGGGGTGGCACCCGGCACCGTCTTGAGCGACTCGGCGACCAGGGCGTTTTCAAAGCGCAACGGCAGCGCAACGTCGGCCGCCTTGTTCAGCGGCGGCGGCAGCGACAGCGCCAGGCCTTGCAGACTGCTGGTGATCGAGATCTCCGACACGCCCCGCCGCACGCCCAGCACGGCCGAATAGGCTGCGCCGCCGCTGGCCTGCTGCGCCAGCCGCGACAGAAACCCCATCTCGCCGGCCTGGCGCAAACCTTCGGCCGTGAAGTTGCCCTGACCGCGCAGCGTGACCACCGTTTCGGGCGGCCCGCCGGCGACCGGCAGCGCGCGGGTGCCGCCGTCCAGCCGCAGATCACCGCCGAGCATGCGCGCCTGGCCGCCGGCGATGGAAAAACCGCTTTCCGAAAAACCCACCTGCCCGCGGGCACGCGCCAGCAGCGGCGTGTCGGGCAGGATGCGGATATCGTTGCCGGCCAGTGTCACGCTGCCACTGACCCGGGAGCGGGCAAGCGTAGCGATCGGCAGGTTCAGGTTGATGTTGTAGCTGGCGTCACCCGTGGCCGTGGCCTGCGCCAGCGCCTTGCCCGTCAGCGCGCCCAGTGGCGAGCGGTTGACCACGCCCAGCACCTCGGTCAGCGGCCCCCTGGCGTCGACCCCGACCACCACGGTCACGGTGTTCATGTAGTCGGGAATCTTCGCCTCGACCCGGCTGATCTTCAGGCCCGGCGCGTCCACCATGCGCGAACTGGCGCCAGAAACCACCATCGTGGCACGGTCGAAAATGAGCTCGCCACCCAGCCCGGCCAGCACCGGCCAGGGTGGCTCGCCCGCCGGCTGCGCCGACTTCGGCACGAAGGCATAGGTGACGTCACGCACCTTGCCGCCGATGTAGAACTCGCCCTGGCGGGGGTCGGCAAACGGGATGTTTTCGAGGTCGCCCCGCACCCGCACCCGGATGTCGCTGACGCGCCCGTCGACGATGGCGTCGCGCACGTAATGGCGAACATCGGCCGGAATGCCCAGCGGCAGGTAGCGGTGCACACGCGCACCGTCCGCGCGCGCGAAGCGCCCTTGCAGATCAAGGATGCCGGGAAAGCGGTCGCGCGACGGGCTGGTCGCCGGGTCGCTGGTCTGCCAGCTGCCGCTGAAGTCGCCATCGGCATCGACACTGGTGAAACGGGCGCTGAACCGGTTGACACGGATCTGCTCGCCGCGCAGCTGCCAGCCTGCTTCGGCGTTCAGGCTGCGCAGTGGCAGCCACGGGTCTTCAAATACGCCAGGCAGGTCCAGCGCGCCGTTGTCGATGACCAGTTTGCCCTTGCCACCCGACTGGTCCAGTTCTACGTCAACGGTGGCACCCTGCAGGCCGGGGATGCCACGGGCCGGCACCGATGCCACCGCGAGCCGGCTCACGCGCGCCTTCACCGTGTACTGGGTGGGTGCTGTCAGCGGGCCCTGCCAGCGCGCCGACAGGCTTTCGACCAGCCCGACGACCGGGTGTTCCTGCAGCGTGGCGAGCGTCGCGGTGCCCAGCGGCAGCCGGGCGGCAATCTGGCCCAGCGCCGCCAGGTCCAGCCGGTCCGCTCGCACATCGCCGCTGGCCGGTCGCTGCCGATCAGCATCCATGTGGCTGACTGTGACATTGCCGCCGGGCCAGACCACGCCTTCCTGGGTCTGAAACTGCAGCCGCTCGGTAAAGAATTCGAAGCCTCCGGCCAGCTTCTTGCCGCCGATGCGACCGGTCACATAACGCAGATCCAGCGGCTCTAGGCCGTCACCCAGCACGGCCGACGCCTGCGCGAGTGCCAGGTCGGCCACGGCGCCGACGACGCCTCCTTTGACAACGTCGATCCACACCCGTGCGCCCCCTTTGCCTTCACGCAGGTCGATGCCCAGCCGGGCATGCTGGCGCAACCGGGTAACGTCGACCTGCGGCAAGTCGGCATAGATTTCACCGCTCCAGTCGCGCCAAAGCCCCGGATGCAGGGACAACAAGGGCCGCTGAAAACGCCCCGAAAGCTGCATCCGCTCGCCCCATCCGGGCGGCGGCGAGGCGTCAATGCGCATGTCGTGGTGGCGGGCGCTGTTGCGCATGATGAAGCTCAGCTGCTGCAGTTCCAGCGGCAGACCGGAACGCTGGTCGTCGATCCAGCGCACGGTGCCGCCCCGGATCACGAACTCCCGCTGCGAAAAAAACCAGTCAGCGACAGGCGACGCCTGATCAGCGCCGGGGCCGGAAACATCCAGACCGGCCACCTGCAGTCGCCCGTCGGCCAGACGCTGCACCGTCAACGTCGGGTTTTCAACGTACAACTGTTCGAAATCCAGCCGCACCAGCGAGCCCAGCGACAGCGAGGCCCGCACCAGCGGCAACTGCAGTGCCGGCAGACCTGCCGCATCGAGCAGGCTGACATCACGCAGCTCCAGCGCTGGCAGGGGCGTGCCTGGCAGCGCCGCAATCTGCCCGACCCGCACCGGTATACCCAGCGCACGTGTGGCGGCGGATTCCAGCCACGGACGCAGCTCGGCAATTCGCGGCACAATCACCAGATGCAGTGCGCCCCAGACCAGACCCAGCAGCAGCAATGCCGCCAGCAGCAGTCTTGACAACCCGCGCATGACCCAGACAGCTGCCCGGATCGTGCGTGGAGTTGGCGCCATCAAGTCTTTCATCTGTGGGTTGGAGAGATGTCAGGAATTATGACCGGCCGTGCAAGCGAGCATCCGCCGAGAGACCCGAGCCCACCCGCGGCGCCGCAAGCGGCCGGCTCGGCCGACCATGCGACCGGATCGCGCTTTTTCCAGCGGCTGGAGCGCCGCTACGCACGGCAGCTGCCGCTGCTGCCACAAGGCCTGCCCGATCATTCGTCAATGGCCGCGGCCTATGGCGGGCTGCGCGACGAAGGCGCATCGGTCAGCGCTGCCTTGCGCATGCTGCGCCAGTTGGTGTTGCACCGGCTGATCTCCCTCGATTGCGATCAGCACGCGGCGCTCGCCGCCGTCACGCGCAGCATGACCGAGCTGGCCGAGTTCACCGTCAACATCGCCTGCCTGCAAGCATTCGACGAACTCGACGGCCGCCACGGCGCGCCGCTGACGGCCAGCGGCGCACGCGCACAGCTCTGGGTCATCGGCATGGGCAAGCTGGGCGCCCGCGAACTCAACGTGTCCAGCGATATCGACCTGATCTACGTCTACGACGAGGATGGCGAAACCGCCGGGCTGGCCGACGGGCGTGGCAGCATTTCCAACCATGAGTATTTCGCCCGCGCCGTCCGAGCGGTCCAGACGCTGATCGGTGAGACCACCGAACACGGCTTCGTCTTCCGTGTCGATCTGGCGCTTCGTCCGAACGGCAATTCGGGGCCACCCGCCGTTTCGATGGGTGCGCTGGAAGAGTATTTTCAGGTGCAGGGCCGCGAATGGGAGCGTTTTGCCTGGCTGAAGAGCCGCGTGATCGCCCCGCAGCGGGCCATTGACTCCGGCTCGGCCAAGGCCTTGCGCGGCGCTGTGTTGCCGTTCGTGTTCCGCCGCTACCTTGACTACAACGTCTTCGATTCGCTGCGCACGCTGCACCGGCAGATTCGCGAACATGCGGCCAAACGCAGCGCGGGCCGGCCCGAGCGCGCCAACGATGTGAAGCTCTCACGCGGCGGCATCCGCGAAATCGAATTCACCGTGCAGTTGCTGCAGGTGGTTCGCGGTGGCCAGTTTCCGGAGCTGCGCACCCGCCCGACGCTGGACGCGCTGGAGCGGCTGACACGGGCCGGGCTGATGCCCGAAGCTACCGCAATGTCGCTGGCCAGGGCCTACACATTCCTGCGGCGCGTCGAGCACCGCATCCAGTATCTGGATGACCAGCAGTCGCACATTCTGCCCACCGACGATGAAAGCCTGAACTGGATCGCCCATTCTCTCGGCTACGAAAGCTGCTGCCCATTTCTGTGCGAGCTCGATACCCATCGCGAGACCGTTGCGCAGGAGTTCGACAAGTTGCTGGGAGGAGGCGCCAAGGAATGCAAAGGCTGCAACGGCGCTGGCAAGGAAGCCGGCGCCGAACCGTTGGATCTGGACACGCTCATCGAGAAGTTGCCCTCGAAGTTCCGCGAGCGTGTCAGCGGCTGGCGCGAGCACCCGCGCGTGCAGTCCCTGCGCGACGACGCCCGCGCGCGGCTGCTGCGGCTGGTGCAGCGCACCGCGCAGTGGATCGGCGAAGGCCGTGTCAGCGAAGAAGGCGCCGTGCGGCTGGCAGACTGGATCGAACCCCTGCTGCGGCGGGAGAGCTATCTGGCCATGTTGCTGGAGCGCCCGTCGGTGCATCAGCGGCTGCTGCGGTTGCTGGGATCGGCGCGCTGGCCAGCGCGCTACCTGTTGCAGCACCCAGGCGTGATCGACGAACTGGCCAATCCGGCCATGCTGGCCGAACGTTTCGTGCCGGCAGACTTCGAGCGCGACCTGCAGGAGCGGCACGAGGCGCTGCTTCGCACCGGCGAAGCCGATGAAGAAAACCTCTTGAACCTGCTGCGCCGCGCCCATCATGCGGAGGTTTTCCGGACGCTGGCGCGGGACCTTGAAGGCAAGCTGACGGTCGAAGAAGTGGCCGATGACCTGAGCGCCCTCGCCGATGTGGTGTTGCGTGTCACCGCGCGCTGGTGCTGGCCGCTGGTGCGCAGCAGGCACCGCGACGAGCCACAGTTTGCGGTCATCGGCTACGGCAAGCTGGGCGGCAAGGAACTGGGTTACGGCAGTGACCTCGATATCGTGTTCGTCTACGAAGACGATGATGAGCGCGCGGCCGAGGTCTACGCGGCTTTCGTGCGCAAGCTGATCAACTGGCTGACAGTAAAGACAGCCGAAGGTGACCTGTTCGAAATCGACACGGCGCTGCGCCCGAACGGCAACTCCGGCATGCTGGTCACGACTTTCGAAGCCTTCGCCGCCTACCAGACGCGGCGCGGCAGCAACACGGCCTGGACCTGGGAACACCAGGCGATGACGCGTTCGCGCTTTGTGCTGGGCGGCGATGGATTGCGCCAGCGCTTCGACGATGTGCGGCTCGCGGTCATCAACGCGCCACGAGACATCGACTCGCTCAAGGCGGAGGTGGTGGCCATGCGCGAGAAGGTCCGGGCGGCGCATCCGGTGGCGGCCGATCGCTTCGACGTCAAGCACAGTCGTGGCGGCATGGTGGACGTCGAATTTGCCATGCAGTTCCTGGTGCTGGCGCAGGCTCGCTCGCATCCGGAACTGGCCGTCAACCTGGGCAACATCAAGCTGCTGCGCATTGCCGAACGTGCCGGCCTGCTGCCGGTCGGCATCGGTGAAGCGGCCGCAAACGCCTACCGCACGTTGCGTCGCATCCAGCACCGGGCGCGCCTGAACGAAGAACCGACCCAGGTCGACCCTGAAACCGTTCTGTCCGAGCGTGAAGCCGTGCTGGCCTTGTGCAAGACGGTTTTCGACTGACAAGCGGTTTGGCCAAACCGCGCGCTTGAGGAAGAGCGCGGCAAAGCCAGTCCTTTCGATTCCTGCCAGCGCTTCCGAGTGCAAAGCCAGGCCCTCCTGACGCCGCCTGCCTCAGCACAAGCGTCGGCAGCTGTGCCGAGCGGACCAGAGCGGAGGTCCGGCTGTCCGGCAACAGGCTTCGTCTGGGCGAATGACTGTAGGCGCCCTTCAACAGCGTATCGAAGCCCTGGTTTATCGCGTCCAGAATCACGACTGCCGGTTCGCCCAAGCGGAATTGCGCGGATACTTGAAAGTCCCCAGCCACACCCAACCGGCGACGACCGGGGCGACACGCCGGTCGGCTCGGTGGCAGCCAGCAGGTATTCCCGGTGCGCGGCTCTTGGCCGGGTCGACCCTTCTCAGCGCTACGGCGCCCGTGGCTGCCGAGATCATGCCGGGCCGGCCGCCGTCAAAGGCCATGATGGTCGCAATGAAGAACCGCGCCTTCAGGCCCATCTTGGGTTCGACGCCAGCGATGACAGACAAGGCAATCGCCTCACGGATGAGAGTGAACGCCAAGACCAGACCGGCGAACAGGGTGTTGCACACTTTGAGCGGACAGTCCAGCCGCAAGTGCTTGAGTGACACGGCAATGGCGCGAAGTCTCAACAGCGGGGACGAACTTTGAATATGAATGGAATACCGGCAGACACGCAGGCGACGCAAGTGCTGTGGGGTGGCCCGAAGCAGGCAGCAGGCCCGTGAGGTCTGCCCGCACATCGGTTCCAGTATGACTCGACCCAAACGATCGGAATGTGTTCATGGCGTCGCGGTCATCCGTCAGTAAACGTCTTGCGCAAGGGTATTGCCGGCACCTGTTGACGCGGTACTGCGCTACCCTTCCATATGAACAACACTTTGCCCAATCAAGGTGGCGGATCTGCCGGCGTGATCGAAGCCCCGAATCTGCCGTCAAACACGACACCTGCGTCGGTGCCTGTCGCCGGATCACCGGGGCAGCTTGTGGTCGCCTCATCCTCCAACCTGGGACTGACGCTGCTGGCGGTGTTTGGCGGTGTCCTGATGCTTCACTGGGCCAGCGCGGTGTTCATCCCGCTGATGCTGGGCCTGATTTTCAGTTATGCGCTCGCTCCGGCCGTGGCCCAACTCCAGCGCCTGCGGGTACCACGCACTGCGGCAGCCGCTTTGCTTCTGTCCCTGCTTCTCGGTGGCGCTGGCTGGCTGGCTTTTTCTCTGAGCGGCGAGGCGACCAGATTCGTGGAATCACTGCCTGAGGCCGCGCAGAAGATTCGGCAGGCGGCGAGTGTCCAGCGCAACGGCGCGATGGAAAAAGTGCAGCAGGCGGCCACCCGGATTGAACAGGCTGCGAAAGAAGGCGGATCCGGCCCGCCCACAGCCGAACGGGGCGTGACCCGTGTACAGATCGAGCGATCGCGGTTCAACCTGAAAGACTATGTCTGGTCCAGCATGCCGGCAATGACAGCAGCGGTGGGTCAGGCCACTGCGGTGCTGTTTATCACCTTCTTTCTGCTGGCATCGGGTGACAGCTTTCGGCGCAAGATCGTGCATCTCGCCGGACCCACCCTCGCGCGACGCAAGCTGACCATCAAGACCCTGGACGAGATCACCCTGCAGATCCAGCGCTATCTGGTCGTGCAGGTCCTGATCAGCGTCCTCGTCGGCCTCGCCACCGGTTTGGCTTTTCTGGCCATCGGGCTGGAAAATGCGGCGGTATGGGGCGTGCTGGCTTTTGGGCTCAATTTTGTGCCTTATCTGGGCTCGATCGCGCTGACGGCCGGTGGGGCGCTGGTCGGCTTTGTCCAGTTCGGCAGCATTGACATGGCCGCGCTGGTGGTCGGCGCTTCGCTGACTGTGCACGTCATCTCCGGCAACCTGCTCACGCCCTGGCTGACGAGCCGGGCCAGCCGGTTGAACCCCATAGCCGTGTTTGTCGGCGTGCTGGCCTTTGGCTGGCTGTGGGGGCTGGCGGGACTGATACTTGGAATGCCGATTCTGCTGATGGTCAAAGCCGTTTGCGACCGGGTCGACGATCTGCATCCGGTGGGTGAACTGCTGGGACGTTGAGGCATCAATGTGGTCGAATCGAAACTTTGATTTGTTCCCGCCTCGTCAGCCGCACCCAAGGCCGGCACGCACAGCGTCAGCTTCAATTCAACCAGTATCCACCGTCCGGGCTTCGTCGGAACCGGAACCCGCAGCCAGGCGTTCACAGCGCAAGGCGTCAATCGGCTGACCGGCATTGCGAAAGCGCTCGGCAGCATTGGCAAAGCGCGAGGTGGCCGCGGCTGAGCCTTCACCGCGCACAAGCGCCATGTGACCGAGCACCTCGTCGTGCGCTGCGTACCAGGCTGGCAAGCGCATCACCACATCGGCGAGATAGGCGGTCTGAAGGGTGTATTCTTCTGCGAGTTCGAGCCGCCCTGCGCGAGCGGCAGCAATGGCTGCCGGCACGGCAAATGTGATGCGGCAGCCGGGACAGGTTTCGAGAGGCCCGTGCACCGCCTCACGCGCATCTTCCAGCGCGTGCAGCGCGGCGGTGGGGTTGCGTGCCAGCAAGATGCGCGTGCCATAGATGCGATCCAGCAGATGAAAACCGATGTCGGTCTGGCGTGCCAGGTCCAGGGCCTGGTTGATCAGGGCACGCGCATCGTCGCGCCGGCCGCGTTGCATCGCCACTTCG
>JACSRS010000012.1 GCA_014879655.1 Burkholderiaceae bacterium
CCGCTTTCCGTGTGCTCCGGCGCAATCTTCAGGTAACCGCCGACGTGGTGCTGCACCAGTTCCTTCACGTACTCCGGGCTTTGCACCGCCAGGTCGTAGCGCAGGCCGGAGCCGATCAGGATTTTCTTTACACCCTTGAGCGCGCGGGCGCGCCGGTACATGTGGATCAGCGGGCCGTGGTCGGTGGTGAGGTTCTGGCAGATACCCGGGTAGACGCAGCTGGGCTTGCGGCAGGCGGCCTCGATCTCGGGGGTGCGGCAGCCCAGCCGGTACATGTTGGCCGTGGGTCCGCCCAGGTCGGAGATGGTGCCGGTGAAGCCCTTGACCTTGTCACGGATGTCTTCGATTTCCTGAATGACCGAATCTTCGCTGCGGCTCTGGATGATGCGGCCCTCGTGCTCGGTGATCGAGCAAAAGGTACAGCCACCAAAACAGCCGCGCATGATGTTGATCGAGAAACGGATCATCTCCCACGCGGGGATCTTGGTGGCGCCGTCGTGGCTGCCGTTTTCATCGGCGTAACTGGGGTGCGGACTGCGCGCGTATGGCAGGTCGAACACGTGATCCATCTCGGCCGTGGTCAGCGGAATCGGCGGCGGGTTGATCCAGACGTCGCGAGCGGTGACGCCCTCCCCATGAGCCTGCACCAGCGCGCGGGCGTTGCCGGGGTTGGTCTCCAGATGCAGCACCCTGTTGGCATGGGCGTACAGCACCGCGTCGGCCCGGACCTGCTCATAGGAAGGCAGCCGGATCACGCTGCGGTCGCGCGGCGGCAGCCTGAGCTTGCCGGCCAGCGCCGGATTGGGCACGAAGGTCAAGGGCTGTTCAGCACCATTTTTTCTGTCAAAACCGGCAATTCCCATCGTCGATTCGTTATTTGTTGCTCCCGATTCAGAAGCATCTTCGCGGCTGCAACTGGCGCCCTGCGCGGCCGCCTGTTCTGCGGTGGTCTGATAAGGGTTGACGTGCGTGTCGACGCGGCCCGGTTCGTCAACCTCGGTCGAGTCGATCTCGAACCAGCCCAGGCGCGATTCGTCGTCCGTGCGGCGCACAAACGCGGTGCCGCGCACGTCGGTGATCTGCTGCACCGGCTCCTTGGCGGCCAGCCGGTGGGCGATCTCGACCAGCGCCCGCTCGGCATTGCCGTAAAGCAGCAGGTCGCACTTGGCATCGACCACGATGGACCGGCGCACCTTGTCAGACCAGTAATCGTAGTGCGCGATGCGCCGCAGGCTGCCCTCGATGCCGCCCAGGATCAGCGGCACGTCGTTGAAGGCCTCGCGGCAGCGCTGGCTGTAGACAATGGCTGCGCGATCAGGCCGCTTGCCGCCGACGTCACCCGGGGTGTAGGCGTCGTCGGAGCGGATCTTGCGGTCCGCCGTGTAGCGATTGATCATCGAATCCATGTTGCCGGCCGTCACGCCCCAGAACAGATTCGGCTTGCCCAGCACCTTGAAGGGTTCGGCGCTCTGCCAGTCGGGCTGCGCGATGATGCCGACCCGAAAACCCTGTGCCTCCAGCACCCGGCCGATCACCGCCATGCCGAAGCTGGGGTGGTCCACATAGGCGTCACCGGTGACCAGGATGACGTCACAGCTGTCCCAGCCAAGCTTGTCCATCTCGGCGCGACTCATCGGCAGAAATGGCGCCGTGCCAAAGCGCTTCGCCCAGTAGGGGCGATAACTGGTCAGCGGCTTGGCCGCGCGGGCGAAGAAGGAGACGTCAACGGGGGCGTTCATCAGGAATGTGGGGGGAATGCGACCGTCAGTGTACGTTTTTGCACCTTTTCAGTCCGGTACAAGGCCATTTGCGCTGCTTTGTCAGATGGGCGCGGGTTGCGTCGCCTACAGTCACCCCCCATGCACCGCACCATCTTCACCACGCCGGTTCTCAACACCGTGCTGCGCGGCGCTTCGCTCGCGTACCTCAAGCTCGCCGGCTGGACCGTCGAAGGGCAATTGCCGCCCGACACCCCCAAATGCGTGCTGATTGCCGCGCCCCACACCAGCAACTGGGACCTGCCCTACACGCTGATGGTGGGTTTTTCGTTGCGGCTGAACCTGTACTGGATGGGCAAGTCCAGCATTTTTGCGCCGCCGTTCGGCGCGCTGATGCGCTGGCTGGGCGGCATCTCCGTGAACCGGGAAAAAGCCAGCAACATGGTGGCCGCGTCGGCGCAGGCGCTGCGCGACGCCGATGGCACGCTGCAGCTGACCGTGCC
>JACSRS010000076.1 GCA_014879655.1 Burkholderiaceae bacterium
CGGGACCGGTGTAATTGAACGGCCGCGCAATCAGGATCGGCAGCAAGTGCAACCGGTTGCGCGCCAGATGTTCCATCGCCAACTTGCTCATCGCGTAGTGATTGACCGGTGCCGGCGGCTGTGACTCCCCGATGGGCGACGCTTCGCAATTGCCATACACGTTGGCGCTGCTGGCAAGCAGGACGCACCTGAGTTTTTTTGCAACGGGTTTCAGCGCGTCCAGAAGATTCAAGGTGCCGAACAGGTTGACGTCGTAGAAAGCTCGCTTGTCTTCATGCCCGACGAAACTGATGCCCGCCAGATGAACCACGGCGTCCACCCCGACTGCGCCGACTTCCTCCTCCAGGGCGGACTTGTCCAGCAGGTCTGCCCTCAGCGGCGTCACTTGATGGCCGGCGCTGTTCGCCGCGATGGTGAAATGGCGCCCGGTAAATCCAGCCGCACCGGTCAGCAGGATGTTCAAAATGACTGGCCCATGGAATTGCGACGCAGGTCTGCTTCGACCATCATCGTGCAAAGCGTCTCCAGCGACGTCACCGGTCGCCATCCCAGTTTCTCGTGCGCCTTGCTGGCGTCGCCGACGAGCAAGTCCACTTCCGCCGGTCGATGAAACCTGGGATTGATCCGCATCACGGTGCGGCCGGTCTGGCAGTCCAGCGCCACTTCATCAATGCCGTCACCCCGAAACGCGATTTCCACACCGGCGGCCCGAAAGGCCATCCGCACAAAATCCCTCACCGTCTCGGTCCGGTTGGTTGCCAGAACATAGGTGTCGGGCTCATCGACCTGCAACATCAACCACATGCCCTCAACGTATTCCCGGGCAAAGCCCCAATCACGCCGCGCATCCAGATTCCCCAACTCCAGGCAGTCCAGCAGCCCGAGTTTGATCTTCGCCACAGCATCCGTGATCTTGCGGGTGACAAACTCTCGCCCTCGCAGCGGGCTTTCGTGGTTGAACAGGATACCGCTGCTACCAAAGATGCCGTAACTTTCACGATAGTTCACGGTCATCCAGTGCGCGTACAACTTGGCAACCCCATACGGACTTCGAGGGTAGAACGGGGTGGACTCAGTCTGGGGTATGGCTTGCACCTTGCCGAACATCTCGGACGTGCTGGCCTGATAGAACCGGATGGCCGGGTCGATCAGGCGGATCGCTTCGAGCAGATTCAGTGCGCCAATGCCGGTGATCTGCGCCGTTGTATTGGGTTGCTCGAAGCTCACACCGACAAAACTTTGTGCTGCCAGGTTGTAGATTTCAATGGGCTGGGCCCGCTGTAGCAGGGCAATGCCCGCGCCCAGATCGGTCAGGTCGTGCTCGACCAGTTCCAGCGAAGGATGATTTTCAATGCCCAGTTCCTCGATCCGCCAGAAATTCACCGAACTGGTGCGGCGGTAGGTACCATAAACCGTATAACCCTTTTCGAGCAGGAATGACGCGAGATAGGCGCCGTCCTGCCCCGTAACACCGGTTACCAGTGCAACCCTGGGCTTGGCAGATCCCTGAGGGTCGGTTGTGTGCTTCATCATCTGGATCGCAAAAATAAGAATCCCGACCGCGCAGGCCAATCCGCAATTTTGCCCGAGATCGCATAGGACACCGCCCGCTGTCGCTGCTGAGGTCGCAAATCAGGTGTCCATCCGTTTGCTTAGCTCGGCAGACAGGCAAAACTGGTACGACTGTTGCTTTGTGGGAAAATACGGGCTAACCTTAAGTCCTGACTATGAGCGATGCCATGTCGACCCACCAACGCTTGATGCGCACATCGACCCTGACGACCAAGCCAGGTCAGGGTTGGGCGCGCGCGTTGCAGTCCCTGCTTTCGGGTGTCGTCATCACGTTTGCTGGCATCGTAGCGGCCCAGTCTCCTGTGAACCAAAGCCCAGGCACTGCAGTCGATCGGGCGGGTGAAGTGGTGTTCGTCGCTGGCTCCGTTTCGAGGCAAACATCCGGTGGAGCCACTGGCCCTGTGGCAAAGGGCGACGCGCTGGCCCAAGGTGACGTGATTGCTGCTTTGGCCGATGGTTATGTTTACGCGCGCATGGCAGATGGTGGTTTGCTGGTGGTCCGGCCCCGGTCTTCACTTCGCATTGACCGTTGGCGGTTTGATCCGGCCAATCCGGCTGCTTCTGAAATCAAATACACCTTGACAGGTGGCGTTGCGCGTTACGTGTCAGGGCGGGGTTCTCAGGCTGCGAAGGACGGGTTTCGATTCAATACGCCGATCGCGGCCATCGGTGTCAGGGGAACCGATTTCACTGTGCTGGCTGAAAATGCATTGACCCGTGTGGTGGTCAGAAGCGGCGGGGTGGTCGTCAGCCCGTTGGGTGGCAGTTGCCGCGTTGACGCGCTGGGCCCCTGTGATGGCGCTTCGGCAACGGAACTGTTTGCCTCCGCACGGGAGAAAATGATTCAGATCAAGCAGGGCGATGTGCGGCCTGAACTGGTCGACACCAACGTCGTGCCAGCGCCTGACAGGACCAGTCCGCCTGCACCATCCGAGCCGGTTGCGTCGCGCCGGGGACCGGCTGTTACAGAAGCCGTCATTCAGGACTATCGTGCAAGGCAGACCCTTGAATCCTATGTCCCGCCTGCCCAGTCGCCGCAAGCGTCTTTTGATCCGGTCTGGGGCCGCACTGCCATTGAGCCGGGTTCAGCAATTTCGCCGACCAACTACGCATCTGTGGTAGGTGGGCGCTCCCTCATCGCATCCAACCGCAGTTTCGTGCTCGCGGCAACAATGCCAACCTCAATGGCGTTGCCGGATTCAGGTATAGGGGACTTCAAGTTGAATGCCCATCAAGGTGTCGTCATTGATAAATCAACCTCCCGCCTGGTCGACTCGGTCGCAAGCAATGGGTCGCTTCGCATTGATTTTGACAACCGGCGTTTCCAGACTGCTTTCGACTTGAAGGCAAACGATGTGTCGGCAAGAATCCAGGGGCTTGGCTCCGTTGGGTCGGACGGTACATTGTTGTCGGCGCCATTCAGTTCGCCGACCCTGATCCAAGGTGTCGTTGCGGGGTCTGAAGCAGCGTATCTCTATCAGCGCTCCCTCTCGCCGACGCTTGATGCGGCCGGTGCGATGTCCTGGAAGAAATAGCATCCCGCTGGTCTTCTGGCCGTGGGTGACAGTAAATTTCCCAGTTGGATGACGGGGCGTTTTCTCGCCCTCTTGAGCATTGCCGTTTTCGCTGCTGCGATGCAGTGGTCGGCGACGTTGAGCAAGGCGCTGCTGCCTGCTGAGTATCTGATTTCTGACGGGTTTCAGCGGTATCTGGCAAGCGACGAACCGGAGTCGCGGATCCTGATTGTTGACATTGACGAAGCCAGTATCCGGCAGATCGGTCCCTGGCCATGGCCGCGTCACATCATTGCCGATCTGGTTGAAGACCTGCTGGTCAATTACCGCGCCAAAGCAGTGGGCCTGGACATCGTGTTTCCGTCGCGCGCGTCAGATGTTTTCGAGGGCGACCAGCGACTGGCAGCGCTTGCGCAAAACGCGCCGGTTGTATTTGCACAGGCGTTTGATTTCGTCGCAAGGGACGACAGCCTTGAAGCCGGTGTTCCGGTTTTCAGCCGTGCTCCCGGATTCGGCGTCATCAATCCGGCGCAAGCAAGAGCCGCGACTGGTTTTGTCGCCAACCATGAAGGGCTTTCGAGTGCCCGATGCGTCGGAAACATCGGCATCAGCCCTGACTCGGACGGGCGCATTCGCCGGGTGCCACTCGCTACCAGTTGGAGAAACCAGGTCAGTCATCTGCTTCCGTTGGCCATGATTGACTGCATCTCAGATATCGGGACGAAGGGTCGGCCTGTTGCTTGGGAAAGCGATGCAGCATTCCTGTCAGGGCCGGAATGGAAGATCCCGTTCAAGCGTCAATTGACCGCATATCCTGTAGTCTCGGCGGTGGACATTCTGTCCGGTCAGGTGAGCGCGCGTTCGCTACAAAATCGGTGGGTACTGGTGGGTTCGTCTGCATTGGGGCTCAATGATCGTGCATCCACTCCGCTCGCCGCCAGCACGTCGGGTGTTATGGTCCATGCGGCGGCACTGACCTCTTTGCTGGACTTTCAGGACGGACGTTATCCACGTTCAGACTTGGATGGCCGTTGGCTGGGCACCCTCTGGATCGTCATATCCATCTGGTTGCTTGGGTGGATTCTTCGCCATTTCAGGGCCTGGTCCATTCTTCCGGCGGTCCTGGTTTTGGGCCTCTCGTGGTTGGCCCTGGCGCTGGGTTTGCTGTCGCTGGACATACAGGTCAGCGTCCTTCCACCACTGGTGGCCTATGCCCTGATCATGTTGCTCGTTCCCATCGAATGGTGGCTGCTCCAGCGGCAGCAAAGCCGCCTGCTCGGTTCATTCGCAACCTACGTGGCACCTTCGGTACTGCAGGAAATGCTCAGACAGGGCGTCGAGCATCCGCTGGAACCCAGGCTGAGAGAGATCACGGTTCTAAATGCGGACATGCAAAATTACACGGGTATCACCCGTGAAAGCAATCTTGAAGACGCGGCAAATTTGACCCGGGAGTTTCTCCGGTGTCTGACGGGACCGGTACTCGAGTTTGGCGGTACGCTGGACAAGTACACAGGAGACGGACTGGTGGCCTTCTGGGGGGCGCCTTTGCCCTGCGAAGATCACGCTTTGCGAGCTGTTCAGGCCGGCGAGAACATCATTCGCGATGTCCGCCATTGGAACGAAGGACGGGTCCAGCGCGGAATGCTGCCGGTCAGGGTCAGGGTTGGAATCGAGTCGGGCGCCGCACTGGTTGGTGATCTGGGAACGCCATTTCGGCGCACCTACACGGCTGTGGGGGATTGCATCAATTTGGCTAGCAAGTTACAGGCGGCGGTCAGAAACCACCCGGTCGACCTTGCGATCGGCCCGAACGCAACTCGCGCGTGTTCCGCACGGCGAGACCTGGTTTCCGTTGCAACTGAACAACTGGCCAGCGCGGGTGGCTCGTTGCAGATGTGGACAATACAGGGCCTGCCATGTTCAACCCCCGCCCCCGTTTCGGTGCGACCAGCCCCTTCGACCGCCGCGCCTTGACTTCTTTCAGTCCCAGGAAAAAACAGACATCAGGTGATCCAGCTTGGGTCGGCGGGAGCGTCAGTCCGTGAAGACCGCCGCTTTTCTGGTGTTGGCTCTGACGCTGACCGTAGCAGCTCGTGGCATTGAGCGCGCCGTCCCCGCTGACGATAGCGATGCCAAGGCCTTCGGAGCTGAGGTGTTGCAGTTGGCCATCGACAACTGCCTGAACGGTGATGCGGTACAGGCGCTGGCCTTGTTCAAGGCGATTCGTGAGCAACTCGACCCTCCGGTTGCAGTTCGGCAAATCATTGACGCTTACGAGGTCACTGGTTGCCGGCCAAACAGCAACGTGCTGGGTCGATGGGGCTTTCAGGTTGGCTTCGGCGGGGACAGTAACGTGAATCAGGGAATTTCCGCGACCTCGCTGACGCTGGGTTCTGGCAGCAACCCGCTGGAACTGCCCCTTGGCGATGCCTATCGGCCAAAATCCAGCCTCTATGCCGTTGTCGGAATCGACAGGACGTTCGGTTTGGGTACAACTGGAACCGGTCAGTTGACGCTTCAGAGCAGGGCCAACCAGGCCGTTCCCGAACTGAACCTGACCAGCGCGCTGGCGGCAGCAGCCATGCCCTTTGAATTTTTCGGCAGGCCGGGCCGGATTCAACTGGACGTTGGCGCGACCTGGCTGGGCGGCCAGTATTACCAGCGGGCTGGTGCTTTGGGACTCCAGTGGCTTCCATCACTCACAGATCGTTCCTGGATGGCCAATCTTGCGACGATACGGACGAACTATTCCACCCAGAGCAACCAGGACAGCCAACTGGTTGAGGCTGGCGTCTGGCGCGAGCGCATGGTTGCTCTCGGTGTCGGCCTATTCGGTGGTGTTTCCGGGTTGTATGACCATGCCATCAATCAACGCGCGGGCGGCGACCGTTACGGCTGGCGATATCAGTTCGGGGCCTCGGCAGCATGGGGCAACTGGCAGATTCAGCCGAGGGTCAACGTGCTCGCCTGGCGAAGCAGTGAAGTGTTTGCGCCCGGTCTGATCGATGAAGTCCGTCAGCACCGGATTGCTCTGTTGGATGTTCAGTTGATCCGGCCTGTTTCGGCCAACCAGCAGATCGTCGTCGAGTGGCGAGCCAGAATTGCCAACGACAACGTGCCGCTTTATGCCTACAGGGGACAGACGCTCGCTATTTACTGGCGTTACCAGCAGTAGTTGACGCTGCTGGTTTTTCGCCAGACGGTCGTTGGGCCAGCAGGCCAAGACGTTCGGGCCGTCGTACGATCAGCCGCCCATTGTCTTTTTCCACAATCCCTTCATGAATCAACTGGGCAATCGCGCGTGAAACCGTTTCCCTGCTGGTGTTGACCATGATTGCCAACTCGTGTTGTTTGGGGACGTTTTGAATGACGATGATTCCCCCGGGCATGGGCTTGCTCAGTTGCCGCAACAGGGCGTAGACCCTCTGGAAGGCGCTGGGCAACGCCAGCAAGACCCTGAAATCGGTCAGCGTGCGCACCAGCCCGGCGATATGTCGCATCATGGCTTCTGCAGTTCCTGGCAGACGATAGAAGAGATCTCGCGCGGCTGACTGAGGGACGATTCCGATCAAGGACGGCTCAATGGCCACGATGTGGGCAGACCGGGGGCGATCATCGATCACACTCAGTTCACCGAAAAAAGACCCGGGATTGAAGAGGTTCAGCCCGACCTCCTGCCCGTCCTCTGCAACATCCATCACTTGCAGTCGCCCTGAAAATAGCAGGTACAGACCTTCAGCAGGATCGTTCTTCCGGCACACAACCTCGCGACGCTCGTACTGCTTCAACCGCACGACAGCAGCCACCTCGCGCAGTTGGTCGTCGGGCAACTGGGCAAAAATCGAAAACTTGCGCAGGTCCATGTGTGCGAACAGGTTCGAAGACCAAGACGGGGCCAATCGGTAGCCTAAAATGATTGGTTTGTCCGACGGATTGTACGGCGCGAGTGCGTACCATCATGCTCCTTATCAAAAGCCTGGATTCTTGCGATTGACTGCGGCACTGCCCGTGCCTGCCCGATGCTGTGCTGCATGGGGAATTTGAAAAAACCGCAAACTCGCAAATGGAGAACAGCATTTTTCTTGACCGAATGATCGAACTCCGCAAATACAGAGGCTTCATTGTTGGAAGCATCAGGCGGGATTTCCAGTCACGTTACCAGAATTCCATATTGGGTGCGATGTGGGCCATATTGAACCCGTTGGCAATGATAATGGTGTATACGGTCGTATTTTCCCAGATAATGAAAACCAGACTCCCGGGTTTGGACAATGGTTTCGGGTACAGCATCTATTTGTGTGCAGGCATTTTTACCTGGGGGTTGTTTCAGGAAATTCTGACAAAATCGTCCAGCATGTTTCTCGACAATTCGCATTTGTTGAAGAAGCTGCGATTTCCGAAAATATGTCTGCCAATCATAATAGTGGGCTCCGCGAGTCTGAATTTTTTGATCATATTTTCGCTTTTCACCTTATTTCTGGTAGTAAGCGGAAGTTTTCCCGGGGTTTCTTTTGTGGCGCTGCTTCCGGTCCTGTTGTTGCTGATCACATTTGCCACGGGGCTCGGTCTGATCGTGGGTGTGCTGAACGTTTTCTTCCGCGATGTCGGGCACGCATTCGGCGTGCTCCTGCAGTTCTGGTTCTGGCTCACACCCATCGTCTATCCCCTCGGCGCCCTGCCAGAACGATATCAGTCGCTGCTGATGATCAATCCCATGACAACCATCGTGATGGCGTGCCAGCGCATTCTGACGAGTGGTCAGTGGCCGAACTGGGAGCGTCTGGGAGTTGCGGCAGTATTGTCCCTGTTGCTTTGCGCGCTTGGGTTGAGCCTGCTTCGGCGTCACGCTGCAGAACTGATGGATGAGCTCTGAATGAGCGCGATCGCGATCAGTGGCGTGGGTAAGTCCTTCAGGCAGTATGCCAGTCGCAGGGACCGGCTGCTCGAATGGCTTTCGCCCGTCGGCCCGAAGAGGCATACGTTGCGCTGGGTGCTTGAAGACATCGATTTCCAGGTTCAGCCTGGCGAAGTGGTCGGAATCGTTGGCGTCAATGGCGCTGGCAAAAGTACCTTGCTGAAGTTGTTGGCGGGCACTTCATTGCCCTCCACCGGGCGCATTGAGCTCTCGGGCCGTGTTGCTGCATTGCTGGAACTGGGGTTGGGATTCCATCCGGACTTTACCGGGCGTCAGAATGTGCATCTGACGGGCCAGCTCCTGGGGTATTCCGAAAGCGAGCTGAATCAAGTAATGCCGGAAATCGAGGCATTCGCTGAAATTGGAAACTACTTCGATCAGCCCTTGCGAATTTACTCGAGCGGCATGCAGGTGCGACTGGCGTTCAGCATCGCAACAGCCATCAGGCCTGATATTCTGATTGTCGATGAGGCACTCTCAGTCGGCGATGTCTATTTTCAGCACAAGAGTTTTGAGCGTATTCGGAATTTCAAAAATCAGGGCACTACGATTTTGCTGGTTTCGCACGACAAGAACGCCATTCTGTCGATATGTGATCGCGCACTGTTGTTGAACCGGGGGAAAATCGTCGTTGACGATCAACCTTCGGTGGTGATGGATTATTACAACGCCTTGCTTTCTGAAAAGCAAGGCGTACGAATTGACTTGTTGAAAACACCAGACGGGCGAACTCAAACCGTATCGGGCAGCGGAGAGGTGACGTTGCACGATATCAGGTTGCTCAATGACAGCAACGAGCCGGTCGACACGATCGACGTGGGGCAATTCGTCAAACTTCGAATCAGCCTGTATGTTCATCAGCCCGTCGATCAATTGGTTCTGGGGTACCTCATCAAGGACCGCCTGGGGCAGCCGGCATTTGGCACCAACACCCACTATCTGGACCGCACCCTCGTAGGCCTTGCCGAAGGTGAAGTCGTCACATATGAATTTGCCTTTCAGGCGGCGCTGGGACCCGGGCATTACTCCGTCTCAACTGCCCCGGTCAGTACCTCGGACCACCTGACAAACAACTATGAATGGCGGGACTTGGCACTGATGTTTTCCGTTGTGAACATGTCCAGGCCGCACTTTGAGGGGCTCTGCTGGCTGCCGCCCGAACTGGAGGTCAGCCGATCATGCACATGATTTCCTACGCGCAGAACTTTGAAGACGTCATGCTATGGCGTCTGTTTCACGACATCGGCGCGGGTATTTATGTTGACGTCGGCGCCAATGACCCGGTCGTCGATTCTGTGACCTGCTGGTTTTATCAGCAGGGATGGCGAGGCATCAATATCGAACCGGTTCCCTCGTGGCACCAGCGCCTGGTGGTGGCCAGACCGGCCGACATCAACCTGCAGGTGGCAGTGTCTTGTGAAACGGGGTACGTCACGCTGTACGACGTTCCCAGCACCGGGCTGGCGACGATGAACCAACAGTTTGCCGCCGACCACCAGCGCGGCGGAGAGACGGTTTCCGAGATTCGTGTGCAGTCGGTGCAACTGGATGCGTTGCTGGCAGAACATCTTGGTGACTCCACCATTCATTTCCTGAAAATAGATGTCGAAGGTGCCGAGCGGGATGTGTTGCAGAGCACGCGCCTCGACCGGTTCAGGCCCTGGGTGATCCTCGTGGAGGCCACCGAACCGCGCAGACCGGTTCCCAACCATGAAACCTGGGAGCCGTTGCTGACCGACCGCGGCTACGCGTTTGCCTATTTTGACGGGCTGAACCGCTGGTACGTGGCCAAGGAGCATTCGCACCTGGCGGCGGGGCTCTCGACGCCCCCCAACACCTTTGACGACTTCGTCCGGCACGCGCAGTGGCAGGCACACAAACAGGTTCTGGAGTTGCAGGACCAGATCCGCCACTTGAACGGCGTCAACGAGCAGTGGCAGCGGCGCACAGCGCAAGTTGAATCCGAGCGGGACGCCTGCCAAAGCGAACTGGCAGGCCGGATTCAGCAACTGCGGGACGTCGAAAACAGCACATCCTGGCGCATGACAGCACCTGTCCGCAAGTTGCGGCAGCGACTGCGCGCAAGGCCGGTCGAAGAGGGGGGCTTCCATTTGCCGCCAGTGGCTGAAATTGAGATCGTTGAGCCGGTTGCGCAGCCGCCGAAGCCAGAACCCGCTGCGCCCGAGCCCCAGCACCCATTGCCGGATTCGCCAGCCCGCTCAGTCACAGCCGGTGACCTGCTGCTGCATCAGATCAGCGCCTATTGGCGGCGTATCGACCATGATGCACTTGGCAATGCTGCGCCCGTGCAGCTCAGCTGCCCGTTGTGCGGGCACAACGCGTCTGGCGCAGAGTTTGCGGCGCTCCACGCACAGTGCCGATTTGGCGGCGGGCGGTTGCAGCGCCACCAGTGCCCGGCTTGCGACGTTATTTTCGGCCCCTCCAAGATGCTGGATCTCAATGCCAGCGAACTGAGCCAGGAATATGACTGGCACTATCGCCTGTTTGCCGAGGGCGACTCGACCGCGCAGGAACTCCGGGCGTTCCATTCCCTGGAACCACGGCGGGAGGGCGTCTACCTCAACTATGGCGCCGGGGCCTGGTCTGCATCGGTGAAGATCTTGCGCGAACAGGGCTGGAATGTGCTGGCGTATGAGCCAACCGGATCTGCACAGAATGCGCCAGCGCTGATCACCCAGCGCGATCAACTGGCATCGATGCGCTTTGACGGCATTTACTCAAACAACGTGTTGGAGCATTTCCGCCATCCCGTTGACGAACTGCGCTTCCTTTCGGGGCTGCTGCTGCCAGATGGGAAGATGAGCCACGCAACGCCCTGCTACGAATACCTCTACGAATACACGCGATTTCACCTTTTCTTCTATCTGGGGCGATCGCGGCAACTGCTGGCCGAGCGGGCCGGGCTGACCTTGTGCAGCTATGAGAGAGATGGTGAATTCATGAACGCGGTGTTTCAGCCGATCCAGTGACTGCCCAGATGACCGATACCGCAATCTTCACCATCGTCAGCAACAACTACCTCCATTTCGCCCGGACCCTGTTGCAAAGCGTGGCTCGTCACCATCCGCAGGCCCGAAGGTACTGTGTCATTGTCGATGTCGACCTTGAGCCCGCCGCTGCATTGCATGACGAGTTCCAGTTGCTGTCCATCGGCGAGCTTGACTTGCCCGATGGCGACGACTTTCTCTTTCAATACACCGTTCTTGAGCTCAACACTGCGGTCAAGCCCTGGGCATTGCAGCATCTGCTGAAGGCGGGGCACGACAGAGTCATCTACATCGACCCGGATATCCAGCTCTACCGTCCCATGGACGAGGTCACCGGCTTGCTGGCCAGTGAGAGCGCCCAGATCGTTCTCACCCCTCACCTGCTGGCGCCGATCGAAGACGACGCCCACCCCGGCGAACTCGATATCCGCCGAGCGGGCACCTACAACCTGGGCTTCTGCGCGGTCCGCAACACACCCGACACGCACCGGTTTCTGGTCTGGTGGCAGGGCAAGCTCCGGCGCGATTGTGTGGTTGCGCACGACCGCGGGGTTTTTGTCGATCAGAGCTGGGTCGATCTGGTGCCAGGCTTGTTCGATCGTGTGGCGATCTTGCGGCACCCAGGCTACAACGTTGCCTATTGGAACCTTGCCCAGCGCCAATTCTCGGGCCAACCTGGCGACTTCCCGGGCTACAGAGTCAACGGGCAGCCTCTGGTGTTCTTTCACTTCAGCGGCCTCAACCCCCTGTCACCCGGCAAACTTTCCAAGCACCAGAGCCGGTACACCCTTGAAAGCACTCCGGTGCAGGTGCAGTCGCTGGTCGCAGACTATTGCGAGCGAGTGATCGGCAACGGTATCGATGCCTACGGCAAACTGCCCTACGGCTTCGGGTGTTTTCAGGATGGTTCGGCGATCACGGACGCCCAGCGCGCACGGTTTCGCACCGGCGCATCGCTGCGCCGGCAATCCGCAGGCAAGCCGTTCGCCAGGCCCGAACTGTTCAAGAGCGGGCAATATTCGGCCGTCCAGGCGGCAACCACCTCGCAGGCCGCATCGGATCTGCCGTTCAGCCTCGGCGGTCGACGCCTGCAGCGCATCTACCGGGAATTGCTGGGCCGTGCCCCTGATGACCAGGCCATTGCAGCCCGACTCAACGCTTGTGCATCGTCGCCCGGCGCGCTGAAGACCTTGCTGTCGGTCGGCCTTTCCACCGAGGCGCGCAGCAGGCCTGGCTGGCTGCATCGGTTGATCAGCCTTGCTGCCGAGGTCGGTCTGACCCCCCGCTGGATGAAGGAGCACGTGCTGACGCCTCTGCTCCGGTGGTTACCCCAGCCGTCAATGCCGGAACCGCTGACGGATGCAAGCCCGCCTTCTTCCGGTGCCGCACCGGGCGGGCGCCTTCAGCGCCTCGCGGGCATGCCTGCACCCGATGCAGCCTTCGCGCCGGGCATCAATATCGTGGGCTATGTCCGGGCCGAACTCGGTCTGGGTGAAGCCGTCCGGTCTCTCGCTCGTGCCTGTCACGCAGACACCATTCCGTTTTCGCTGACCGACGTGGGCTATCAGAGCCAGAACCTGCAACGCGATACCAGCATCGAGCATATGGCCACCGCAGAGCGGTTCGCCATCGACCTGCTGTACGTCAACGCCGACCAGACCCCTGCAACTGTTGCCCAGTTGCATGCGAGTGGCAGGTCGCCCGGTCGATACACCATCGGTTTCTGGCACTGGGAGCAGCCCGAGTTGCCGCAGCAACTGTTGGGCGCTTTTGCGCACGTCGACGAAGTCTGGGTCCCATCCACTTTTGTGCGTGATGCCGTCGCTGCAGTATCACCGGTGCCGGTGTACCAGCTGCCGCATGCCGTCGAATTCGAACCCGGTCCGCAAGCCAGCCGAGCCGCGTTTGCGCTCCCGGACAACCGGATGCTGATACTGGTGATGTACGACTTCCACTCGTACCAGTACCGCAAGAACCCGCAGGCGGCCATTGCTGCGTTCCGGCAGGCGGCCCGGCAATACCCCGAAATGGGCCTGGTGATCAAGACCATCAACGGTCAGCACCATGCCCAGGCACTCGCCGAACTGCGCGCCAGCGTGGCAGATCTGCCGCACGTTTACTTCATCGATGAATTCCTGACCCGCCAGCAGACCTGGGACCTCCAGTCATGCTGCGATGTCCTGCTGTCACTGCATCGCGCCGAGGGATTTGGGCTGGCGCCCGCCGAAATGATGCGGCTGGGCAAACCGGTCGTGGCAACGGGCTGGTCGGCCAACATGGACTTCATGAACCCTGAAAACTCCATGCCGGTCCGCTACAGGCTCCAGCCGCTGGCCGAAGACGTCGGCGCCTACAAGGCAGGCCCTTTATGGGCCGAGGCCGACATTGATCACGCCGCCGCTTGCCTGGTGCAATTGGCAACCGACCCCGCCCTCGCTCAGCGACTGGGCCGCCAGGCTGCGCTGGACATCCGGCGCCAGCTCGCACCAGTCGCGGTGGGCCGCCTCGTCAGCAAGCGTTTGCGGATGCTGGCACGGTGGTATCCACCGCTGGCCAACTGAATCGCAGGCCACTCCCGTGCCGTTAACGGTTGCCCCAGCTGTTGTAAAAATGCAAATCGGGCGGCCCGCGGTGGCTATTCTTCAAAATGTGATGTTCATCACATGGATTGCGGCTCAATGCTCTATATTGAGCACCAAGTCCCATTGGGGGCGGTGTGTGGATAAAACCACATATAGAAGACTGAGGCTGTTGGCGGGTGGCTCCGGACGGGTGTCTTGGGCTAGACTGCCAAAGTCTTTGTAGTAGACAACTTTTTTCACTAAGGAGCTTTCATATGGCTGCTATCAGCACCCCGGATCTGTACAAGGCTTATTTGGCCTACTTTGGCCGTCCGCCCGACCTCACGGGTCTGGGCTATTTCAGCAACAAGACCGAGGCTGAGGTCATTGCAACGTTCAGCGCCTCGCCCGAGTCGCAAAACCTTTTCGGCAGCCTGCCGATCCCCCAGCAGATCAACGCGATCTACAACAACCTGTTCAACCGTGATGCAGAGCCGGCCGGTCTGGAGTACTGGACGACCCAGCTGACGCTCGGCAACATCACGCTGGCCGAGGCCTCGATGGCCATCCTGCGTGGCGCGCAAGGCACCGATGCTCAGACCGTTACCGCCAAGTACAACGCCCAGGTGGCTTTCACCGATGCGCTCGACACCTCGGCCGAAATCGCTGCCTACTCCGGCACCGAAGCCGCCGATGACGGCCGCGCCTTCCTGGCCACGGTTGACTACCAGAACATCCCGACCAATGCCGAAGTGCAGGCCGCTGTTCTGGTCGCCACCACGCCCAACCCGCCCGTCACGCCGGTCCCCACGCTGGACATCGCTGTCAGCTCGACCACGGTCAACGAAGGCGGCACGGTCGTCTTCACGGTCGTGACGACCAACGTCGCCGCCGGCACCACCTATGTCTACAACCTCGACGGCGTCAGCGCAGCTGACATCGTCGGCGGCAACCTGTCCGGCACCGTCGTCATCGACAGCACCGGCAAGGGCTACGTCACCGTGGGCGTTACCAGCGACCTGCTGACCGAAGGCAACGAAACCATGACGATGGTGATCGGCTCGTCGACGTCTGTTGGCGTCACGATCGAAGACACCTCGGTCACCCCGCCGCCGCCCCCGGTTGTGGACCAGACCTACGTGCTCACCGTCAACGCTGACGTCATCCACGCCGGTGCTGGCAACGACACGTTCGTTGGCACGCAGAACACCCTGCAGCTCGGCGACAGCCTGTTCGGCGGCGAAGGCAACGACACGCTCGACCTGTCCATCAGCGGCTCTGGTTCCTACGTCAACGGCTTTGCCACCGACAGCGTCGAGACCGTCAAGGTCAAGTCCCTGTCCACCTCGGACAGCACACTCGATGTGTCCGACGTCAAAGGCCCCGTGACCCTGATGTCCAACGAAACCGACGGTGCCTCGCTGACCTTCCATGACGTTCAGAGCATCAACGCCACCAACATCGTGGTGGTTGATACCGACGAATCGCATACGTTCCAGTACGACGTGGGCAACTCGGCCTCGAACAACGACGTCGCTGAAATCGCCGTGCAGGAAATGCGCGCCGGCAGTTTCATCACGCTTGAAAACAACGGCACACCGGGCCAGTCGTTCGTCGACCAGATCATTCTGGACTCCGCCGTTCGCGCCGATCCGGGCGTGCAGCCGTCCAACACGTTCAAGAACGACATGGGCCTGCGCGCCGGTGACGACCTCGACACGCTGACCATCGTTGGCGACGCCGACCTCCTGATCACCAACGTTCTGGACCAGAACATCTCCCTGGTCGACGCCCACGCCCACACCGGTGCGCAAGGGGTCAACAGCGAAGTGCAGAACATCATCGGCAACCATTGGGAGCTGGAGCTGGACATGTCCAACTCCAACGATGGTCAGCCTTTCGCGGCCGACGGCGTTGCTGAAGTGACCGTTCGCGGCTCGCAAGGCGACAACAAGATCGACTTCGGCAGCAACAACGGCCACGATGCAGGCACCACCCACAACAACAAGATCGTTGACTTCAACGGTGGCGCGGGCGTGCAAGACATCGACTCGTCCGCGTTCGTCGGCAACGACTGGCTGCGCACGGGTTCCGGCGAAGCTTCCGTCAATTCCGGTGCCGGCAACGACACCGTGCTGACCGGCGCGCTGAACGACGTCGTCATCGCAGGTGCGGGCAACGACATGCTGGTTGACCAGGGTTCCACCTCCAACCTGTTCAACCACGGCAACATCTACAACCCCTGGTACTCGTCCAATGGCAACCAGTTCGACCTCGGCGCTGGCAACGACAACCTGACGGTTCTGGGCAACTCCAACAACACCGTGTCCGCCGGTGACGGCAACGACGTCATCAGCGTCGCGGGCAGCGTTGTCGACGGTTTTGCAAACGACCAGGTGTTCACCAACGTCATCAGCAACTACGACCTGGGCAACGGCAACGACCAGATCACCATCGGTGACAGCTATCGTGAAGGCCAGATTGACTTCTGGGCCGGCTCGCGCGGCAGCAACTACGTTTCTGGCGGTGCCGGCAACGACGCTATCAGCATCTTCCGTGATGGTGACCAGACCGTGATGGCCGGTGAAGGCAACGACGTTGTCCGCATCATCCAGGACGAGAACCAGTACAGCAGCGACCACTTTGATGGCACCACCCGCGACGGCAACCACTACGTGGACCTCGGCGACGGCAACGACAACCTGTTGATCACCGGCCGCAGCAACACGCTGCTGACCACCGTCGTCATCGGCGGTTCCGGCAACGACGTCGTGCGCATCGACCAGGACCATGAGCTGAACGCCGACCTCGGCACGGGCAACGACTCGCTGCAACTGCGTGCCGAAGACCTGCAGAGCGACGACACCATCGACGGTGGCGCAGGCTATGACACCATCATCCTGAGCAACACCACCTACGGCGTGCAAACCGGCCAGGTGCTGGCTTCCGAGACCCGCAAGGTCTCGCACGTTGAGCAGTTCAACCTGCTCGACGCCGGCATCGTGCTGACCGTCACCGACAACCTGGTGGACACCGCCGACAACAAGACGCTGACGGTCGACACCACCGGTTCGTCGTACAACGGCGATGTCACGCTGCCCATCGCGCTGCCCAATACCCTGTTCCAGGGCATGCTGTGGAACACCTACAGCCTGTGGGATGTGACCAACAACCTCACCAGCAACCTGGTGGCCGAGCGCACGCCGAACCCGGATCCGCTGCTGGCTGGCAACTCCAGCAACGACCTGGTGTTCTTCGTCTACGCACCCAACGTCTTCGTCCCCGCGCAAACCGTGGACCTGACCGCGCTGAACACTGTCGACTACACCTTCGTCCTGACCGGTGGTGGTCTGCGTGACATCGTGATCGTCGACGAAGACGCACTGTCCACCGACCTGTACCTCAACTTTGACGGCGGCGCTGGCGCTGGCGGCGCTGACGCTCGCGAAGGCTGGGCTTTCACCGACACCCTGCAAGTGGTGAACGGTGCCAACATGACCGTGCAGGATCTGGAAAATGTGTTTGACATGGAGATCATCGATCTGGTCTCCACGCTGAACGCTTCCCAGACCTGGAACGTCGAGCTCGACAACCACGTCATCAACCAGCCCACCGGCACCAACGTGCTGACCATTCGTGTTGACCCGACCGTGCCCGCTGGCAGCAACGTTTACGTCACCTTCTCTGAAGACGACGTCAACCTCGCCACCAACGACGTCATCGTCGAGCGCAACGCCAACGTCAACGTGTACGTGGTGATCCGTGACTCCAACGGCAACGAAGTGGTGCACCTGGTCACCGAAGACCAGTACAACCGCACAGTCGATGCATTCGAGTTCGCCAACACCGGCTTCCACGTCATCGTGAACAGCCAGCTGCTCTTCACCACGAGCTCCGACAACCTGTTTGGCAATGACGGCAGCAACACCTTCATCGCCACCTCGATCAATCAGGTGCAGAACTCCGACATCGTCGACGGCAACGTGTACGTCATCGATCCGGACAACGTCACTGTGGTTCCGGGCGATGACTCGTCGGACGACTTCGACACGGTTGAACTGCAGTTCGCAGTCGCGAACCAGAACGACAACCTGTGGGAGCAACTGAACGACGTGTCGATCTGGGACGTTGAGCAAATCCGCTTCAACACCCAGAACCAGGTGCAGATGAACGGTCTGGGCGGTGAAGACTTCGCGATTGGCCTGGAATACCTGACCACCGGCATCGCCAGCGATCGCCTGCTCAACATGGAGCGCAGCGGCTTGGTGTTCACGCTGAACGCCGGCAACGACTACCTGTCGGTGAGCGATTACGGCGACTTCCAGCGCGGTTCGTTCTACGCCACGGTTTCCGGCGGTGAAGGCCGTGACACGGTCGTCGGTTCGATGGGCAATGACGTCCTGACGCTGGGTCTGGTGGAAGCGGTCAACGCCGGTTCCGGCGACGACTCCGTGTACTTCTCGACCGGCGGCACGATGCTGGAAAACAGCATTGGCGGCAACGACGGCGACGTCAGCGTCGACATGGGCATGGGCGAAGACTACCTGCAACTCGACAACAACGGTACCAACGGCACCGTGACGGTCTGGAACGCTGAAGACATCCAAGGCGGCGCCGGCATGGACACCATCGTGGCCTATATCAATGCAAGCTCGACCTACGGTTCGGGTACGGCTTCGATGGAAATCTACGGCGCCAATGACGATGACCACATTACGGCCTTCGGCACCTCCGGCACGTCTGTCTCTGTCTGGGGCGAGAACGGCAACGACACCATCAATGTCGATACCTCCAACCCGGGCAGCGGCTATGGTTTCTCGAACTATGTCTATGTCAGCGGTGGCAGCGGCAACGACGTGATCAATGTCGGTTCCTCTTCGCCCGCCTATGTTGAAGTCGACGGCGACAACGGCAATGACGTGATCAACGTCTTTGCCAGCCAGTTCGCAGATGTTGACGGCGGCAGCGACAACGACGTGATCTCGGTCACCGTCGGCACCACCATCTGGGGCAACAGCGTCGACGCTGACGCATCGGTTGGCGGCGGCAGTGGCAACGATGACCTCACCGTCAGGGTGCAGGACGACGCAACCGTCTGGGGTGGCAGCGGTAACGACGTCATCTCCGTGACCTCTGACAACGACATCGCCAACGGTTCGGGTTCTGCTGGTTCCTACGTCTACGGCGAAGCGGGCAATGACACCATCAGCGTCTTCAGCCCCAACGACACCGACACGCCTTTCACCATCACCGGTGGCCAGGGCAATGACCTGATCCAGTTGGGCGGCAACCGCAACGGCGTTGACACGCTGATGTTCGGCAACATTGCGTACTCTGCCTATCAGGTGGCGAGCAATGACCAGGGTCTGGATCACATCACCGGCTTCCAGTTCGAGAATTCGATCGTCGGTGGTGACCCGGTGCCTCTGACGCAAGACTTCATGAACTTCAGCGCGTTCCTGGGCAACACCATCAACACCGCGAATGAAATCGTGGTCGCTGGTACCTGGACCCGTGGCACGACCGAAGTGGCCAACACGGCAGCCGGCAACTCCATCGTGGTTCTGTCGGCACCTGCTGGCAGCAACTACGTGCTGGATGCCAATGACTTCAGCGTCAACCTGCCCAACACCATTCAGCTGAACGATAACAGTCGTGCAGTCGTGGTGGTGGGTCAGGACCAGACCGGCAGCGGTTCGGGCATCTCTGACTTTGACGTGTACTACGTCCAGGACATCGATTCCGGCGCTGGCCAGACCTGGGCCGTGACCAAGGTTGCAGATGTGCAGGGCGCCACGCGCGTCGGCATCAGCGAAGTGCTCGACAACCTGACCGCCGGCCTGGCCGACGCAATGGTGGTCACGCCGACCAACACGACCATCAACGCCGGTAACGACCTGAACGACCTGACGGTCGTCTGGACGGACCACGTGACGACGGGCGTATCGGTGATCAACTTCGATCCGCAGATCTCGGGCGCCCCCAACCACGAAGACATGTTCGACTTCTTCGCTGGAAGCAACAACTTCTTCGATGCGGGCACCCTGTTCTTTGACGTGAACGTGAACTCCAACACGGTTTACCTGATCAACAACGATGCAAACCCTGTTGGTGATGTGTCGACGTCAGGCGCCGGTGGTGACAAGTTCGTGATTTCGAACGGTGACGACGCGATCCTGTTGGCGGCTTCCAGCAATGGCAGCACCACGGCCAACGTCTACCACATGTTCGACAGCGACCCGTCGGGTGGTGTTACGGCTTCCCTGGTGTTGATCGGTACCGTCAGCCTCACCGGTGGAAACTTCGGTGACCTGGGTTCAGCCAACTTCGTCTGATTGACTGAATTCGGTATCAGTTCGACCTCAATGACCTGATACCGGCTCAACGTTCAAGCAAGACGGACCCTCGGCCCCCACCTCTCACAAAGAGGTGGGGGCTGATTTTTTTTGAAAGTGAAAACCATGCCCAACATCAAGATTGACGGACAAGACTACGACGTCGACAAGCTGCCCGAAGAGGCTCGCAAGCGCCTGGAAATGCTCGCGTTTGTCGACCGACGAATCCAGGAACTCCAGCGTGAAATGATGGCCATGCAGACGGCGCGCAATGCCTATGCGGGATCCTTGAAGGAGGTGATGCCGGCGCCAGCCGCTGCAGCACCTGCAGGCTTGCCGCCCGGCGACACGATCCGGTTCAACACGCCCGGTTGACGGCGTCTGTCGGCGGGTTGGCTGCCGGCGTATCCTTGATCATTGACATTGACCCGTTGCGCTCTGCGCGCGCAGCGGCTGCGTCCGAGAGTGCTTCCATCCTGACACCCGCATGAACATCCTGCTCGTCCATCAGAACTTCCCCGGCCAGTTCAGGCACCTCGCGCCCGCGCTGGTCGCCGACCCGCGCCACCGCGTCGTGGGTTTCACCATGAGTGCGGCCAGTTCGCCGCCGGGCATTCAGATGGTTCGGTACAAGCCGGGCCGGGGCAACACGCCCGGTGTGCACCCCTGGGTGTCCGACATCGAAAGCAAGGTCATCCGGGGTCATGTGGCTTTCAAGGCCGGCTGCAAGATGCGTGACGAGCACGGTTTTCAGCCGGACGTGATTTTTGCCCACCACGGCTGGGGGGAGTCCCTGTTCCTGAAAGAGGTCTGGCCTAAGGCCAGGGTGCTGATCTACTGCGAGTGGTACTACCCGCTGCACGGCGCCGATGTCGGCTTTGATCCGGAGTTCCTGAAGAACGATGCCGAGTCCTTGTGCAGGCTGCGCATGAAAAACACGCACAACCTGCTGTGCATGGAAGAAGCCGACGCCGGCATTTCACCCACCGAATGGCAGGCCAGCACGCACCCCGCCTGGTTTCGTCCCCGCATCCGGGTGATTCATGACGGGGTCGACACCCGCCGCATTGCGCCCAATCCGCAGTTGCAAAATCTCAAGCTGACCATACCGGCCGATGATGCCTGCCAGATCGCTGGCGGTGAAGTGGTGCTGAACCGGGGCGACGAGATCATCACCTTCGTCAACCGCAATCTCGAACCGTACCGTGGCTACCACATCTTCATGCGTGCGTTGCCCGAGCTGCTGCGCAGGCGCCCCAAGGCTCGAGTGGTGATCGTGGGCGGCCACGGCACCAGTTACGGCGCATGGCCGTCTCGCGGCACCTGGAAACAGATCTTTCTGGACGAGGTGCGCGGGGGGCTTGACCTGTCGCGCGTGCACTTCGTGGGCAACCTGCCTTACAGCAGTTTCATTGGCCTGCTGCAGTTGAGCACAGTCCACACTTACCTGACCTATCCGTTTGTGCTGAGCTGGAGCCTGCTCGAGACCATGGCCTGCGAGGGCGCGATTGTTGCCAGCGATACGGCACCGGTGCGCGAAGTCATCACCGAAGGCGAGACCGGCCGGCTGGTCGACTTTTTCTCTCCTGGCGAACTGACCGACCGCATCTGCGAATTGCTCGACGACCCTGCCCAGCGCGCGCGTCTGGGCCGGCAGGCCCGCCAGCGGGTGGTTGAACGTTATGACCTGAACAGCATCTGTCTGCCGGCGCAGATTGCGCTTGTCAACGAACTGGCACAGGGCTGACGCACCCGGCAACCGGCCAATCTGCCGCAGGGCGGCTGCGGCAGGTTCGGGGGAACAGGGTCAGGCAGCGCCCGTCGGCACCGGGCCAGCGCCGGGTGCGTTGACCGGCGTCAGGGCCCGGCGCATGGCTTCGGCTGTGGCGCCTGCCAGTTTGTCGCGCAGCACCGCACCGTCCTTGCCGCGGGGCAGGGCGCCCACCCGCACCAGGTGAAACGGCAGCAGTTCAAACGGCAGTTCGGCAATGCGGCGCTTCAGTGCCTTCATGTCCTCGCCGGCACCCCCGGCAAAAACAACCACCGGCATGCTGCGCGCCCCGGGCAGCGGCTGCGACAGCACGCAAACTTCGTCCACCCCTTCCAGTTGGGCAATGGCTTCTTCAATCTCGCCGCGGGTGACCGGCTTGGTGGGTGCTTGCGACCTGGCGGCTGCCTGGGCCAGCGCGGCATCCACGCCAGTGACGTGCAGCAGGCCATCCTCCGTGACCGTGCCCTGCAGGCCGGTGGCGCTCCACTGATCAGCCTCCCCGGCAGCCGCAGCGGTCGTACCCGTGGCCGCTGGTGTGTGCAATTGCAGGCTGCCAGCCTGACCCGTGGGGCAGACTCGGCCCTGGGGGTCGACGGCGCGAATCGTCACGCCGGTCACCACGCGCCCCATCGCCTGCGGATGCGCGGTCAGGTCGTCCACCGTGCCGGCGCAGAACACGCCAACCTCGGCGGTCGACAGCAGCAACGTGACCGACTCGGCCAGCAGTGCCTGGGCCTGCCGGGCACGGTCCACCGGCAACGGGCCGCCGGCGACAAACAGGCGCCGTTGCGCGCGGCCTGCTTCGGGGCTGCCGGCTGCCGCCGTCAACGCCGGCTCCAGCTGGTTGCGCGCCAGCAGCACACAGTCGGGCTGCAGGCGTTCCAGCACCTCGGGCAACGGCACTTGATCGGGCCCGATCAGCACGGCGCCGCCGACGTGCCAGGTCGCCAGCATGCATTCCTGCGCCAGCGGCGCGGCCATGGACAAGCGGCCCAGAAACCGCGTGGTCGACGTCAGGCCGCACTGCCGGGCGGCAGCCGCCAGGCGCGCCTCCAGCGCGGCGTCGTCCAGCACCACCGCGCGCACCTTGCCGGCCACCAGCGCGCCCGACAGCATGGCCACAGCCGCCGTTGCCGCTGCCACATCGGGCGCAGGCAGACCGACCACCTTGCGCGTGATCTGCAAGGTCTTCAGGGTGTCGGCGTTGACGGAAATGGCCGGTACGCCAGCCAGCCGGGTCAGACCGGCGCCTTCGATGGCCAGGGTGTGCACGCGCCCGCCAGGCAGCGCGTGCAGATCGGCCACCGGCTGGCCGCCCAGCACCACGGCGCGGGCGCCGATGCGCAACGCACCGAGCAGAAACACCGCCTGCCACAGCGTGGACTGCGGCAGACCCAGCCCCAGCCAGTCGCCCGGCTGCACGCCGTTCTTCATCAGCAGGGCTGCAGCAGCATCGACACGCTGACTCATCAGCTCGTAGCTGATCGGCCCGTCGCCCCCGATCACGGCGGGCGCGTCAGGGTTTTGCAGGGCTTGGCGGGCGATGAAATCGGCAATGGGCATGGGGTGTCTCCAGCGGGTCGGGTAAAGCCCGATTGTAGGAGGGCGCTCCCGCAAGCCGCCCGGCAGGCGCACAGAGGACAAGGCCATTGGTGTCGGCCATGCCCGCTTTTGAAGTCGCGCGCGGGGCCCATGCACGGCCACCGAACGCGGGGCCAACAGTTGTTGCGGCGCAACAATTCTTGCTGCCGGACAAAATATCAGCCGCGTTTCAAAAATTCATATAGGAAGCGGCTACACTTCGGTTCCTATATGAATATTGTGATTCGCCTGCCGCTGAACACCAACGCCGAGCAGCACGCCCGCCTGCTGGCGTTGCAGCAGGCGTTTGCGCAGGTCTGCAACGCCATCACACCGGTTGTCTCGCAAACGCGGGTGTGGAACCGGGTGGCCCTGCACCACATGTTGTACAAGCAGCTGCGCGAACAATTCCCGGCGCTGGGCTCGCAACTGGTGTGCAACGCGATCTACGCCGTCAGCCGGGTCAGCCGTTCGGTCTACCAGCATCCGGCCAGCCCGTTCAACCTGTCGCGCCTGCCGGCGGGCGCTTTGCCCACCATGCGTTTTGTCGACACCTCGCCGGTCTATTTCGACCGGCACACGCTCAGTTTTCGCGACGGCAAGCTGTCGCTGTTCACGCTCGACGGCCGCATGCGCTTCGACCTGACGCTCAAACCCGCTGAAGAAGCCGCGTTTCGCGAAGGCAAATTGCGCGAGGTCATGCTGTCGCGCGAGGCGGGTGGGCGTTTTGTGCTGCGCTTCACGTTGGGCGACCCGCAAGCGCCCGATGCTGACGAGCCCGAAGAAGCGGCGCTGGCCGAAAAAACCGCTGCGCCATCCGGCAGCGAGATCCCTGAATATGTCCTGGTCGAGGAAGTTGAATGAAGCCCCAAGCCCCACCGTCTGAATTGCGTGACGCGGTCACCCCGCTGCGCCCGTACTTCCGCAAAGCCATCATCTTCAGTCTGGTCGCCAGCCTGCTGCTGCTGGCGCCCACTGTCTACATGCTGGAGGTCTACGACCGTGTGGTCAACAGCCGCAGCCACATGACGCTGGCCATGCTGACCCTGCTGGTGCTGGGTGCCTACGTGGTGATGGAGGTGCTTGACTGGGCCCGCGGCGAGGTGATGGCGGAGGCCGGCCGCAAGCTGGACCAGAAGCTGTCGCAACGGACATTCCACGCGGTGTTCGACGCCAACCTCAAACGCCAGCCCGGTGGTGGCGTGCAGCCGTTCAACGACTTGCGCGTGCTGCGCGACTTTCTCACCAGCCCCGTGCTGGCAGGGGCCATGGAGGCGCCAACCGCCTTTGTGTTTCTGATCATCGTGTTTTCCATCAACCCGGCGCTGGGCTGGGCGGCCACCGTGGGCGCCATCGTGGTGGCGGCGCTGGCCTGGCTGAACGAAAAGGCCACGCTGGAGCCCCTGCAGGAAGCCAACAAGACCAATGCGGCGGCTCAGTTGTATGTGGATGGCACGCTTCGAAATGCCGAAGTGATCGAGTCCATGGGCATGCTGCGCAACATCCACCGCCGCTGGGTGGCGCGCCAGCGCGAGTTTCTGGGACTGCAGGCCGTCGCGTCCGACCGCGGCGCCAGCTACCAGTCGATCTCCAAATACGTCCAGCTGACGCTGAACTCGGCCATGCTGGGCATGGGTGTGTGGTTGCAGCTCAAAGGGCATTTCACGGGCTCGGGCGGCATGATGATCGTCGCCGCCACACTGGGCGGCCGCATCCTGGCGCCCATCGTGCAGATCGTCTCGCAGTGGCGCACGGTGGTTACCGCGCGGGATGCCTGGACCCGCATGGACGGGTTCCTCGCCGCGCATCCGCCAAAGCCGGATGCCATGCTGCTGCCGCCGCCCCGCGGTGCGCTGCTGGTCGAAAGCCTGGTGGCCGGTGCGCCGGGCAACAACGCAGCCATCATCAGGAACGTGGCGTTCGCCCTGCCACCCGGCGAGGTGCTGGCCGTGGTCGGGCCGTCGGCGTCGGGCAAGACCACGCTGGCCCGCCTGCTGGTGGGGCTTTGGCCGGCCGCTTCGGGCAAGGTCCGCCTTGACGGTGCCGATGTCTTTACCTGGGACAAGACTGCGCTCGGGCCGTACATCGGCTACCTGCCGCAAGGCGTCGAACTGTTCGAAGGCACGCTGGCCGAGAACATCGCGCGCTTCGGCGACGTCGACATGAAGAAGGTGCAGGCCGCTGCCGCCGCCGTGGGTCTGCACGAACTGATCGAGTCGCTGCCACAGGGTTATCAGAGCCCGGTCGGTCGCGACGGCTCCAGCCTGTCGGGTGGCCAGCGTCAGCGCGTGGCGCTGGCCCGGGCCATCTACGGTGACCCGGTGTTCGTGGTGCTCGACGAACCCAATTCCAGCCTCGACGAATCCGGCGACGCTGCGCTCGCGCAGGCCATCACCCTGATGAAGAGCCGGGGCACCTCCTTTGTGGTGATGACGCACCGCACCAGCGTGCTGGCCGTTGCCGACAAGATGCTGGTGCTGCGCGACGGCGTGCAACAGGCGTTCGGCCCGCGCGACGAAGTGCTGGCAGCCCTGGCCAAGATGGCCCAGCAGGCCCAGCAACCCGCGCCGCGCCGCGATGGTCCCGCGCCCGCAAGCCGCGTCCCCGTTGCCGTCTGACCCCCTGTTCCAGAAACTGAAATCATGAAAAAACCGGCCATTTTTGCCCGCAGTGAACTGGGACAGGTTCTGTGGGCCTTCCGGCGCGAGTTTCTCGTCGTCGGCATCTTCAGCATGGTTGCCAACGTGCTGATGCTCACCCCCACGCTCTACATGCTGCAGGTGTTCGACCGCGTGATGATCAGCCAGAGTGAAATGACACTGCTGGTGGTCACGCTGGTGATGCTGTTCCTGCTGGCGGTGATGTCGTTTGCCGAGTGGTCGCGCACCCGGGTGCTGGTTCGCGCCAGCGTGCGGCTCGATGCAATGCTCAGCACGCGGGTGTTCAACGCGGCCTTCGAGTCGCATCTGGCGCAGACCGGTGCCAGCCCGTCGCGCGCCTTTGCCGACCTGAACGAAGTTCGCCAGTTTCTGACCGGACAGGGCATTTTTGCCTTTTTCGACACGCCCTGGACACCGATCTATATCGGCGTGCTGTTCCTGATGCACCCGGCGCTGGGCTTTCTGTCAATCTTCTTCGCGCTGGTTCAGGGCGCGCTGGCCTGGTTCGGTCACCGCAAGACCGTGGAGCCGGCGGTGAAGGCCATGCAGTCGGGCATGGAAACGCAGACCTACCTGCATGGCAAGCTGCGCAACTCCGAGGTGCTGGAGTCGATGGGCATGGTCAGCAATCTGCGTCCCCATTGGCACGCGCGCCACCAGACTTATCAGGACGATCATGCAAAAGCGCAGCGCCTGACCCAGAAGCTCACAGCCTGGAGCAAATTCGTGCGCTATACCCAGCAGTCGCTGGTACTGGGAGCCGGCGCCTTGCTGGTGGTGGACGGCCAGCTGACACCGGGCGCGATGATTGCCTCCAACGTGCTGATGACGCGTGCACTGGCGCCGATCGACCAGCTGGTCGGCTCGCTGCGCGGATGGGTGAGCGCACGCGCGGCCTACGGCCGGCTGGAGGAGCTGCTGGGGTTGTATCCGGAGCGCGATGCGGCGCTGATGCGGGTTCCGCCCACCGGTGCACTGACGCTGCGCAATGTGATGGCCACGGTGCCGGGGCGCGATGCGCCGATTCTCAAGGGCATCAATTTTGAGGTTGCCCCCGGCACGCTGACGGTGGTGCTCGGCCCGTCCGGATCGGGCAAGTCGACGCTGGCGCGTACGATTCTGGGCATCTGGCCCGGGGTTTCGGGCGAGGTACTGCTTGACGAGCGGCCGATCGGTGGCTGGGATCGCAACGAACTGGGCCCGTATCTGGGCTACCTGCCGCAGGACATTGAACTGTTTGAAGGCTCGATTGCCGAAAACATCTCGCGCTTCGCCGAAGTCGATTCCGGCAAGGTGATTGCCGCCGCCAAGGCCGCCGGCCTGCACGAGATGATCCTGCGCTTCCCGAAAGGCTACGACATGCCGATCGGCGAGGCCGGCAACCTGCTGTCAGGCGGCCAGCGCCAGCGCCTGGGACTGGCGCGCGCGCTGTATGGCGATCCGGCGCTGGTGGTGCTGGACGAGCCGAACGCGAACCTCGACGACGCCGGCGACGCCGCACTGATGAAGGCCGTCGTCAGCCTGAAGGCAGCGGGCAAGACCGTTTTCCTGATCACCCACCGCCCGGGCGTGCTGGCTGCGGCTGACCGGGTGCTCTTTCTGCGCGACGGCTACCAGGTCGCGTTTGGCACGCCCCCGGCGGTGATGGCGGCACTGAAAGCCGAGGCGGCCGGTCACCCGGATACCCCACCACCGGCGAATGCGCTGCCCGCCTGACGGCAACAGCACCCCACCCTCCGAACGAACGTTGAAAACTATTTCGAGTCTGTCATGAGTACTGAAGAAAACCAGATTGTCAAAGCCTCGTCACCCGACGCCGGCAAAGCACCCCTCAAGGTCGTCGGCGACAGCGCGAGTGCCGCGCGCATCGGCCTGTGGGTGCTGGGGTTGGGTTTTGGCGGCTTCCTGCTGTGGGCCGCGCTGGCACCGCTGGACGAAGGCGTGCCCACCCAGGGCATGGTGACCATCGATACCAAGCGCAAGACGGTGCAGCACCAGGTGGGCGGCATCGTGAAGGAGGTGCGCGTCGGGGAGGGCGACCAGGTCAAGGCCGGCCAGGTGCTGATTCGCCTGGATGACGCCACCGCCAGCGCCAGCTACCAGGCGGTGCGCCAGCGTTACCTGAGCATGCGGGCGATGCAGGACCGGCTGCTGGCCGAGCTGGCCGGCCCGACCAAGGCCATCGTTTTCCATCCGGACCTGCAGGCGGCCGCGTCCGACCCGCTGATCCGCAGGCAGATGGACACGCAGGAACAGTTGCTGGCTTCTCGCCGCGCGTCCCTGCGGGCCGACTTGCAGGTGCTCGAGGAATCCATTCAGGGCCAGCAGGGCATGCTGCAATCCTACGAGAGCGTGATCAAGTTTCGCCAGAGCCAGCTGGCGCTGCTGAGCGAGGAACTGACGAACACCCGGGAACTGGTCAAGGAAGGTTACGCACCGCGCAACCGGCAGCTGGAGCTCGAGCGCATGGTGGCCGAGTCGTCGGCGGCAATCGCCGAACTCAGGGGCAACATCATCCGGGCGCAGCGCGCGATTCTGGAACTGAAACAACGTACCAACCTGCGCCAGCAGGAGTACCGCAAGGAAATCGAAAGCCAGCTGGCCGATGTCACGCGGGAAGCGCAGTCCGACGAAGAAAAAGTCACCGCCCTGCGCGAAGAACTGGAGCGGGTGGACATCAAGGCGCCCGTCGGCGGGCAGGTCGTGGGCCTGATGGTGCAGACGGTGGGTGGCGTCATCGGCCCGGGCCAGAAGATCATGGATATCGTGCCCGTGGATGAGCCGCTGCTGCTGGAGACCCGCATACCCCCGCACCTGATCGACAAGGTGCATGCGGGCCTGGAGGCGGACATCCGGTTCACCGCGTTCTCGCACTCGCCCCAGCTGGTGGTGGAAGGCAAGGTGGCGTCCGTTTCGGGCGATCTGCTGACCGAACCGCAGACCGGCGCCACCTACTTCCTGGCTCGGGTGGCGGTGACGCCCGAGGGCCTGAAGAAGCTCGGCCGCCACCAGATGCAGCCGGGCATGCCGGCGGAGGTGGTGATCAAGACGGGCGAGAGAACGCTGCTGACCTACCTGCTGCATCCGCTGACCAAGCGGATGGCGGCTTCACTGAAAGAGGAGTGAGCCATGCTGCAAAAGCACAAGCGCATGCTGTGGCTGGCCGCCGGACTGGCCGCCGCCACCCCGGCCTGGTCGCTGGATCTGCTGCAGGCCTATGAAACCGCGCTGGCGCAGGATGCGACCGTGCGCGCTGCCCGGGCAGCAGCCGACGCTGGCCGCGAACGCCTGCCCCAGGCGCGGGCGCAACTTCTGCCCAACCTGGCTTACAGCGGCCAGCGCAACGTCAACGACCTGACACGCGATCAGCCCAACAGCCTGGGGGTTCCCACGGTTTTCAAGGACCAGTACAACAGCCTGAATCAGACGCTCACGCTGCGCCAGCCGCTGTTTCGCCTGTCGCTCTGGGCCAACTACCAGCAGGCGCAGTACGTGGTGGACGACGTCAACGCCGTGCTTGAGCGCGAGCTGAAGAACCTCTCGGTCCGGGTGGCGACCGCCTACATGGAGGCTCTGCTGGCCAAGGACCAGCTGGACCTGGTGCTGGCGCAGAAGGTCTTTGTGACGACCCAGCTCGATGTGGCGAAAAAGACCTTCGCGGCCGGTTCGGGCACGCGCACCGACATTGACGAGGCGCGAGCCCGGCTCGACATGAACCTGGCCCAGGAACTCGAAGCGCGGCAGAACCTGGAATTCACCCGTCGCCAGCTGGAAGTGCTGATTTCCAGACCGGTTGACCAGATCGAGCCGTTGAACGTGAAGCGCATGCCCCTGCTGGACCCACAGCCCGCGTTGCTGTCGGACTGGATCGACCGGGCCGAACAGGCCAATCCGGACATTGTCTCGCTGCGCGCGCGGGCGCAAGCGGCCCGGCTGGAGGTCAACAAGGCGCAGGGGGGCCATTTCCCGACGGTCGACGCCGTCGCCCAGTGGGTCAACAGTTCCAGCGAAAACGTCAACACGCCCAATTCCAGCTACACGAACAAGACGCTGGGCATCCAGGTCTCGGTACCCTTGTTCTCGGGCGGCTACGTCAGCTCCACCGTGCGCCAGGCGGTGGCCGAGCAGCAAAGGGCCGACGAGACCCTCGAAGCGGCCCGGCTTGATCTGGGCGTCAGGGTTCACAAGGAGTTTCGCAATGTGACCGAGGGAATTGCCAAAGTCCGTGCGCTGGAGCAGGCGGTGGCGTCGGCCGAGCTGCTGGCCAGGTCCACCCGCAAGTCCTTCGAGGCAGGCAGCCGCACGCTGTCGGATGTGCTGAACACCGAGCAGCAAAAACAGCTGACCTTGCGTGACCTTGCGCAGGCCCGCTATCTGTACATGAGCGCCCGCATCCGGCTGTTTGCGCTGGCCGGAGAAGATCCGCGCACCGGTATCGAGCAGACCAATGCCTGGCTGGGCGAATGATGCGGGGCACGCGCTGCCCGCGACCGGACCTTGGCGCAGGCCATTGACCGCGGTCCGGGCGCCGCGAGCCCTACAATTCCGCCAGAAATCCAAGGCGTCGGTTTTCGGCGCTCCCTGACAGGCCAGCCACCATGACCGACTCTCCGAACTCCACCCCGCCACAGCTCTCGCCGCGCGACAAGGCCGACATCCTGGCCCAGGCGCTGCCCTACATCCGCAAGTTCCACGGCAAGACGCTGGTCATCAAGTACGGCGGCAACGCCATGACCGACCCGGCGCTGCAGGCCGCGTTTGCCGAAGACGTGGTGCTGCTCAAGCTGGTGGGCATGAACCCGGTGGTGGTGCACGGCGGCGGTCCGCAGATCGAGACGGCGCTGAACCGCCTGGGCAAGAAGGGCGAGTTCATCCAGGGCATGCGCGTGACCGACGCCGAAACCATGGAGGTGGTCGAGTGGGTGCTGGCCGGCGAGGTGCAGCAGGACATCGTCGGCCTGATCAACCAGGCCGGCGGCAAGGCGGTGGGCCTGACCGGGCGCGACGGTGGACTGATCCGCGCCCGCAAGCTCAAGATGGTCGACAACCAGGACCCGAGCAAGGAGCACGATGTGGGGCAGGTGGGCGACATCGAATCGATCGACCCCAGCGTGGTCAAGGCGCTGCAGGACGACGCCTTCATTCCGGTCATCAGCCCGATCGGTTTCGGCGAGCACAACGAGAGCTACAACATCAATGCCGACGTGGTGGCCGGCAAGCTGGCCACGGTGCTGCGCGCCGAAAAGCTGATGCTGCTGACCAACACGCCCGGCGTGCTCGACAAGGCGGGCAACCTGCTGACCGAGCTGAGCGCGCGCCACATCGACGAACTCTTTGCCGACGGCACCATCTCCGGCGGCATGCTGCCCAAGATCGCCGGCGCGCTCGATGCGGCACGCAGTGGCGTGAACGCGGTGCACATCATCGACGGCCGCGTGCCCCATGCGATGCTGCTCGAAATCCTGACCGATCAGGCCTACGGCACGATGATCCGCTCGCACTGAGCGCGGGTGCTGCGGTGCCCGCCGCCAACGGGCGGGCGTGGGCGGGATCAGGCCCTGTGCGAGAATGTTTCGCACCCACGATGAGCGTCAGCGCCATGACCGAATTCGACTCCACGCCCGCACCCCAACCCCCCGCTTCGGAAGCGGCCGAAGGCGTGCGCAAGCGCCCCAAGCCGGGCGAGCGCCGGCTGCAGATCCTGCAGGCGCTGGCAGCGATGCTGGAGCAGCCGGGCGCCGAGCGGGTGACCACCGCCGCACTGGCGGCGCGATTGCAGGTCAGCGAAGCCGCGCTCTACCGCCACTTTGCCAGCAAGGCGCAGATGTTCGAGGGGCTGATCGACTTCATCGAGCAGACGGTGTTTTCGCTGGTCAACCAGATCGTCGCCCGCGAAGACGATGGCGCGTTGCGCGCCGCCCGTGTGGTGACGGTGCTGCTGCAGTTCGGCGAGCGCAATCCGGGCATGGCGCGCGTGATCGCCGGCGATGCGCTGGTTCTTGAAAACGATCGCCTGCAGCAGCGCATGAACCAGCTCTTCGACAAGATCGAAGCCACGTTGAAGCAACTGTTGCGGGAAGCTGCGCAGGCTGGCCATTCGCAGACGCCGTCGGTCGATGCACAGGTGCGGGCGTCGGTGCTCATCGCGTTTGCGATGGGTCGCCTGCAGCGCTTCGCGCGCTCGGGTTTCCGGCGCTTGCCGACCGAGAACCTCGATGGCAGTCTGACCTTTTTACTATCATAAGAGTAGCAATATAAAGCCATTCGACGCTGGGTTGCATGCATTTTCTATTGAAAAATGGGCGGTGGAGCCGGCAGGGGGTGGCCGTTGGGCGAAGACATGATTGAAGTGATCAGCGCCACGCGGCTGACACGAGAGGTGTTCTGGCAGCGCTCGGCGCTGGGTTTGTCGCTGCGTCGGCTGGCGTCGGACCAACGGCTGGTGCCGCGCATCGCCTTTGAAAACCGGCGTGGTCTGCCCGAGGTCTTCAACGAGCGGATTGCAGCCACCGGCGGCCCGGACCTCCTGGTTTTCATCCATGACGACGTCTGGATCGATGACTTCTTTCTGGCCGACCGCGTGATCGAAGGCCTCGGTGCCTACGATCTGATTGGCGTCGCCGGCAACCGGCGCCGGCTTGCCGGCCAGCCGGCCTGGGCTTTTGCAAGCCGGGGCCCGGATGGCCGGTTCCAATGGGATGAAAAAACCAACCTCAGTGGCGCCATCGCCAACGGCAAGACCCCTTTTGGCCGCATTTCACACTTCGGCCCTGCGCCGCAGGCGTGTGAACTGCTGGACGGGGTGTTTCTCGCAGCCCGCCGCGCGACCTTGCGGGAGCGCTCGGTCCGCTTTGATCCAGCCTTTGACTTCGACCTTTACGACCAGGATTTCTGCCGCACCGCGAGAGCAAGCGGCATGCGTCTGGGCACCTGGCCAATTGCGCTGACGCATCAGAGCGGCGGCGCATTCGGCACGGAGCGCTGGACCCTGCGGTACCGGCAGTACCTGGAGAAATGGCGTGATTGACGCCGGTTGCGGCGCGCTGGTGCGCCGTATCAGCCCGCCAGCACCCGCAGCACACCCATCTTGACCAGCCAGGTCAGCGACCGCAGGACCGCACCGCGTCGCGCGGCGGGAATCTGGCTCACCAGCGTGCCTGCCGGACGCGGTCCGTCCGCCGCCGCTGTCAGTACCGAGCGGGCCTCGTCGGTGGTCGGCAGCACGTGGCGGGCATACGCGACCATGTCGAGATGGCGCAGCGATTCAAGCCTGGCGACGGCTGCTTCCAGATCCGGCAGCGCCAGCTCGCAAAGGGTCTCGGGCGTCAGCCTGTGCGTCGGATAGCTGGCGAATGCGGCAAACGGGTCCATCCGGGCTGGCCAGGGGCTGCGCCGCGCCGCATTTTCCGTCTGGCTCGCCTGGCGGATGCCGGCCAGTTCGTCCCACAGCGCCTCGTACTGCGCAATGACGACCGACCAGTCATAGGTCTGCCGCGCCCGCTGGCGCCCCGCCTCGCCCATGGACCTGCACAGTTCGGGGCTGGAGAGCAGCCTGACGAAAGCGGCGGTGGCCGCTTCGATGTCCACCGCCACCAATGTGCTGGTGTGGCCGCAGTACATGTCGTAGTTGTCGATTTCGAGCGCGTGGCGCATCGCCAGTTCGACCCCCGCACCGGCGCCGGGCATCAGCGTGGGAATGCGAAAGCCGTCGATACCATCTCGAACGGTGTCCTTGTAGCCGTTCCAGTCGGACACGACCACCGGCAACCCCGCCGCCATTGCCTCGATCGGCGTCAGGCCAAAGGTTTCCTGCAGGTTGTCCGACAGCGAGCAGAACATGTCGGCGCCGGCCCATGCCAGCCGGTACTGGTCGCGCTCGCGCCCGTCAACGGTGAGCACCCGCACGCTGGGGCAGGCCAGGCGCGCGGCTGTCTGAAAGGCTTGCGCCGCCGCCGGCGAACTGTGCTGGCCGCACTCCACCAGCAGCACGTGCGTGCCGGCGGGCAGTTGCGCGGCGGCGCGCTCCAGCGCCTGATACATGGCCAGCGGATGGGCCTTGGCGTGAAAGGACAGCCGGCCCGAAAAGAGCACCACCCGGGTGTTGTCATCGGCGCCCAGCTGCTGGCGCGCCCGGATGCGGTCGTCCGGGCTGGCGGCGAAATCCGCGGTGTTCAGGCCCAGTGGTATCACCGGCAGTTGCGGCAGCACCAGGCGCTGGATACCCAGCCGCTGGCGCAGATAGTCCGCTTGCGCCTGCCAGAGCACGCGCACCGTGTCGCGGGCCACCGTGGAGGTGCAGATCAGTGCGTCCCAGGGCTGGACCGGCGCGACGAGGTAGTCGGTCAGCGCGTCCATCGGCGCGGTGGACGACAGCGTGTGGGTCAGTCCGCACACGCTCCAGCCGGTGTCGGCGAACAACGCGCGGCGCCGGCATTCATCGTTGAAGTTGGGGGCGGGGTAGTACAGCGTCCCGGCCTTGGCCAGACCCGCCGGTTGACGGCGATTCAGGATTTCCACCGGTTCCTGTCGGCCGGCCTCTTTCACCTTGCGGGCAAAGACGCGACCATGTTCGGGTTGGTCGACCATGGCCCGGAAGACCTGCGCGCGGCTGTGCGCGAGATAACCGCGCAAGAACGACTCACCGGCGGAATTGCGACCCATCAGTTTGGGGCCGTCAATGGAGTAAGCCTCCGGGAAAAAAAACAGAGCGGCGGACATGCTGCATTTTAGGTGGGCACTTTCTGCACGGGCGAAGGTGCCCCGGACGCCGGAGCGGGCCAGCTTTCCCCCGTATTTACCCTGAGTTCCAGTAGGTTTGCGTCTCTAGAAGACCCTTGCGGGGGTGACGGCAAGTGGAATTGCTGCAAAATAGAACGATCGTTCGTTTTATTTGCAACTCACACACACCGCCCGCATGTCACAGCTCTCCGCCGGCAGCCCCCGCACCCCCGCCGAGCGACCCGCGCGCGGTGGGCGCGCCCTGCTCAAGGGCCAGCAGACCAAGGCGGCCATCATCGATGCAGCGCTGGCGCTCGCTGCGCAGGTCGGGCTGGAGGGCCTGAGCATCGGCGCGCTGGCCGAGGTGACCGGCATGAGCAAGTCCGGCGTGTTTGCGCACTTCGGTTCCCGCGAAGATCTGCAGATCTCGGTGGTGCGCGAGTACCACACCCGATTCGAAGAAGAAGTGTTCTACCCGGCGCTGCGGGTGGCGCGCGGTCTGCCCCGGTTGCGGGCGCTGTTTGCCAACTGGATGAAGCGGACCTCGGCCGAGATCGATTCGGGCTGCATCTACATCAGTGGCGCCGTCGAGTTTGACGACCGGCCGGGCCCGGTGCGCGATGCGCTGGCCGAGTCGGTGAACATCTGGCTGGCCGCCATGCACCGTGCCGTGCTGCAGGCGCGCGACGAAGGCCATCTGCGCGCCGATGCCGATGCCGCCCAGGTGGCTTTCGAAATCCACGGGCTGATCCTGGCCCTGCATTACGAAGCGCGTTTCCTGCGCGCACCCGGCTCGCTCAGGCGGGCCAACACCGGTTTTGACAACATTCTGGCGCGTTACGGCGCTGCGGATGCCTTTCGCAGCGCCTGAGTGCCGGGGCCCTTTCCACTGTTTGACTGATTGTTTCAAGGAGGTTTCACATGCCCACATACACCCCCCCGCTGCGCGACATGCAGTTCGTGATGCACGAGTTGCTCAACGTCACCGAGTCACTGAAGGTGATCCCCCAGCACGCCGAAATCGATGCCGACACCATCAATGCGGTGCTGGAAGAGGCCGGCAAGTTTGCGTCGGAAGTGCTGTTGCCGCTCAACATCAGCGGTGATGCCGAGGGCTGCTCGCTGGACCCGAAGACCCATGACGTGACCACGCCCAAGGGTTTCAAGGAAGCTTACGCCCAGTATGTGCAGGGTGGCTGGCCGGCGCTGAGCTGCGACCCCGAATACGGCGGCCAGGGCCTGCCGCTGGTGGTGAACCAGTGTTTCTACGAGATGATGAACTCGGCCAACCAGGCCTGGACCATGTACCCCGGCCTCACCCACGGCGCCTATGCCTCGCTGCACACGCACGGCACCGACGAACAGAAGCAGACCTACCTGGGCAAGATGGTCAGCGGTGAATGGACCGGCACCATGTGCCTGACCGAGCCGCATTGCGGCACCGACCTGGGCCTGATGCGCACCAAGGCCGAGCCGCAGGCCGACGGCACCTACAAGCTGACCGGCAACAAGATCTTCATCAGCGCCGGCGAGCATGACATGGCCGAGAACATCATCCACCTGGTGCTGGCCCGGCTGCCCGACGCGCCCCCCGGCATCAAGGGCGTGAGCCTGTTCATCGTGCCCAAGTTCCTGGTCAACAAGGACGGCAGCCTGGGTGCGCGCAACGGCATCTACTGCGGCGGCCTGGAGCACAAGATGGGCATCAAGGCCAGCGCCACCGCGCAGATCGTGCTCGACGGCGCGATCGGCACCATGGTCGGCCAGCCGAACAAGGGCATGCAGGGCATGTTCGTGATGATGAACGCCGCCCGCCTGGGCGTGGGCAACCAGTCGCTGGGCCTGACCGAAGTGGCCTACCAGAACGCGCTGGCCTATGCGAAAGACCGCATCCAGATGCGCAGCCTGTCCGGCCCCAAGGCCAAGGACAAGCCGGCCGACCCGATCATCGTGCACCCCGACGTGCGCAAGATGCTGATGACCGCCAAGGCCTACGCCGAAGGCGGCCGGGCGCTGGAGATCTACTGCTCGGTGCTGCTGGAGCAGGTGCACGGCCACCCGGACGAGAAGGTGCGCAAGGACAGCGACGAGATGCTGTCGCTGCTGACGCCCATCGTCAAGGCCTTCCTGACCGACAACGGCTGGCAGGCCACGACGATGTGCCAGCAGGTTTTTGGCGGGCACGGTTACATCAAGGAATGGGGCATGGAGCAGTTCGTGCGCGATGCCCGCATCAACATGATCTACGAAGGCACCAACACCATCCAGAGCCTGGACTTGCTGGGCCGCAAGGTGCTGGGCAACAACGGCGCCACGCTCAAGAAATTCGGCAAGCTGGTCGGCGCGCTGGTGATGGAAGAGGGCGTGAACGAGAAGATGGCCGAATTCATCAATCCGCTGGCCTACCTGGGCGACCAGATGACCAAGCTGACCACCGAAATCGGCTTCAAGGGTTTCCAGAACGCCGACGAAGTGGGCGCAGCCGCGGTGGACTACCTGCGCGTGGCCGGGCACCTGGTGTTCGGCTACTTCTGGGCGCGCATGGCGCAGGTGGCCCTGCGCGAGATCGCGGCCGGCAACACCGACCCGTTCTACGCCGCCAAGCTGCAGACCGCGCGCTTCTACTTCTCGCGCCTGTTCCCAGAGACCGCTTCGCTGATGCGCACGGCCCGCGCGGGCAGCAAAGCGCTGATGGAAACCGATCTGGCCCTGGCCTGATCGGTGATTTCTCTTGTTTTATCAACTTTTTTGCTCAGGATCCAGCATGAAAAGGTCGTTGATTGCTCTGATGTTCGTAGCGTTTTCGGGCGCGGCGCTGGCGCAGGCCACGCCGGCCGGGCTGTGGAAGACCATTGATGATGACACCCAGAAAGAGAAATCTCTGGTGCGAATCACGGACAACGGCGGTGTCTACACCGGCACGATCGCCAAATTTCTGGACCCGGCGAACAAGCCCGACAGCGTCTGTGACAAATGCACGGACGACCGCAAGGACAAGCCGGTGCTGGGCATGGTGATCCTGCGCAACATCAAGGCCAGCGCAGACGACAAGGGCGTCTGGGACGGCGGCGAGGTTTTGGATCCGAACAACGGCAAGGTGTATCGCGCCCGCCTCAAGCCCGTCGATGGCGGCAAGAAGCTCGAAATGCGCGGCTACATCGGCCCGTTCTATCGCACCCAGGTCTGGCTGCGCGTGGAGTGACGCGGCCGAGGCCGCCAACCAATGGAAAACCAATGAATCGATTTCAAGTTCGCAAAGTCGCCGTGCTCGGCGCCGGTGTGATGGGTGCGCAGATTGCTGCGCATCTGGTCAACGTGAAAGTTCCCGTGGTGCTGTTCGATCTGCCCGCGAAGGAAGGCCCGAAGAACGCCATCGTCACCCGCGCCGTCGACGGGCTGAAAAAACTCAAGCCCTCGCCGCTGGGCGTGGCCGACGACGCCGCGCTGATCCAGCAGGCCAACTATGAAGAAGACCTGGAGCAGTTGCGCGAGTGCGACCTCATCATCGAGGCGATTGCCGAGCGCATGGACTGGAAGCTCGATCTGTACAAGAAGATCGCACCCTTCGTCAGCCCGCACGCCATCGTCGCCTCCAACACCTCGGGCCTGTCGATCACGAAGCTGAGCGAGGCACTGCCCGAGGCGATCAAGCCGCGCTTTTGCGGCATCCACTTCTTCAACCCGCCGCGCTACATGGTGCTGGTCGAACTGATCAACACGCCGACCACCGACGCCGCCGTGCTCGACGACCTGGAAAGCTTTGTGACCAGCGCCCTGGGCAAGGGCGTGGTGCGGGCCCATGACACGCCCAACTTCGTGGCCAACCGTGTCGGCATCGCCGGCATGCTGGCGACGATCAAAGAGGTGCAGAACTACGGCCTGACCTGGGACGTGGTCGACGACCTGACCGGCAAAAAACTCGGCCGCGCCAGCTCCGGCACCTTCCGCACGGCGGACGTGGTGGGGCTGGACACGCTGGCCCACGTCATCAAGACGCTGCAGGACAACCTCGACGAAAAATCCGACCCGTTCTACGGCAGTTTCGGCACCCCTGACGTTCTCAAGACGCTGCTGGAAAAAGGTCACCTGGGCCAGAAGGCCAAGGCGGGCTTTTACAAGAAGCAGGGGCGCGACGTGCTGCGCTTCGAACCCGAGAGCCAGGAATACGTGCCGGCCGGCGCCAAGGCCGACGAGGTCTACGGCCGCATGCTCAAAAAGCCGGCGGGCGAACGTTTGAAGCTGCTGCGCAACAGCGAAGGCGCGCAGGGCCAGTTCCTGTGGGCCATCCTGCGCAACGGATTCCACTACGCCGCCGTGCACCTGGCCACCATTGCCGATAACGCCCGCGACGTCGATCAGGCGATGCGCTGGGGCTTTGGCATGAAGCAGGGCCCGTTCGAGCTGTGGCAGGAAGCCGGCTGGCTGGAAGTGGCCAAGATGGTCCAGGAAGACATCGACGCCGGCAAGGCGCTTTGCAAGGCGCCGCTGCCCGAATGGGTGTTCAAGGGCCCGGTGGCCGAGGCCGGCGGCGTGCACACGGCGCAGGGTTCGTGGAGCGCGTCCAAGGGTGCGTTCATCCCGCGCCGCGACCTGCCGGTCTACCAGCGCCAGCATTTCCCCGAAGCGCTGCTCGGCGAAACGCTGCCGCGCTTCCAGAACGCCGGCACCACGCTGCACGAAGACGACTCGATCCGGCTGTGGACCCTGGACGATGAGGTCGTCATCGCCAGCCTCAAGAGCAAGATGCACGCGATCGACATGGACGTGGCCGCTGGCCTGGAAAAGGCAGTGGAACTGGCCGAACAGTCCTACAAGGGCGTGGTGATCTGGTCGGGCGACGAGCCCTTCAGCGTCGGCGCCGACCTGCAGGCCATGCTGCCGGGCTTCATGATGGGTGGCGCTGCCGCCATTGACGAAGCCGTGGCCGAGTTGCAGCGCGTGATGCTGCGGCTGCGCTATGCAAACGTGCCGGTGGTGGCCGCCGTGCGCGGCATGGCGCTGGGCGGTGGTTGCGAGCTGGCGGTGCATAGCGCCCGCCGCGTGGTGCACATGGAAAGCTACATCGGCCTGGTCGAAGTGGGCGTGGGCCTGGTGCCCGGCGCCGGCGGCCTGACCTACATCGCCCGTCGTGCCGCCGAAAACGCCGCCACCAGCACCGGCAAGGATCTGCTGCCTTTCCTGACCGAAGGTTTCACCGCCGCCGCGATGGCCAAGGTGGGCACCAGTGCGATCGAGTCGCGCAAGCTGGGCTACCTGCTCGACAGCGACCTGATCGTGCCGCACAAGGACGAACTGCTGTTCGTCGCCATCAACGAGGCCAAGTCCCTGTTTGACGGTGGCTACCGCGCGCCGCACAAGCGCCAGTTTGCGGTGTCCGGCCGCAGTGGCAAGGCCACCATCCTGGGCTCGCTGGTCAACATGCGCGATGGCGGCTTCATCAGCCAGCACGATTTCCACATTGCCGGCCTGATCGCCGGCGTGGTGACCGGCGGCGACGTGGAAGCGGGCACGCTGGTGACCGAGGAATACCTGATGACGCTGGAGCGCCGTGCGTTCTGTGAACTGTTGGGGCACCCCAAGACCCAGGAACGGATCATGGGCATGCTCTCCACCGGCAAACCGGTTCGCAACTGATGAAGCTACTGTGCGACTCCCAGGCGTCGTTGGGCGGTGCTCGCAATCCTCACGTACCGAGGTATGGTCCGGTTGCTGCGCTCCGTCGGCCTAGCCTGGAAGCCGCTCGCTACGCTTCCTCAGCCGCGAACCCTGTTCATCCGTCAACGCAATGACAGAAGCTTTGATCGCTGCCCCCAACCGCATGCAGCGCCAGCTGGCCCGTGTGGACGAGGCGCCGGCTTTTTTGCGGCGCTTTGTGCGCAACATCGTGCTGCGCCGCGCCGTGCCGTTCACCGGCACGGCGGGGCTTGATTACGTGTCGATGACGCCGCAGCGGGTGGAGGTTGCCATTGCCAATGAACACCGGGTGCAGAACCACATCAAGGGTGTGCACGCGGCGGCGATGACGCTGCTGGCAGAAACCGCCACCGGCATGGTGGTGGGCATGAATGTGCGCGACGACTGCGTGCCGCTGGCCAAGGAGCTGTCGGTGGCGTTTCGCAAACGGGCCACCGGCGCCCTGCGCGCGGTGGCCACCCTGACGCCCGCGCAGGTGCAGGCCATGCAGGCCAGCGACAAGGGCGAAGTGCAGGTGTCGGTCACGGTGACCGACGAGGCCGGCGTCGAGCCGGTCGAATGTGAATTTACCTGGGCCTGGATTCCGTCCGGCCCGCGCAAGAACTGAAGGAAACCATCATGGCCCAACAAGTCCAGGAAGCCTATATCGTCGCCGCCACGCGCACGCCCATCGGGCGCTCGCACCGGGGCTATTTCCGCAACATGCGTCCCGACGACCTGCTCGCCGTCGCGCTGCGCTCGGCGCTGGCCCAGGCGCCGGGGCTGGACCCCAAGGCGATTGAAGACGTGATCTGCGGCTGCGCGATTCCCGAGGCGCAGCAGGGCCTGAACGTCGCGCGCATCGGCGCCATCCTCGCCGGTCTGCCCAACACCGTGGGCGGCATCACCGTGAACCGTTTCTGTGCGTCCGGCCTGTCGGCGGTGCAGATGGCGGCCGACCGCATCCGTGTCGGCGAGGCCGACGTGATGATCGCTGCCGGCACCGAGAGCATGAGCATGGTGCCGATGATGGGCAATACGCCCAGCCTGTCGCCCGCCATCTTTGCCAACACCGATGACGTCGAGAACTACGGCATTGCCTACGGCATGGGCCTGACGGCCGAGAAGGTGGCCCAGCAGTGGAAGGTCAGCCGCGACGCGCAGGACGCCTTTGCCGTGCGCTCCCATGAAAAAGCCATTGCCGCCATGAAGGCAGGCGAGTTTGCCGCCGAAATCACCCCCGTTGAGGTGACCGACCGGCAGGTGAACCTGGAAACCGCTGAAGTCAGCACCAGTACCCGCACCGTGGAACTGGACGAAGGCGCGCGCCCCGACACCTCGCTCGAAGGTCTGGCCAAGCTGCGCACCGTGTTTGCCGCACGCGGTTCGGTCACCGCCGGCAACAGCTCGCAGACGTCGGATGGCGCCGGCGCGCTGATCCTGGCCAGCGAAGCGGCCGTCAAGCGCTTCGGATTGACGCCGCTGGCGCGTTTTGTCAGCTATGCCAGCCGCGGCGTGCCGCCCCACATCATGGGTATCGGCCCGATCGAGGCGATTCCGGCCGCGCTGCGCTACGCCGGCCTGAAGCAGGACGACATCGACTGGTTCGAGTTGAACGAGGCCTTTGCCGCGCAGTCGCTGGCGGTGATGAACACGCTGGGGCTGGACCCGGCCAAGGTCAATCCGATGGGCGGCGCCATTGCGCTGGGTCATCCGCTGGGCGCCACCGGCGCCATCCGCTCGGCCACTGTGGTGCACGCGCTGCAACGGCACAACAAGAAATATGGCATGGTCACGATGTGCGTGGGCATGGGCCAGGGCGCGGCGGGTATCTTCGAACGCGTCTGACGCAACGGGCGGCGGTGGGGGGCGTCAGTGCGGCGCCGTTTTGCCGCCGTTTGCGCCAGTGCCGGCGTGTGCTGGTGCCTGTGCGACAGCCGGGCCCGCCGCCTGCGCCTATGCTGTGGCCCCTGGCAGATGCCATCCCTGACTGGAGCGTCGCATGAAAACCGTTGATTTCTATTTTGACTTTGGCAGCCCGGCAGCCTATCTGGCCTGGACACAATTGCCGGCGATTTGCCAGGCGGCCGGCGCGCAGCTGGTCTGCAAGCCGATGCTGCTGGGCGGCGTCTTCCAGTCTACCGGCAACCGGTCGCCGATCTCGGTTCCGGCCAAAGGCAAGTACCTGTTTCAGGACCTGAACCGTTATGCGGCGCGCTACGCAGTGCCGTTCAGGTTGAACCCGAATTTCCCCATCAACACGCTGGTGCTGATGCGCGGCGCTGCCGGCCTGCTGGCGCGCGAGCCGCAGCGTTTTGACGACTACGCCCGCGCGGTGTTCAACGCCATGTGGGTCGACGGGCAGAACCTGAATGATCCGCAGGTGGTGGCGTCGGTGCTGCAGGCGGCCGGCTTTGATCCGGCCGCGTTCATGGCGCTGGTCAGTGACGCAGACGTCAAGGAGCGGCTGAAGGCGCTGACGCTGGAAGCGGTGGACCGCGAAGTTTTTGGCGCGCCGACGATGTTTGTCGGCGACCTGATGTTCTGGGGCCAGGATCGGCTCGAATTTGTGAAAGAGGCCTTGCAATGAGTGACATCCTGACCCACGTCGATGCCGGCGTGATGACCCTGACCTTCAACCGCATCGAGCGAAAGAATTCGATCACCGCCGCCATGTATGCCGCCCTGGCCGACGGACTGGCGCAGGCGCAGGCCGATGCGGCCATTCGCGTCGTCGTCTTCCAGGGCCACGAAACCGTGTTCAGCGCCGGCAACGACATCGGCGATTTTCTGAACCAGCCGCCGGCCACGGCCGAGTCGCCGGTGTTTCGCTTCTTGCGCGGCATCTCGACCTTCACCAAGCCGGTGATCGCGGCGGTCAGCGGCCCGGCGGTGGGCATCGGCACGACGATGCTGTTCCATTGCGATCTGGTCTATGCCGGCGACAACGCGGCGTTTTCAATGCCGTTCGTCAACCTGGGGCTGTGCCCGGAAGCCGCGTCCAGCCTGCTGGTGCCCCAGCTGATGGGCTACCACCGTGCCGCCGAGGCCTTGCTGCTGGGTGAGCCGTTCTTTGCCGAGGCCGCGCTGGAAGTGGGCCTGGTCAACCGCATCGTGCCACCGACCGAAACCAACGCCACGGCGCAGGCCGTCGCGCGCAAGCTGGCGGCCAAACCGATCAGCTCGCTGATCGAGACCAAGCGCCTGATGAAAAAGGGTCAGACGGCGCAGGTGGCTGACCAGATGGCCGAAGAGGGTGTGAGCTTCGGCCGCATGCTGCGCGAACCCGCCGCCCGCGAGGCTTTCGGCGCGTTCATGGACAAGCGCAAGCCCGACTTCAGCAAGGTCTGACGGTCGGTCCTGATGGATCGGCGATTTTCGCCAAGCATTTGCTTGCTGAAAATCAACGGGTTTGTTATCGTCGCAGTCCATGCCTGTAGCCGCCTCCGCCCATCCCGCTGAAGATTTTTCCCCTCGTCCCAGGGGGCGACCCCGCAAGACGGCCGAAGGCCGCGACGATGGCAACCGCCGGCGCGAACTGGTGGCCGGCGCGGCGCGCCTGTTTCGACAGAACGGTTTTGCTGCCACCAGCACGCGCGATATTGCCGCCGCCGCCGGCATGCGTAGCGGCTCGCCGTTCTATCATTTCAAGAGCAAGGGTGATCTGCTGTACGCAGTGATGGAAGAGGGCATGCGCGCGGCCGTGGACAAGCAGGCCGCGGTGCTGCAGGCGCTCGCCGCGCAGGCGCCCGATCCGCGGCGCGATCTGGCAGCGTTGATCCGCCACCATTTCGACGTGCTGCTCGGGCCGGGCAGCGACTTCATTCCGGTCATGCTCTACGAGGCCCGGTCGCTGACCGAGCCGCAGCGCGCCAGCCTGGCGCTGCTGCAGGCGCAGTACGAGGCGGCCTGGGCGCCGGTGCTGGCCGCGCTGCACGCGGCAGGTCAGTTGCGCTGTGACGTCAAGCTGGCGCGCCTGTTGATGCTGGGCGCGCTGAACTGGTCGGTGCAGTGGTACAAGCCCGGCGGCGCGGCCAGCCCCGACGATCTCGCCGATGCGGCGCTGGCGCTTTTCATTCAGGAGAACGTGGGATGAGCCCGGACACCACGCCGCTCACCGCTGCCGAGCGCGAGGCCATGGTTGACAGCGTTTGCCGCTTTGCCACGCAGGCCATTGCACCGCATGTGAATCACTGGGACGCTGCCGGCGAGTTCCCGCGGCAGCTCTACACCGAGGCCGCGAAGCTGGGCCTGCTGGGCCTGGGCTACCCCGAGGCGCTGGGCGGCACGCCGGCACCCTGGGCGCTGCGCAACGCGGTTTCGCTGGCGCTGTCGCGCCACGGCGGCAGCGGCGGCGTGCTGGCCAGCCTGTTCTCGCACAACATCGGCCTGCCGCCGGTGGTGGCGCACGGGTCGCCGGCGGTGCAGCAGGAGGTGGTGCCGCCGGTGCTGCGCGGTGAGCAGATCGCGGCGCTGGGTATCACCGAGCCGGGCGGCGGATCGGATGTGGCGGCGCTTCGCACCACCGCGCGGCGAGATGGCGACGAATACGTGATCGACGGCGAAAAGACCTTCATCACCAGCGGCATGCGCGCCGACTGGATCACGCTGGCGGTGCGCACCGACCCGGCGAACCGGGGCGCCGGTGGCATTTCGATGATCGTGGTGCCGGGCGACGTGGCGGGGCTGTCGCGCACCCGCCTCGACAAGATGGGCTGGCTGTGTTCCGACACCGCGCAGCTGCGCTTTGACGGTGTGCGCGTACCGGCGCGCTACCTGCTGGGGCGCGAAGGCGGTGGCTTTCGCATCATCATGCACAACTTCAACGGCGAGCGGGTCTTGCTCTCGGCCGGCTCGCTGGGCTTCGCCCAGGCCTGCTACGACGAAGCGCTGGCCTGGGCGCGCCAGCGCCAGACCTTTGGCGCGCCGCTGACCGCGCATCAGGTGGTGCGCCACAAACTGGTCGACATGCAGATGCGCATCGCCTCCACTCAGGCCTGGCTGGACGCGCTGTGCGCGCGCGCCGACGCCGGCGACGAAGGCGCCGAATGGGTGGCGCAGGTCTGCATGCTGAAGAACCACGCGACGCAGACCATGCAGTTCTGCGCCGATCAGGCGGTGCAGATCCTGGGCGGCATGGGCTTCATGCGCGGCACGGTCAGCGAGCGCATCTACCGCGAGGTCAAGGTCATGATGATCGGCGGCGGTGCGGAAGAAATCATGAAGGAACTGGCCGCAAGGCAA
>JACSRS010000146.1 GCA_014879655.1 Burkholderiaceae bacterium
TCCATCCCAGACCGACGGAAACGCAACCGAGAATCCCGTCGAGGGTGCCGAATTCCATGGCCTCGGCGATAGCGTGACCGCTGGTGCGTTGCCAGGCGAGGGCGCGGGTACGATAGGCGCAGCCTTCACGGAAGAGGATCAAGGGCAGCAGCAGGGGATTGGCGTCGGCAGCATGAACGAGCACTAGTTCCTCGACGAGGAGTTCATCGAAGCACAGATCCGGATGCGCGATCGGGCCGGCGACGATGGCGCAATCGAGCTTGTGGGCCAGCACCTTGTTGAGCAGCATCGCGCTGGTATCGGTTTCGATGCGCAGTTCGAGACGCGGATGCTTGGCGCGGACGGCTTTCAGGGCCAGCGGCAAATGCAGCGCAGCAAAAGTCTCCATGCTGCCAATGCGCAACTCACCGACGCCATCGCCGACCAGACGAACGGCGGCGCCGCTCTCACGTTCGAGGTGCAGCATGCGACGCGCGTAGTCAAGCAGTACCCGCCCGGCGGGCGCCAGCGCCACGCCACGGCCGCTGCGGAAGAATAGCGTAGCACCCAGCTCTTCCTCGAGCCGCCGGATGCGACTGGTGACGTTGGACTGGACGGTGTTCAGCTTGCGCGAAGCAGCCAGAATGCCACCTTCATCGACGACGGCGGCGAAGGTACGAAGGGCGGTCAGCTCCATCAACATATCTCCATTAGAGAAGGAATCAATCTTGACTATTCAATTGTGCAGATAGTTTATCGCAGTTATTGTGTCGCCAGCAACGGTCATGCCATGTCGAGATAGCTCAGATCATGAAAGCAATGACCGTCCACCTCTGCTCCCGGCCTCGCCCGCCAGTGGAGAAGGGGAGATGCGTGAGTCGCGTACGCGACTTTCACATTCAACTGAAGGAGACTTGGACATGAACGAGCAGCAAGAACGCCTGCAACGTCTGCACGTGCTGGGCGCCGGCATCTGCAGCCTGATGCTGGTCCTCGGCGTCGCTCGTTTTTCCTACACGCCGCTCCTTCCGTTGATGCAAGAACAGGCGGGACTTGGCGTCGGGGCAGCCGCCTGGCTGGCGGCGATCAACTACGCGGGTTACCTGAGCGGCGCAGTAGTGGCGTCGCTGATCAGCGACCTGGTGCTCAAGGATCGCCTCTACCGGATCGGTCTGGTGGTCGCCGTTCTCAGCACCGCCGTCATGGGTCTGACCACCGACGTAACCATCTGGGCGCTGTCGCGCTTCATCGCCGGGCTGAGTAGCGCCGCCGGCATGCTGCTCGGCACCGGCTTGATTCTCAACTGGCTGATTCGCCACAATCATCGCAGCGAACTGGGTATTCACTTTGCCGGGATCGGCCTGGGGATCGCTGGCTGTGCGGCCGCCGTTGCGCTGATGAGCCATTGGCTGGACTGGCGCGCACAGTGGTTCGTGTTCACCCTCATTGGCAGTCTGCTACTGATCCCGGCGCTGCGCTGGCTGCCGGCACCCGACCGCAGCACGGTCACCAAAGGCGGTCAGCAGATGCTCGACAATCCGCCGAGTGCCACTTTCATGCGCCTGCTGATGGCTGCCTATTTCTGCGCCGGCTTTGGCTATGTGGTCAGTGCGACCTTTATCGTGGCCATCGTCGACCACCTGCCCGGTCTGACCGGGCGCGGCACACTGGTCTTCCTGGCGCTTGGTGTGGCTGCTGCGCCAGCGTGCATTGTCTGGGACCTGGTCGCCCGACGTACCGGTGAGCTGAACGCGCTGATCGTGGCGGCCCTGTTACAGATCGTCGGCATCCTGCTGCCGGTGATGGCTGACGGCCTGATAGCGGCGCTGGCCGGGGCCTTGCTCTTTGGCGGCACTTTCATCGGTATGGTGAGCCTGGTATTGACCATGGCCGGGCGCTACTACCCGACGCGCCCGGCGAAGATGATGGGCAAGATGACGCTTTCCTACGGGGCCGCCCAGATCATCGCCCCGGCTGTCACCGGTTGGCTCGCGGGCAGCCTGGGCAGCTACGCCGCGGGTCTTTACCTGGCGGCCGCGGTGATGGCCGTCGGTACGCTTCTGCTGCTGATATTAAAGTTCGTGGAGCGCCGGGACCTGTTGTTGAACACTGCGGTCGCCAGAGCCTGTCCGCAGAAGCGAGCACACGCATGACGCCGTTTCAT
>JACSRS010000029.1 GCA_014879655.1 Burkholderiaceae bacterium
CCGGTGCGGCGACCGCCGTGGTCACCGGTGGCGCCAACGGTGTGACCAACACTGGCGACAACCCGGTGGGCGGCGCAGCCCACGGCGCAACGTCCGGCGGCAACGGCAGCGACACCCAGACCGTCAGCGATCCGCCGGGCGCACAGACCGGTGCGCGCTGCCTGCCCAACCTCACGGTCAGCAAGACGGCCGTGACACCGTTGATTTCCGCTTCCGGCGCCACCTCGGCCAGTTACGCCATCGTCATCAGCAACAGCGGCGGCGCGGCCATGGCTGCCGACATTGTGGACAACGCGCTGCCACCCGGCTGGACGTTTTCGCAGGCAACGGCCATCACCTTTTCCCCTGCGCTTTCCGCCGCGACCTACGGGGGCTTTGTGGAAGGTGCCACGCCCGGGTTGCCAGCGGTTGCCAACTCGCCGGGCGGCATCGCCAACCTCAGCGTCAACGGCACGCCGGCCGGGTCGCCGACCTGGGCCAACCTGTCGATACCCGCCGCGGTCAATGGCGTGGCCAGTTCCACCACGCTGAGCTTCGTTGTCAGCATTCCGGCCACGGCCACCGTCGGCTGCTACCAGAACCCCGCCGGTATCAAGTATCTGGATCCGACCCGCAGCACGGCCGGTCGGGAAATCACACCGGCCGCCAACAACACGGCCAACCGTGCCGGTGCCCAAGTGGGCGGCACAGCCAACGTCGCCTACCAGACCGCGCCGGGTGCCTCATCGGTTGTGGGCGGCAGCAACTACTCGGGCCTGAACGCCGGCCCGGCAGCCGAGGACGTCTGCCTGCAGGGCGACCTGTCGGTCACCAAGTCCGCGCCGGCCACGCTGACCGCCGGTGCCACACTGACCTATACGCTGGCACCGCGCAACAACGGCCGCGCGATTGCCGACCTGACGTATGCAGCCAACCAGGCGATTGACGCTGCCAACGCCAGCGCCGGCACACGGGTGCTGGCCAATGGCACGATCCGCGTCGTGGACACCCTGCCCGCCGGCGTCACGCTGACGGCCGCGCCCGCGCCGGTGAACTGGAGCTGCTCGACCACCGGCCAGACCGTGACCTGCGACCGCAGCGCACCCGTGGTACCGGTGCCCGCAACTTCCGATCTGGAAGCGATCACACTCACCGCCCGCATCACCCCGACCGCCTGTGCCGGCGCGCTGATCAACACCGCGACGATTTCAGGCTTTCAGGCACCCTACACCGACAGCGCAGCCGCCAATGACACTGCCACCGCAGCGACAACCCTGAACTGCAGCGCCAACCTGCAGGTGACCAAGACCAACAACGTCACGTCGCTGGTCACGGGCAGTACCACCAGTTACACCGTGACATTTTCCAATCTCGGCCCGTCGTCGGCCGACAACGCCACCGTGACCGACGTGCCCAGCGCCGGTCTGTCGGCATGTTCGGTCGCCTCCTGCATCGCCAGCGGCGGCACACCCGCCGCAGCCTGCCCGGCCGTACCGGCCAGTCTGCTCAATCCCGGCGGGGTGACGATTCCGTCGTTTCCGACCGGTGCGGTGGTGCGCTTCATCGTCAACTGCACCGTCACCGCAAGCGGAAGCTGACGGCCATGCCGGCGTCGGGCGCAACCGTACCCGCCCAGCCGTATCGGGGGCGGTTTGCCCCCTCACCCACCGGCGCGCTGCACGCGGGGTCGCTGGTGGCGGCGCTGGCCAGCTGGCTCGACGCCCGCAGGTACGGCGGGCGCTGGCTGGTGCGCATCGAAGACGTCGACACGCCACGCTGTGTGGCCGGCGCCGACCGCCTGATGCTGGCGCAGCTGGCCGCCTGCGGCCTGGTTCCCGATGAACCGGTGCTGTGGCAGTCGACCCGCGCCGCGGCCTACCAGCAGGCGCTGGACCGGCTCGCTGCGGCGGGCCTGGCCTATCCCTGCGGCTGCACACGCCGGCAAATCGAGGCGGTGTGGGCTGAGCGGGGCCAGCCCCGGCAACGCCACACCGAGCTGGTCTACCCCGGCACCTGCCGCGCCGGATTGCAGGGCCGCAATGCCGGACCCTGGCGCTTCAGAACCGACATTTTTCAGTCATATCCGAACCAATCCAGCGTCGAATCGATGGTTTTCGCTATTGATATGAAAGCAAAAGGAGAGCCGCCAGCCCCCCGGTCCGCCGCCACACCCCTGACGGTCTGGACCGATCGGCGCCTTGGCGCGCTGTCGCAGGACGTGGAGGCCGAGGTTGGCGACTTCGTGCTGCGCCGGGCCGACGGCCTGTGGACCTACCAGCTGGCAGTGGTGGTCGACGACGCGGACCAGGGCATCACCCATGTCGTACGCGGCGAAGATCTGGCCGACAACACGCCACGCCAGATCCGGCTGCAACAGGCACTGGGTCTGGCCACGCCGGTGTACCTGCACACGCCGCTGGTGCTGGGTGCCAACGGCGAAAAGCTGTCCAAACAGAACGGTGCGACCTCGCTTGATGTGTCGGCGCCGCTGGCAGCGCTGCGAGCCGCAGGCGCCGTGCTGGACGTCGCGCCGACGGCAACCACGGTCAGTGACTGGCTGGCCCAGGCGGTGGCGCTCTGGCGTGATCGTCCATGGTCGAAATGACCTGCACGCTTAGGGAAGCGTGCCGATGCTCACCAGCGCCACGGCCTGACTCTGAGACAATGCGCAGCTTCGGGCGCCGCGCGTTGCAGCACCCACTGCTTGCCAAACGGTTTCTGCCTTGCTATCCCGCCCGCTGCTGCGCCTCCTGCTGACCGCCTGGCTCGGACTTGCCAGTCTCGCCGTTTTCGCGCAGACCTGCGCCATCCCCGGCTGGGACGGTCCGGCTGCGCCATCGGGCGTGATCAACAGCTATCACGCCGGCAGCGGCAGCCCGGCTGCCGGCGCCACGTCGATCAGCGTGGCGTCGATTCCCGGTCAGCGCAGCAACACGCGCTCGTTGCGGGTTGGCGACCTGATCCTGATCATGCAGATGCAGGATTCTTCGACCACGTCCAATGCCGGGCAGCACGAATACGCCCAGATCACCGCCATCAGCGGGACCACCCTGAGCCTGAACCGGGCGTTGACCTACAGCTACGCGCAGGCGATGAGCACGTCCAGCGTACGCAACTGGCAGGTGATCTGGGTGCCGCAATATTCGTCGGCGACCGTCTCAGGCACGGTTTCCGCCGATCGCTGGACCGTCAACACGGGGACTGGCGCGGCCACCGGCGGTGTCGTGGCCATGGATGTGGCTGGCGAACTCGCCGTCAACGGCACCATCACGGCGGCGGGCGCCGGATTTCGGGGTGCCTACAGCCTCAACGGTAGCGGAAACCTCGCTGGCGGCACGGCCACGACCGCCAACAGCACCTTCAACCCGGCGGCCGTCTATGGTGCTCAGAAGGGCGAAGGCATTGCCGGCACGCCGCCCCGCGTTTTCGACGGCACGGCCACGCCGGTCAACTACACCGCACTGCTGGGACAGGGCTATGCCCTGGGTGCAGGCGGGCAGGCCTCGATCGGCAACGAAGGCGGCGGCGGCAATGACGGCAACCCGACCTCCGGCAACAACCAGTTCAACAGTGGCGGTGGCGGTGGCGGCAATGCCGGCGCGGGCGGGCGCGGCGGCAACAGTTGGAACAGCAATGGCACCACGGCCCCGCTGAACAACCCGGCGGGGGTCAACGGCGGCAATCCGGCCGGCGGCCTGGGCGGCAACGCGCAGACGAACGGTGCCACCCGCCTGGTTCTGGGTGGCGGCGGCGGTGCTGGCACGGCCAATAACGCCACGGGCGCTGACAGCGTCACCAGCTGGCCACCCGTCGCTTCCGCCGTCGCCAACGGTGCCGCCGGGCCGGTTTCCGGATCCGGTTCCAGCGGCGGCGGCGCCGTGCTGATCCGGACCGGCAGTCTGACGGCCTCGGGCGGGCTGATCGACGCCAGCGGATACAACGCCTTCAACCGCGACCCGACCTCTGCCACCGACGCCGCCGGCGGCGGCGGCGCAGGCGGCTCGGTTCTGGTGTTGGCAGGAACCGGCACCGGCGCAGGCCTGACCATTCGGGCCACAGGCGGTGATGGTGGGCGGTCCAACTACTTCAACCACGGCCCCGGCGGGGGAGCCGGTGGAGGCTACGTGCTGACGAACTTTGCCGGCGCGACGACCAATGTCTCAGGCGGCCAGAACGGCCTTGATGCCTGTTGTGGCGGTACCGGCGGCAACGGCAGTCCGAAAGCCTACAACTCCACGCCCGGTGCAGCCGGCACGGTGGTCACGAGCGGCGGCACGCCAACCGGCGTGCAGGGGGGCGCTTCTTGCCTGCCGGCCATCACGGTGACCAAGTCGACGCTGACGCCGACCATCACCGCGGCCACAGGCGCATCGGCGACCTACCTCATCAACCTGACCAACAGCGCGGGGGCCGCAGCGGACCTGTTTGTATTCGACGCCAGCCTGCCCCCGGGCTGGACCTATGCAAGCACGCCCGCCAGTACCTACGCCTACAGTCCGGCGCCGCCGGGCGCGGCGTCTGCGGGCGCTGAAACGGTATCGGCGTCGATTCCTGCAGGACTGCCGGTCAACAGCGCATCATCCATCAATTCGGCGGCGGCGGTGTCGCTGCGTGCCAGCGGTGCCGCACCCGGCGTGGTCCCCACTGCCGGCGACAACTCCATGACCTTCGGCAGTTTCTACCTGCCGCAGAACGGCAGCATCACCCTCTCGTTTGCCGTGAGCATTCCGGACACAGCCACCATCGGCACCTACCACAATCCAGCCGGCGTCATCTTCCTGGACCCCACCCGGACAAGCGCGGCTGGCACGCGCATGGTCAGCCCGCTGGCCCAGGTCAATGCCAACCGCCTCGGCACGGCCTACAGTGCCAACACGGCTTTCGCCACCGGCGCAACGACCAACGTGAGCGGCAGCAATTTCAGCGGACTGGCGGCCGGTCCGGCCTCCGAAAACGTCACGCTACTGCCCGATCTGTCAGTCACCAAGACCGCCAGCAGCGTCACCTTCACCGTTGGCGCCAGCGGCCAAAGTTACGTCCTGACAGGGCGCAACAACGGTCGACCGGTGTCGGATCAGGTCTACGCGACAACCCAGGCCACCAGCCAGGCAGCGACTGCCATGGTTTCGACGGCATTGACGATCACGGACACCTTGCCTGCAGGCATGACGCTGACCGCCCTGGCCAACAGCAGCCCCGGCATCTGGACCTGTACGCCGAACGCAAGCAGCACCACGTTCGCCTGCAGCGCCTCCGGCGCGCTGTATCCGCTGGCGGCTGCCAGTGATTTCGTGACCGTCACAGCCACCGTTTACCTTTCGCCTGCAGCCTGTCCGGGCCCGGCCATCAACACCGCCGTCATTTCCACCGCCACCCTGGGTGAATCAGGCACCGCGAACAACACCGGCACAGCGACGACGGCGCTGGGCTGCTCGGCCAACCTCACAGCCGCCAAGACCAACGGAACGACCTCCCTGGTGACCGGAGCGACAACCACCTATACCGTGACGTTTTCCAACCTCGGACCGGCCGGCGCCGACGGCGCCCTGGTCAGCGATGTCCCCAGCGCCGGACTGAGTTGCACCGTCACGGCTTGCTCGGCAAGCGGCGGTGCCAGTTGCCCGGCACCCGCCCAATGGCCCGATCTTCTCGGCGCGGGCGTGACACTGACGCCGTTTCCAAGCGGCAGCAATCTGATCTTTCTTGTGACGTGCAACGTCACCGCCAGTGGAACCTGAAACCATGTGCTCCGCCAACCCGCCCGACGATCTGCCCGACGCCGTCGAACCCGCTGCCCAGCCCTTCATGCGCACGGTGCGCAGCTTCGTGCGGCGTGCCGGTCGCACCACCGCCGGCCAGGCCCGTGCGTTTGCCGAACTCGGGCCTCGCTACCTGCTGCCGTTTGCCAGCGCCCCGCTGGATGCCGGCGCCGCCTTCGGCCGCACCGCGCCGCTGATCCTGGAGATCGGTTTTGGCATGGGTGAAGCCACAGCCTACATTGCCGGTGTGCGACCCGAGGACAACTTCCTGTGCTGCGAGGTGCACGAAGCCGGCGTGGGTGCGCTGCTCAAGCGCATCGGTGAACAGGGCATCACCAACATCCGGATCGTGGCGCACGATGCGGTCGAGGTCATCGACCAGATGCTGCCCGAGGCCAGCCTGGACGGCGTGCACATCTTCTTTCCCGACCCCTGGCACAAGCTCAAGCACAACAAGCGCCGCCTGATCCAGCCGCCGCTGATCGCCAAACTCGCCGCTCGCATCAAGCCCGGTGGCTACCTGCACTGCGCGACCGACTGGGAGCCCTACGCCCACCAGATGCTGCAGGTGCTGGGCGGCGAGCCGCTGCTGGCCAACACCGCTGACGAGTATGCGCAGCGGCCCGGCTACCGGCCGCTGACCAAGTTCGAGCGGCGCGGACTGCGGCTCGGCCACGGCGTATGGGATCTGGTGTTTCGCCGGGTCTGAGTCCGCCGGGGCAGCCGCCTGCACGCGAAGGCGTCGGCGCCAGCTGCGTCGTCACACCAGCGGGGAACTGGGGCACGCTGCTCGATTTTCTGGACGCGCGCATGCCGGCCGTCGGGCGCAGCCTGTGGCAGGCGCGCATGGCAGGTGGCCTGGTGCTGGACGCAGACGGCCTGGCTGTCTCGCCGGCCAGCCTTTTCAGACCCGGCCAGCGGCTCTACTACTACCGGTCGGTGCCGGTCGAACCCACCATCCCGGGCTTGGAGACCGTTGTCTTCCAGGACGAGCGACTGGTGGTGGCCGACAAGCCGCACGGCCTGCCGGTGACGCCGTCAGGCCCCTACCTGCAGCAGACGCTGCTGGTGCGGCTGCGGCGCCGGCTCGGCCTTGAAACCCTGACGCCGATCCATCGCATCGACCGCGAAACCGCCGGGCTGGTGCTGTTTGTGGTGCGGCCCGCCGACCGCGACGCCTACCACGCGCTGTTTCGCCAGCATGCAGTCACCAAATCCTATGAGGCGCTCGCAGCCGTGCCGGGCCGGCTGGATCTGCCGCTGGTGCGCCGAAGCCGCCTGCAGACCGACCCGTCGGCTTTTTTCCGGATGTGCGAAGTCGAAGGCACGCCCAACAGCCAGACGCGCATCAGTCTGCAGGTGCAGCGCGACGGCGTCGCTTGCTACCACCTGCAGCCGAAAACCGGGCAGCGCCACCAGTTGCGGGTGCACATGAACGCTCTGGGCCTGCCGATCGCCGGCGATCAGCTGTATCCGCGCGCCTTGCTGGGGCCGGGCGAAGCCGATGACGGGCGGACCCCGCTGCAGCTGATCGCCCGGCGGCTGGCCTTCACCGACCCCGTGACCGGACGCCCGCGGTGTTTCGAGAGCACGCGCACGCTCGACTGGTCCGTCGCACGCGCCTGCCTGCAACCCACCTCCTGACCGACGGCGCCATTGACGACCCAGCCCCGCCCGTGCCCGAGTCATGCATGGCACACATGCCCCCATATCGGATCGGCCACAAACCCTGATTGCCGCGCCGGGGCCGAAGGGTTATCGTCACGCACCTCGCGCAGCGCTGGCGCAGCGCGTCCCCTTCAATTTTGACTGGACCCTCCCATGGACAAGAATCGAAGAACCCTGCTGAACGCGCCGCTGGCGCTGGGCGTCGGCATCTGTCTGCCGCTGCAGGCCCGTGCGCAGGCCAAGGGCGCCAGCGCGCCTCGCAAGGTCGTCATGGGCCAGTCGGTGCCGCAGACCGGCGCCGCAGCCGAAATCGGACTGGCTTTTGCCGCCGGCGCCAAGCTCTACGTCGACAGTTTCAACGAGCGCAAGAACAATCCGGGCTGGACCTTTGAGCTGCGCCAGCTCGATGACGGCTACGACCCGGCCAGGGCCGCTGCAAACGCCAAGAAGCTCACGGACGACGGTGCCGACGTGCTGTTCGGCTTTGTCGGCACTGCCAGCGCCGAAGCCGGCGCCGGCGTTGCGAAAGCCAGCGACACCGTGCTTTTTGCGCCTTTCGCGGCATCGGACACGCTGCGAGGCGAGGCCCACCCCTACGTGTTTCATGTGCGCCCCAGCATGGCCGACGAGGCCTTCAAGATGGTGCGCCACAGCTCGACACTGGGCCAGACCCGCTTGGCGGTGGTGGCCGACGACGACGCCATGGGCCGGGCCGGTCTCGCTGCCGTCAAGGAAGCGATTGCCGAGCTGAAATTGCCGCCATTGGTGACGTCGGCATTCATTCCGGTCAACGGCGACAAGGTCGACGCTGCCGTCGCGGCCTTGACCAAGGCGCAGCCGCAGGCGGTGATCCAGGTCTCCCTTTTCAACAACACCGCGGCCTTCATCCGCAAGATGCGCAAGGCCGGCTACGGCGGTGCGTTCATGACCTTCTCGGTCGTCGGCATCGACCCGTTGTTCACTGCGCTGGGCAAGGAAATCGGTGGCATCGTCATCACGCAGGTCGTGCCATCACCCAAGCGCACGGCCGTGCCCATCGTCAAAGAATACCTCGCGGCCATCGACAACTCGGATCAGACGCCGACCTACGAAAGCCTCGAAGGTTTCATCGCCGCCAAGGCCTTTGCCGAGGCCGTGCGCCGTGCCGGCAAGGGTTTTGACAAGGCCAAGCTGGTGGCCGCGATGAACAGCATGAACGACTACGACATCGGGGGCTTTCGCATCAACCTGCGCGCCGGCGTGCGCGATTCGGTGCGGGCCATCGACCTGGTGACCATCACCTCGGACGGCAAGGTCGTCCGCTGACAGCGGGCTACGGGCGCGCGAAGGCCGCCTGCAGCGCGTCCAGCAAGGCCTGGCGCGACTGCCTGCGCGCCTCGGCGTTGCCGCCGACATGCACGCCCTGACCCGGGTTGACGCCATTGGGAACATCCTTGCGATGCATCACCGGCGCCAGTCCGTCAAAGCCATGATGCGCGTCTTCGTAGGCCAGTACCCGAACCTGCATCACAGCGCCATTCGGGCCATCGCGCGGCCCCCCCAGTGCCTGGCAGGGGGCGGCGGGCGTCCAGTCGTCCGCAAGTCCCACCAGCAACAACGTATTTGACACAGGCTGGTAACCCCGGCGCAGCTCGTTGTCGCAGCCCGGGTAGAAAGCCACCGCCAGCACGGGCTTCACCGCCGCACGTGCAACCTCCGGATGCAACCGGTTGGTCGCTGCGAGCACTGCACTGCCGCCGTTGGACCAGCCCAGCAGCGCCAGCCGGGCGGCGTCAACCTCGGGCTGCACTGCGAGCCACTGCAGCGCGGCCAGCGCGTCCCGGCGGCGCTCGACCATCGTCACCTTGCGGGTGCCGCTGCGCTGGGTGCACAGCTCCTTTTCGCCACGCGGAGTCAGCGAGTCCACCACCAGCGCGTGCCAGCCCTTGCCATTGAGCAATTCGGTGTAGCTGCGCATGCGCATCGACGGCTCTCCCTGCCGGCTGAACATGCCGCCGCAGCCGTGCAGCAGCACCACCGCCGGCGCGGTCTGTCCGGCGGCATGGCCCGGTGCCGGATACCACCAGGCCTGCAAGGTCACGCTGGCGCCAACGGGCAGGTCCGCGCCGGCAAATGTGACACGCTTGCCGACAGCGGGCGCCATCGCATCCACCAGCCCCTGCGCCCCGGCACCCCCCAGGCTCTGCAGGGCCAAAAAAGCAATGATAATTGGCTTCAGCCAGCGTGAAATAGACACTTCAAGCTATCTTTAAGTGATCGATCAGCAATCGACCCATCCTCGCTAACCGCGCTCAGGTGCGTTCGTTCACCCAGCCGGCCACCGTTTGCAGCGCCGCCGACAGCTTGCCCGGTTCGGTGCCGCCGGCCATGGCCATGTCGGCCTTGCCACCGCCCTTGCCGCCGATCTGCTGCGCGACAAAGTTCACCAGTTCGCCGGCCTTCACGCGGTCGGTCCGGTCGGCAGTCACGCCGGCTGCCAGCTGCACCTTGTTGCCATCCACCGCAGCCAGCACGATGACGGCGGTCCTCAGCTTGTCCTTGAGCTTGTCCAGCGTCTCGCGCAGCGTGCGGGCGTCGGCCCCTTCCAGCCGCGCGGCCAGCACCTGCACCCCATTGACCGCGATTGCCTTGGCCGTCAGCTCGTCGCCCTGTGCCGACGCGAGGCGGCCTTTCAGTGCAGCCAGTTCTTTCTCCAGATCGCGCACCTGGTCCATCATCGCGCCGACGCGGGCCGGTACTTCGTCGGGCGTGACGCGCAGCGAGCCCGCTACGCCGCCCAGCGTGGTTTCGAGGTCCTGCACATAAGCCAGGGCGCTCAGGCCGGTGAATGCCTCAATGCGTCGCACGCCCGAGGCCACACCGCCTTCGGCGGTGATGGTGAAAAAACCGATGTCACCGGTGCGCGCCACGTGCGTGCCGCCACACAGTTCGCGGCTGCTGCCGATGTCGAGCACCCGCACGGTCTCGCCGTACTTCTCACCGAAAAGCATCATCGCGCCGGTCTTCTGCGCCGCCTCGATGTCCATCACCCGCGCCTGGGTCTGCACGTTGGCCAGGATCTCGGCATTGACCCGGGTCTCGATTTCGCGAATCTGCGCGTCGGTGACCGGGGCGTTGTGCGTAAAGTCGAAACGCGTGCGCTCGGCATCGACCATCGAGCCCTTCTGTTGCACGTGGCTGCCCAGCACCTCGCGCAGTGCCTTGTGCATCAGGTGCGTGGCGCTGTGGTTGCGCACGGTTGCGGCGCGACGTGCGGCGTTGACCTGCGCATCCACCTCGTCCCCAAGTCCCAGGCTGCCGCTGACCAATGTGCCTTGGTGGCCGAACACGTCGGCCTTGATCTTCTGCGTGTCGCCCACCTCGAACACGGCGTCCGAAGACGTGAGCACCCCTTCATCACCCACCTGACCGCCGCTCTCGGCGTAAAACGGTGTGGTGTCGAGCACGACAACGCCGGTCTGCCCGGCCAGCAGTTCGGGCACGGCCATGCCTTCGTGGTACAGCGCCACCACCTTGGCCGGCGTCTGCAGCTGCTCATAGCCGACGAAATCATTGCCATCGCCGGTGTATTCCAGCGCGCGGTCCATCTTGAACTTGCCGGCCGCGCGGCCCTGGCTTTTCTGCTTCTCCATCGCCGCGTGAAAGCCGGCTTCGTCCACACTCAGCCCGCGTTCGCGGCAGACGTCGGCCGACAGGTCGAGCGGGAAGCCATAGGTGTCGTGCAGCTTGAAGGCGACCTCGCCCGGCAGCACCTGCACCGCCGCCCTGCCGTCCGCGCCCATGCCCAGCGCGGCGTCCAGGATCGCCATGCCGTGCTCCAGTGTCTCGAAGAAGCGCTCTTCCTCGGCCTTGAGCACCTCTGCGATGCGCGCCTCCTGCGCCGCCAGATTGGGGTAGGCCTCGCCCATCAGGGCCACCAGGTCGGGCACCAGCTTGTAGAAAAATGGCGCCTTGCAACCGAGCTTGTAGCCGTGGCGGATGGCGCGGCGGATGATGCGCCGCTGCACGTAGCCGCGGCCCTCGTTGCCGGGGATCACGCCGTCGCTGACCAGAAAAGCGGTGGCGCGGATGTGGTCGGCAATCACCCGCAGGCTCTTGTTCTGCAGATCGGCGCAGTTCGTTTCGCGTGCGGCCGCCTTGATCAGCTTGTCGAAGATGTCGATCTCGTAATTGCTGTGCACATGCTGCAGGATGGCGGCCAGCCGCTCCAGGCCCATACCGGTATCGACGCATGGCGCCGGCAGCTTCTTCACGCTGCCGTCTTCCTGCATGTCGAACTGCATGAACACGTGGTTCCAGATCTCGATGTAACGGTCGCCATCGGCGTCGGGGCTGCCGGGCGGGCCGCCGGGGATGTGCGGGCCGTGGTCGTAGAAAATCTCGCTGCACGGGCCGCAGGGGCCGGTGTCGGCCATCATCCAGAAGTTGTCGCTGGCATATTTGGCGCCCTTGTTGTCGCCAATGCGCACCACGCGCTCGGGCGGCAGGCCGATTTCCTGGGTCCAGATGTCGTAGGCCTCGTCGTCGTCAATATAGACCGTGGCCCACAGCTTGTCGGCCGGCAATTTGTAGACCTCGGTGAGCAACTCCCACCCCCACCTCAGGCTGTCGCGCTTGAAGTAGTCGCCAAAGCTCCAGTTGCCCAGCATCTCGAAGAAGGTGTGATGGCGCGCGGTGTAGCCGACGTTTTCGAGGTCGTTGTGCTTGCCGCCCGCCCGCAGACAGGCCTGCACCGACGCCGCGCGCACATAGGAGCGCTTGTCCGTGCCCAGAAACACGTCCTTGAACTGCACCATGCCCGAGTTGGTGAACATCAGCGTCGGGTCGTTGCCCGGCACCAGC
>JACSRS010000098.1 GCA_014879655.1 Burkholderiaceae bacterium
CGTGATCCTGGACGAAGCGCAGAACACCACGCCCGAGCAGATGAAGATGTTTCTGACCCGCATCGGTTTTGGCGCCAGGGCGGTGGTGACCGGCGACGTGAGCCAGATCGATCTGCCCAAGAACCAGCTCAGCGGCCTGATCGACGCCGAGCGCGTGCTGCGCCGGGTCAAGGGCATTGCCATGTGCCACTTCACGTCGGCCGACGTGGTGCGCCATCCGCTGGTGGCGCGCATCGTCGACGCCTACGACGCGCGCGGCCGCACAGCCAACGCCCGCCGGATCAGCGAGTAACAATCATACTGATAGCATGAAGTCACGTTGCGACGCTGGCCAATGCCTCTTTTAGCCAAAAAGTGGCCCTGAAAGCTCTGACCCTCTCCCTTCAGTTTGGCGATCTGGTGGGCGCCAGCCCGCACCGCGCCGCGCTGCCGCGCCACCGGGTGCGCCGCTGGATCCGCCACGCGCTGGACTCTGACGCCGAGATCACCGTGCGCATCGTCGGCGCCGACGAAGGCCAGGCGCTGAACCGCGACTACCGCCAGAAGGACTACGCCACCAACGTGCTGACCTTCGACTACGCACTCGAGCCGGTGGTGATGGCCGACCTGGTGCTGTGCGCGCCGGTGGTCGAGCAAGAGGCCCGCGAACAGGGCAAGACGCTGGATGCCCACTATGCGCACCTGCTGGTGCACGGCACACTGCACGCCCAGGGCTGGGACCATGAAACCAGCGCCAGCGATGCCGAAGCCATGGAAGCGCGGGAATCAGCCATCCTGCAAGCGCTGGGATTCGCCGACCCGTACGGGCGCTGATTTCCCCGATCACTACCCGAGCGTCATGCCCGACACCGCCCTGCTGCTGGCGTTGTTCGGCCTGCTGGGCCAGACCAACCTGAACGCGATGTACGGGCTGAAGAAATGTCAGACCTGATTTTCTTGCGCTTGTAATCGCCGCTCGATTCACGCGGCCAGCGTGGGCGGCACGCGCAACGGAATCGTCACCGGCCCGTCATTGACCAGGTGCACCTGCATGTCGGCGGCGAACTGGCCGGTCTGCACGACCGGATGGGCGGCACGCGCGCGTGCAACGAAGGCGTCGTAGAGCCGGCGCCCCTCATCCGGCAGCGCGGCCTGCGTGAAGCTGGGCCGGTTGCCGCCCGACGCGTCGGCCGCCAGCGTGAACTGGCTGACGATCAGCAGGCCGCCGCTGGTGCCGCGACCGTCCATGTCCTTCACGCTCAGGTTCATTTTGCCGGCCGAGTCGGAAAAGATGCGCAGCTTCAGGATCTTGGCCAGCAGCTTTTGCACCTGCACATCGGTGTCGCCCCGCTCGGCGCAGACCAGCACCAGCAAGCCGGCGCCGATCTCGCCGACCCTTGCCCCGTCGACCTCGACACGCGCCTGGCGCACGCGTTGCAGCAGCGCGATCAAATCAGGTCCCGTTCATCGTCGAAGTGCGCCTCGACGTCGCTGGGCAGCAGCTGAATGGTGGCGCGCAGGCCGGGCACCGCACTCATCAATGCCTGCTCGACGCTGCCGCGCACGGCGGCCGCGCGGCCCAGCGTCCAGCTCGCCGGCATGTGCATGTGCAGGTCGACGAAGCGGCGCTGCCCCGCCTTGCGGGTGGTGAGATGGTCGAAGCGCACGATTTCGGTTTCCCCGCGAGCATGGGCAAAGCCGGCCAGCGTCTCCTGAATCGTCGCCATCACGTCGGGCTCGACAGCTTCGTCCATCAGCCCCTGCGACGAACGCCACATCAGGTGAAAACCCTCTTTCAGGATGTTCAGCGCCACCCCGATGGCCACGACCGGGTCGAGCCACAGCCAGCCGGTGAAATGCACCAGAGCAATACCCGCAATCACGCCCACCGAGGTCCAGACGTCCGTCACCAGGTGCTTGGCGTCGGCCTCCAACGCAATGGAGCGATGCTCCTTCGCCGAGCGGAACATGACCCAGGCCAGCAGGCCATTGAGGGCGGAACTCGCCGCGGACAGCGCCAGGCCCCAGCCCACCTGCTCGATCGGCTGCGGGTCGACCAGTCGGTGCACGGCCGTCCAAATGATGCCGACGGCCGCCGCGATGATCAGGATGCCCTCGAACCCTGACGAAAAATACTCGGCCTTGTGATGCCCGTAAGGATGGTCGTCATCGGCCGGGCGGGCGGCAATGGTCACCATGACCAGCCCGAACACGGCACTGGCCAGATTGACCAGCGACTCCATCGCGTCGGAAAGCAGGCCGACCGAGTCGGTGATGTACCAGGCCAGTGTTTTCAGGGTGATGGTGATGATGGCCACACACACCGAGGCCCACATCAGGCGTTTGGGTGTGAGCAGGCGGGCGGTCTGAGGCGTCATCCCGGTATTGTCACGCAGCCATCGAAGTGCCCCGTGCCAGAATCCGCCACATGCAGACTTCATGGATGCCGGGACGCTGGTGGTGGGCGATGGCGTGGGTTCTGGCAACCCTCGCGGGCGCCGCCATGCTGGCAAGCAGCGAGTGGGTGCGACAGCGCGAGCTTTTTGAGACCGACGCACGCATCGTGCACCGGTTGCTCAGTCAGCGCGTGGTTCAGCACGACGCCATACTGGCCACGTTGTCCTTGTTGCAACCCGGTCGTGACGGCGCCGACGCAGACGCCCCCGAGCGGCGCTTGCCGGCACTCTATCCGCAGATCCTGTCGGTGCAGAGTCTTCAGCCGGGCGCTACCTGGCCCACAGTGGCGCTTCAAACAGCGGAAATACGCTCTCGCACCCTCCAACGTGCGGCTCTGGGCGCTACCGACCTGGCTGCTGGCCGGTACCAGCTGGTTCTGGCGGCACAGCCCGAAAGCTATGCGCTGGACATCGACATGCGTGCCATGGTGCCCTGGTCTGATTGGCCGCATGCTCCCGAGAGCAGCCCGGTGCGGGTGGCACTGGAGCTGAACGGACATTCTTTCGTATTGCAACCTGGGCGCGAAGCCGCGTCGCTCTGGCGCTTCGATTTTCACAAGCATCTGGCCGCAGAAAGCCAGCCCTTCAACGTTCAGGCGTCTCGCACGCTCGATTGGGCTTTCTGGCCCTGGGGCTGGATGACCGCTTGGGCGCTGGCCTGCGCGGCTGCTCTGGTGGCGTTGCGCCACCTGCAAGGCCAGCGTGCACAGCGCCAGCGCGCGGAAGAACTGCTGCGGCTGGGCCAGGTCACGCGACTCAACACGCTCGGGGAGTTGGCGGCCGGCATGGCGCATGAACTGAACCAGCCGCTGACGGCGATACTCGCCAGCACGCAGGCGGCCTCGCGGCTGCTGGACGAAGACCCGCCTGAATTGACCACCGCGCGCGGCGCCATGACACAGGCGGCCGCGCAGGCCAGACGGGCCTCTGACGTGATCCAGCGCATGCGCCGTCTGGTGGAAAGACCTGACCTTGCCGGGCAGACGCAGGCGGTGAACCTTGCCGACGCCGCCAGCCGTGCCCTCTACCTGCTGCAACCGGAGTGCGAGCGGCGCGGCGTAAAGCCGAACCTGCAGGCCAGTCAGCCTGTGACAGTGCTGGCCGACGCAATAGCACTGGACCAGATCGTGCACAACCTGCTGATGAATGCCCTGCAGGCACTTGAGCAATCGCCCGCCGACAACCGGACGTTGTCCGTAACCGTAAAGAGCGAGGATGGCAAAGGCGAGCTCCTGGTCGCCGACAGCGGCCCCGGCATCACTGACGACGTGTTGCCCCGCCTGTTTGAACCCTTCTTTTCAACCCGCGACGGCGGCCTGGGTCTGGGTTTGAGCCTGAGTGAAACACTGGCGACCCAGATGGGCGGCGCCTTGTCCGCGTTCAACCGCAAGCCACAGGGTGCTGCCTTCTGCCTGAAGCTGCCGCTGACCACCCAGCCATGAGCACACCCCTGTCTCCACTGATTCACCTGATCGACGACGACGATGCGGTGCGCGACAGCCTGACATTGCTGATCGGCACCATTGGTCTGCGGGTACAGGGCTGGGCAGACCCGGCGGCTTTCGTGGCGGGCTTTGACCGCAGCGGCATCGGCGCCATCGTGCTGGACGTGCGCATGCCGGGCATCAGCGGCCTGTCGGTGCTGGAGACGCTGGTTGCTGACGGCGTGGATCAGCCGGTGATCATGCTGACCGGTAATGGCAACGTCGACATGTGCCGCCGCGCCTTCAAGTCGGGCGCCGCTGAGTTCCTTGAAAAGCCGGTCAATGACGAACAGTTGATCGAAGCTCTGCAAAAAGCCATCCGCCAGCATGTCCGAACGCGCGAGCGCCATCGTGACGACAGCGCCGCCCGCGAACGCTTCGGTCAATTGTCTGCCCGCGAGCGGGAGGTTCTCGGCCTGATCGTCGAAGGACTGACCAACAAGGAGATCGGGCGTGCGCTCGCCGTTTCACCGCGTACGGTCGAATCCCATCGCGCTAAGCTTTTTGCCAAGCTGGAGGCGCATTCTCTGGCACAGCTGATCCGCAGCTATGCGGCGCTGGTCGACCAAGACGCCGCATCGTCGCCTCCGTAGTTCTACGCAGTCTGGCGCGTAGCCGCGCGGATGGGCAGAACGCTCAGGCACTCCTAAAGTTTCATCACGGTTGATCGAACCGTGACCGAACCACAGGAGAACACCATGAACAAGCTGATCCAGACCACCGCACTCACCCTGGCTTTTGCCGCTACCGCTGCCAGCGCGCAGGCCGTGCGGACCGAAAAGAACATGTCGCTGGAACTGGCCACCCAGATTGCCGCCGCGACCGTGGCTGCCTGCACAACCAATGGCTACGCTGTTGCAGCGGCCGTCGTTGACCGCGCCGGCAGCGTGCGGGTCATTCATCGCGCCGACAACGCCGGACCGCACACGCTGTCTTCCGCTCAGGCCAAGGCATTTACTTCAGCATCTGCCAAGAACACCACCATGGCCATGATGGAAGGCTCACAGAAGAACCCTGCCGGCGCCAACCTGGTCTACATGCCCGGCTTCCTGTTGCTGGGCGGAGGCGTACCTATCAAGGTGGGCAACGAAACCATTGGTGCAGTCGGCGTGGGCGGAGCACCAGGTGGCCATCTGGACGAGCAGTGTGCCATGGCCGGTATTGCGAAGGTGCAGGACCTGCTGAAGTAACCTGAAAACCTGATGCGGGAGGCGCACGTGCTCTTTTCTGAATTTGCATCCACCCGGCGGCAACTGCTTTCATGCGCCCTCATGGTGGTTGGCGCAGCTGCGCTCCCGGCCTGGTCCCAGATCGGTCCAACCCCCCAGGACGTGGCTGGCTACACAGGTCTGCACGCGGCCGCTCACAGGGGCGACGTGAAGAAGATCGAAAAGCTGGTCGCATCGGGCCGCCCGGTCAATGCCCGCGACGCTCATGGCCGTACGCCACTGCATGTGGCCGCTTTCGCCCGGCAACGCGACGCGATTCGCGCACTGGCCAAGGCGGGCGCCCAACTGGATCTGCTGGAAAACGACCGCTACGACGCGGTGACCATCGCAGCAGTCGCTGACGACGAAGAAACCCTGAGGGTAGTGCTCGCGCTGGGCGCCAGCGCCAAGCAGGTGACCAGCCGCTACGACGGCACGGCCCTGATCGCCGCTGCCCATCTCGGACACGATGGCGTGGTGCGCCAGCTGATCGCGGCCGGCGCGCCGCTGGACCATGTGAACAACCTGCACTGGACCGCCGTGATCGAGGCCATCGTGCTGGGTGACGGCGGACCGCGCCACCAGGCCACGCTCGCGGCACTGGTCGACGCTGGCGCCAGCCTGAAGCTGACCGACCGCCAGGGACAGACACCGCTGCAGCTGGCGCGGGCGCGGGGATTTGCCGCGATGGAAAAAATGCTGGCAGCAGCAGGCGCCAAATGAGCGCCCGGCGTCGGCAGCACCGCCAGGCGGTTCAGGCCAGCTTCACACGCGCGAACTTGCGCTTGCCCACCTGCAAGACATAGGTGCCTGCGGCCAGTTTCAGGCCCTTGTCGCTGACGACGGAAGAATCGATGCGAACACCGCCACCGTCGATCAGCCGATTGGCTTCGCTGGTCGACGGTGCCAGGCCGGCCTGCTTCAACAGTGCACCGATACCCAGCGGCGCGCCCGACAGCGCCACCTCGGCGATGTCGTCCGGCACGCCGCCCTTGCTGCGGTTGATGAAATCCTGCTCGGCAGCATCCGCGGCAGCCGCACTGTGAAAGCGCGCCGTGATTTCCTTCGCCAGCGCCACCTTGGCATCTTTCGGGTTGCGCCCGCCATCGACCTCGACTTTCAGCGCGGCGATCTCGGCCTCGGACCGGAACGACAGCAAGGTGTACCAGCGCCACATCAGCACATCCGAAATGCTCAACACCTTGGCAAACATGGTGTTGGCGTCTTCGCTGATGCCGACGTAGTTGTTCTTGGACTTGGACATCTTCTCGATGCCATCGAGCCCTTCCAGCAGCGGCATGGTCAGGATGCATTGCGGCTCCTGGCCGTATTCCTGTTGCAGGTGCCGGCCCATCAGCAGGTTGAATTTCTGGTCGGTTCCGCCGAGTTCCAGGTCGGCCTTCAGCGCCACCGAGTCGTAGCCCTGCATCAGCGGGTAGAGGAACTCGTGCACGCTGATCGGGGTGCCGGCCTTGAAGCGGTCGTGGAAGTCGTTGCGCTCCATCATTCGAGCCACCGTGTAGCGCGCAGCCAGCTGGATCATGCCGGTGGCGCCAAGCGGCTCGCTCCATTCACTGTTGTAGCGGATCTCGGTCTTCGCGGGGTCCAGCACCAGACTGGCCTGGCGGTAGTAAGTCTCGGCGTTGAGCTTGATCTGTTCGGGCGTCAGCGGCGGGCGGGTCGTGTTGCGCCCGGACGGGTCACCGATCAGGCTGGTGAAGTCGCCGATCAGAAAGATGACCTGATGCCCCAGATCCTGCAACTGGCGCATCTTGTTGAGCACCACCGTGTGGCCGATGTGGATGTCGGGCGCCGTCGGGTCCAGCCCAAGCTTGATGCGCAGCGGCGTTCCGGTCGCCTCCGCACGCGCCAGTTTGCGAATCCAGTCGTCTTCGGGCAGCAGTTCTTCAACTCCCCTGCGCGTGACGGCCAGCGCCTCGAGCACACGGTCGGTCACAGGAGGATTTGTCGGTGCGGTGGCGTTCATAAACAGGTTTTTATTGTGGTTTCCCGGAAACGTCGCCGGTATAATTTCGCATTTTTCGAGTCCACGATTTTACGTGGCGATGACTGAGGTGCTCCGGACCAGCTCAGGCTGCCGCCGGTGTCGCAATACAGCAACAACGAGACAAGTCAGGAAATTCCGTTTTGACCATCCGCCCGAGCCGCATCGCACATTCCCTTGCAACCCTGGTGGAGCGTCATCCCAAACGGCTGACCGCGCTGCTGGCTGCCTTGATGCTGGGTGGCGGTGGCGGCGCCTACGCCGTGGCGTCGTTCGCTCCTGATCCCGGCAACCTGCCGGTGCGCACCGTGTTTGAAAATGTTGAGCCGCCGGGCCTGCCGGCCGTACCCGAATCACTGGCGGATGCCGGCTTTCGGCTGTACCGCAGCGACATCACCCGCAGCACGGACACGGCCGAATCCTTGCTCAAGCGCCTGGGCATCGCCGATGCGGCCGCAGCCGCCTATCTTCGCAGCGACCCCACCGTGCGCCAGATTCTGCTCGGCCGGGCCGGGCGCAACGTCACGGCCGAGGCCACCGAACGCCACGAACTGCTGAAGCTGACGACCCGCTGGATCACCTCGGACAGTGACGAAACCTTTCAACGTCTGGTTGTCGAAAAATCAGCAACCGGCTTCACGGTGAAGACCGAGACCGCGCCGCTGGTGGCGTCAACCCGTCTGGCCGGCGGCACCATCAAATCATCCCTGTTTGCCGCCACCGACGAAATCAGCCTTCCCGATGCCATTGCCATCCAGGTGGCGGAAGTGTTCTCCGGCAACATCGATTTCCACCGTGCCTTGCGCAAGGGCGACCGTTTTTCCATCGTATACGAAACGCTGGAAGCCGATGGCGAACCGCTGCGAACGGGCCGCGTGCTGAGTACCGAGTTCGTCAACGCCGGCAAGACCTATCAGGCCATGTGGTTCCAGGAGCCCGGGCAGAAGGGCGGCTACTACAACCTGGAAGGTGAAAGCCTGCGCCGTGCCTTCCTGGCGTCGCCGATGGAGTTTTCGCGCGTGACCAGTGGCTTCAAGATGCGCTTTCACCCGATCATGAAAACCTGGCGCGCGCACCTGGGCGTGGACTACGCAGCGCCGATTGGCACGCCAGTGCGCACGGTCGGTGACGGTATCGTTGACTTTGCTGGCGTCCAGAACGGTTTTGGCAACGTCGTCTTTATCAAGCACCGCAACAACAATACGACCGTCTACGCGCACCTCAGTCGCATTGATGTGCGCAAGGGTCAGAGTGTGAGCCAGGGCGACCGGGTTGGCGCGGTCGGCGCCACCGGCTGGGCGACCGGCCCGCATCTGCATTTCGAGTTCCGCGTGAACGGACATCACCAGGACCCGATGACCATCGCCCAGCAAAGCGAATCCATCCCGGTCTCCGCTGCCGCCAAAGCCGCCTTTGCCAAGGTGGCGAGTGAAATGAAGGTCAGCCTGGCAGCCGCCGACGCCGTCCGGCCGGCCAGCGCCCAGTAGCGCGGGCCCGCACCCTCACCGGTTTCCGCCATGGCTGCGTCCCGGCCCGAAGACGCACCGTGCATCGGCTTGATGTCCGGCACGTCCATGGACGGCGTCGACGGTGTGCTGCTGGATTTTCCCGCCCAAGGCCCCGCCGTGCAGGCCCACGCCTTCCGGCCTTTTGATGCGGTCCTGCGAGCGGAGTTGCTGGCCCTCAACCAGGCCGGGAGTAATGAACTGCATCGTGCAGCGCTGGCTGCCAATCGGCTAGTTGCCATCTATGCTGAGGTGGTCGCCGCGCTGCTGGCGCGGACCGGGCTCACAGCCGATGCGGTCGCTGCCATTGGCGCCCACGGCCAGACCGTGCGTCATCAGCCCGGCGCGCACGACGGCATCGGCTACACGATCCAGCTGAACAACCCGGCATTGCTGGCCGAGAGCACCGGTATCGATGTTGTGGCCGATTTCCGCAGCCGCGATGTGGCCGCTGGTGGCCAGGGTGCGCCACTCGTACCGATGTTCCACCGCGAGGTGTTCGCCCGGCCGGGTCGGACTGTCGGTGTGCTCAATATCGGCGGCATCTCCAACCTGACCGTGCTGGCCGCCAAGGGCACGGTGCTCGGATTCGACTGCGGGCCCGGCAATGCCCTGATGGATGGATGGTGCCAGCGCCACACCGGCAAGTCCTATGACGACGGTGGCTCGTGGGGTGCCAGTGGCACGGTGTTGCCGGCGCTGCTGGATCGCCTGCTGGCTGACCCTTTCATCCATGCCGACCCACCCAAAAGCACCGGTCGCGATCTGTTCAACCTGCCGTGGCTTGAGGCGCAACTCGGTGGCTTGGAAGACACGCATCCCGCTGACGTACAGGCCACACTGCTGGCCTACACGGCGCAAACCTGCGCGCTGGCAGTTCGAACCTCGACTGCAGGCTGTGAGCAACTGATCGTCTGCGGTGGTGGCGCGTACAACACCGGTCTAATGCAAGAACTGGCATCGCGGCTGCCAGATGTCGCGGTGGTCACTTCTGCCGAAGCCGGCATCGCACCGGACCAGGTGGAAGCGGCTGCTTTTGCCTGGCTGGCCCACAAGGCCGTGCGCCGCGAAACGACGAGCCTGAAAAGCATCACGGGCACCCGTGGTGCCCGTGTTCTCGGGGCCATCTACCCCCGCTGACCGGTCCGTAGACCGTGGTACGCCCGCGCCGCCCGCGACGGCTCAGGTCGAAAAAGACGACCCGCAACCACAAGTGGTGGTGGCGTTCGGGTTCTTGATGACGAACTGCGCGCCTTGCAGGTCTTCCTTGTAATCAATTTCCGCGCCAACCAGATACTGGTAGCTCATCGCGTCGATCAGCAGCGACACGCCGTTTTTTGTCATGGTCGTGTCGTCTTCGTTGGTGATCTCGTCGAAGGTGAAGCCGTACTGAAAACCCGAGCATCCGCCGCCCTGAACGAATACACGAAGCTTCAGATCCGGATTGCCCTCTTCGGCAATCAGATCGGCCACCTTGGCCGCCGCGCTGTCGGTGAACAGGATCGGCGACGGCATTTCGGTCTGCACATTTTCAGCTACGGCACTCATGGCACTCTCCAGAAAAACTTGAAGTCAAATCCTACAGCAAACCGGGGCGCACTGCGGTCAGGCGCCATTTGACGCCAGCTTCAGTGTGGGCTTTTCCGTCTCGCCCATCAGCGGCCTGAGCTGGCCTTCAATCGTCGCACCCTGATGCATCTCCAGCGCCTTGTAGCTCACATCGCCTTCGATGTGAGCCTTGGGCTGCAACTCCATCAGTTCCGTCGCCACCACCGGCCCGATGACGCGACCATTGATGATCACGTGTTCGGCATGAATCGCGCCCGTCACCGTTGCCGTCTCGGAAATGACCAGAATGCTCGGGTGCTCGGGTTGCGAGCGGATGTCGCCGACCACATCGCCATCAACCCGCAGACCCTCGGCAAAGGTGTAGTTGCCTTCAATCAGGCAGCCATGTGCGATCAGACTCTTGATGGGCGGTTGCTTCTTCTTCCCGAACATGTGTGTCTCCTGTGGAATGACAGACCGTCGACGCGGCGCTCACATCGGCAGCAGCGTCACCGTCTGCACGGCGCGCGTGCTGGCGCCATCAATCAATTTGGCCGAAACTGTTTTTACCACGGTCTGGGGCGGCAGGTCGAACAACCCTTCCAGCCGCCGGTACAAGCGCACCTGGATCGGTTGCGCGCCACCTGGCAGGGTCTGGTTCCAGGGTTTGCCGTTCTGCATACCCGAAAAGCTGATCTCCAGCTTGCCGCTGAATTCGCCCGCGCTGCGGGCCGGCTGAATCACCAGCACCTGCCACTTGAGCTGTGTACCGCTGATGGTTTCGGCCTGCAGGCCCCTGATCGCAATGCCTTCGCCGCTGCCGGTGGGCAACAACTTTTCGAAGAACCCGAGGTCGTCGCGTAGCGACCGGTTTTCCGATTCCAGTTGCTTGAGCTGGGCGGCCAGGCGCTCACGCGCCACTTTTTCGGCTGTCAGCAGGCTGTCTGCCGTGTTCGCAACCGACCGAGTCTGGTTGGCTTCAGCGCGTAGCGCCACCACCTCGGCACGCAGCTTGAGCAGTTCTTCCTCGGAGTGGGAATCCAGCCCGGCAATACCCTTGCCGAACTCGAAGGCCCACAGCGCGATCGCCGCACAGAAACCGAGCACGATGGCCGCCAGCGCCCAGCGCAGCGGCCAAGGCAAGGCACTGCGCACCGCAACGCGCGGGGCGCTGATGGTCAACCGGCGACGGAGCAATCGCAATCGCATGGAAGCTGTGAACTGTGCAAAGAACGCTCACCATACAACAAAGCCGCTGCAAGCGAACTTGAGCGGCTTTGTCGTAGCAGGAAAAAGCGGATCAGCGCTTCGAGAACTGCTTGGCGCGGCGGGCGCCGTGCAGACCGACTTTCTTGCGTTCCACTTCGCGGGCGTCGCGAGTCACGAAACCGGCCTGGCTGAGCGCAGGCTTGAGCGTCTCGTCATAGTCGATCAGCGCGCGCGTGATGCCGTGGCGGGTTGCGCCGGCCTGGCCGGATTCGCCACCACCGTGCACGTTGACCTGAATGTCGAAAGATTCGACATGGTTGGTCAAAAACAGCGGCTGGCGAGCGATCATGATCGAGGTCTGGCGGCCGAAGTAGGACTGGATGTCCTTGCCGTTGACCGTGATCTTGCCGGTGCCTTTTTTCAGAAAAACGCGGGCGACGCTGGACTTGCGACGGCCGGTTCCATTGTTCCAATCACCAATCATCTCAAGGCTCCTTAGATTTCCAGCACTTTGGGCTGTTGGGCGGTATGCGGGTGCTCGGCGCCACCGTAAACCTTGAGTTTCTTGATCATCGCGTAGCCAAGCGGACCTTTGGGCAGCATGCCCTTGACGGCCTTTTCCAGCGCGCGGCCGGGATGCTTGGCTTGCATGTCGCGGAAATTGGTGCTTGAAATACCGCCCGGATAACCGGAGTGGCGGTAATAGATCTTGTCGGTGGACTTGGCACCGGTCACACGCAACTGGGATGCGTTGATGATGACCAGGTAATCACCGGTGTCGACGTGAGGCGTATAAATGGCCTTGTGTTTGCCGCGCAAACGGAGAGCAACTTCGCTGGCTACTCGTCCGAGGACCTTATCGGTCGCGTCAATCACAAACCACTCGTGCGTCACGTCAGCTGCCTTGGCGCTGAACGTTTTCATGAGTTTTCTCTACAGAAGTTGGTTTGGCGGACTCTTTTCTGCGGTCGGTGTTCTTCTGATGAGAACCTCTTAGGCAGTACTTGCCGGCAAAAAGGGCCTTTTCAAACCCTGACACCAGCCTTCGCCGCGGAGTCACATGAGCGCTGCGAAGCCCTGCATTATACGAAGAATCGGCCCAATCCGGCAAATACATGCACCTGGGGGCTGCCAGCGGTTACCATGCCCGCATGTTCAGCTACCGCCATGCCTTCCATGCCGGCAACCACGCTGATGTGCTCAAGCACCTCACCCTGATCGCCACGCTCCAACACCTGATGCTCAAGCCCACCGGGCTGACGCTGATCGACACGCATGCCGGCGCGGGGCTCTACCGGCTGGACAGCGATTTCACCGCGACATCGGGCGAAGCCCAGGACGGAATCGTGAAGCTGGCGGCGGCGACGGGGGGTGCGGCGGCAAAAAACTCGAAATCCAAACAAGATTTGCAGCTATCCAGCGTCAAATCGTCCGATGACGCTACTAAGCCTGAAGCAACCGCGCTGCAGGAATATCTGGCGCTGATCCGCACCTTCAACACCGATGGCGTGCTGCGCGTCTACCCGGGCTCGCCGTTCGTGATGGCGCAACTGCTGCGCACCGAGGCGCGCGACAAGCTCAAGCTGTTCGAGATGCACCCGACCGACAGCAAGCTGCTGGCCGCCAACATCGCCCAGCTGGAAGCCGGCCGGCAGGTTGCTGTCACCCGCCAGGACGGGTTCGAGAGCCTGAAAGCGCTGCTGCCGCCGCCGAACCGGCGGGCGCTGGTGCTGATCGACCCCAGCTACGAACTCAAGCAGGACTACGCACGGGTGCTGACCTGCATGCAGGACAGCCTGAAGCGCTTCCCGACCGGCAGCTACATGATCTGGTACCCGGTCATTCCCCGGCCGGAAGCGCACGATCTGCCGCGCCGTCTCAAGACCCTGGCCACGCAGAACGTCCGCTCGTGGCTGCACACGACACTGGCCATCGGCTCCGAAGAAGCCACCGCGACGCCGCTAACGGCCGGCGAACCCCGCCGCCCCGGGCTGCGCGCCAGCGGTGTGTTCGTCATCAATCCGCCGCACACCCTCGCCGCCAGGCTGCGCGAATCGCTGCCCGACGTGCTGGCGGCGCTCGGCCGCGGCGCCGGCAAGGGCTGGACCGTCGACGCCGGCGGTTGATCCGCCAAACCGGAAACCTGAGGGTTTTCAGTTAGCCGACCAATCGGTCGGTGAATTGCTATACTGCGCTTTCCGCACCGCTGGTGCAGGCGCAGGAGACGAATCCATGTACACCCAGTCCTTCAACGTGCAGGACAACGCCGACGACGCCAAGCGCGCCGGCATCAAGGCCGTTTCAAGGCCTTTGACCGAATCGGAACTGGCGCTGCAGGCGCGGTTTGATGCCCGCATCGATGCCGACGAAAAGATCGAGCCCAAAGACTGGATGCCCGATGCCTACCGCAAGACGCTGGTGCGTCAGATCAGCCAGCACGCGCACAGCGAGATCGTCGGCATGCTGCCCGAGGGCAACTGGATCAGCCGCGCGCCCAGCCTCAAGCGCAAGGCCATCCTGATCGCCAAGGTACAGGACGAAGGCGGCCACGGGCTCTACCTTTACAGCGCCGCCGAGACCCTGGGCACCAGCCGCGACCAGATGCTGGGCGCCCTGCACAGCGGCAAGGCCAAATACAGCTCCATCTTCAACTACCCCACGCTGAACTGGGCCGACGTGGGCGTGATCGGCTGGCTGGTTGATGGCGCCGCCATCATGAACCAGATCCCGTTGTGCCGCTGCAGCTACGGCCCCTATGCGCGGGCGATGATCCGCGTCTGCAAGGAAGAGTCCTTCCACCAGCGCCAGGGCTACGAGGCCTTGCTGGTCATGATGCAGGGCACCGCTGCGCAAAAGGCCATGGTGCAGGACGCGGTGAACCGCTGGTGGTGGAAGTGCCTGGCCATGTTCGGCCCGCCCGACTCGGACAGCCCGCACAGCGCCCAGGGCATGCGCTGGGGCATCAAGCGCATCTCCAACGACGACCTGCGCCAGAAATTCATCGATGCCACCGTGCCGCAGGCCGAGGTGCTGGGTGTGACCCTGCCCGACCCCCAGCTGCGGTGGAATGAACAGCTTGGCCACTACGACCATGGCGAAATCGACTGGGACGAGTTCTGGTCCACCGTCAACGGCAACGGCCCGTGCAACCGCGAGCGCCTGGCCACCCGGGTGAAAGCCCACGACGACGGCCAGTGGGTGCGAGACGCCGCACTGGCCCATGCCCGCAAACAGCAACAACGCAACCTGAAGGAGGCCGCATGAGCACCCTGGCAGACATACCGACCAACACCCCGGCGCTGAAGGAATGGCCGCTGTGGGAAGTTTTCGTGCGCAGCAAGCAGGGGCTTGAGCACAAGCACTGCGGCAGCCTGCACGCCAGCGACGCCCAGCATGCGCTGCAGATGGCGCGTGATGTCTACACCCGCCGTCAGGAAGGCGTGAGCATCTGGGTCGTGCCGTCGGCAACGATCACCGCCAGCGAGCCGGACGACAAGGCTGAACTGTTCGAACCGGCTGCCGACAAGATCTACCGGCACCCGACGTTCTACGACATTCCCGAAGCCGTGGGGCACATGTGATGACGGCCACGGCAATCGCTACAACCGCACCGGTCGACTACCTGCTCCATCTGGCGGACAGCGCACTGATCCTGGGTCAGCGCAACGCCGAGTGGTGCGGGCACGGCCCGGTGCTGGAAGAAGACCTCGCGCTGGCCAACAACAGTCTGGACCTCATCGGGCAGGCGCGCCTGCTGTACCAGTACGCCGCCGAACAGATGGGGGATGGCGCCAGCGAAGACAGCCTGGCCTATTTCCGTGATGTGCCGGACTTTCGCAACTACACCTTGCTGGAGTTGCCGCACACCCCGCCGCTGGCCGCGACTGCAGCCGGCGACCGCGACTACGCGACGACCATCGTGCGCAATTTCCTCTACAGCGCCTGGATGGCCCTGCAATGGGACCGCCTGCAGCGCTCGCCCGACGAACGGCTGGCCGCCATTGCCGCCAAGTCGCTGAAGGAGGTTAAGTACCACCTGCGCCACGCCCGCGACTGGCTGGTGCGGCTGGGCGACGGCACCGACGAGTCGCATACGCGCGCGCAGGCCGCGCTGGACCACCTGTTCCCTTACACCGAGGAGTTCTGGACCGCCAGCGACGCTGAAACCGCCGCCGTCGACGCCGGCATCTGCGAGCCGGCGGACACGCTGAAAGCCGACTGGAACACCCTGGTCGATGCCGCGCTGGCGCAGGCCACGCTGCAGCGCCCCCCGGAACACACGGGTTATGTGGCGCAAGGCAAACAGGGGCTGCATTCCGAGCACCTTGGCTTTGTACTGGCCGAGATGCAATGTCTGGCACGTGCCCATCCGGGCGCCAGCTGGTAACCACTCCGCCCGCCGCATGCCCGTCGAAACTCCCACCCACCAGCCCGCCGCGCCTGCTGGTGTGCATGGGCGCATCTGGGCGGCGCTGGAAGCCCTGACCGATCCCGAAATCCCGGTCGTCACGCTGCGTGAACTGGGTATCCTGCGTGACGTGCGGGATGGCACCCAGGGGGTGGAGGTGGTGATCACGCCCACCTACAGCGGCTGCCCGGCGATGAGCCAGATCGAAGACGACGTGCGCGCCACCCTGGCCGCCATCGGCGTTGACGCCACTGTGGTGACGCAGCTGGCGCCCGCATGGACCACCGACTGGATGAGCGACGCCGCCCGCGAAAAGCTGCGCGCCTGGGGCATCGCACCGCCACAATGCGGCAGTCACAGTGCCGCCGGCGGCGCGCAAAGCGTGATCCGGTTTGCCGCTGCGCCCCTCGACAAAGCCGACGTGCCTTGCCCGCGCTGCGGCTCGACCAACACCACGGAAACCTCGCACTTCGGCTCCACAGCCTGCAAGGCGCTCTATCGCTGCCTGGACTGCGAAGAGCCGTTCGACTACTTCAAGCCCTACTGATTCAACCCACGGATCGCACCGGACGCGCACCACCATGACCGCTTCACCCCGCTTTCACGACCTCCCCATTGCCCGCATCAGCCTGGAGGCGGCAGGTGCCGTTGCCATCACAATGCGAATTCCGGAGGAACTGCGCGAGACGTTTGCATTCGAACCGGGACAGTTCGTCACCCTGCGGGCGCAGATCAACGGCACCGATGTGCGGCGCAGCTATTCGATCTGCAGCACCCGCCGGCGCCTGGCCCAGCGCAGCGAGCTGGAGGTGGGCATCCGCCCGATGGAAGGTGGCGTCTTTTCCAACTGGGCGGCCACGGCGCTCAAGCCCGGCGACACCTTGTCGGTGATGCCGCCGGACGGTCGTTTTGTCTCCCGACGCCCGCGCGCGCTGCACCGGGTGGGCTTTGCGGCCGGGTCCGGCATCACGCCCATCCTGTCCATCATGACCAGCACGCTCGAAGAGCAGCCCGAAACCAAGTTCACGCTGGTCTACGGCAATCGCCGCATGGACAGCGTGATGTTCAACGAAGCGCTGCAGGACCTGAAAGACCGCTACCCCGACCGGCTGACGCTGATCCACATCCTGTCGCGCCAGGCACAGGAGGTTGACCTGCTGCAGGGCCGCATCGACGGCGACAAGGTGCGCGAGCTGGTTCGCACGCTGCTGCCGGTCGCCAGCATGGACGAGGTTTTCATCTGCGGACCCGAAGCGATGATCGAAGCCACCGAAAAAGCCCTGCTGGACGCCGGTGTCAAGCCCGAACGCCTGCACACCGAGCGGTTCACCTCGCCCACGCTGGAGGCCCTGAGCCCCGAGGCGCGCAAGGCGGCCGTTGCCAGCCACAAGCGCGCCGAGGGGGACGGCAGTGTTGCGCTGACCGTGATGCTCGACGGCAAGCCGCACGAGCTGCGCATGTCGCCGCAGGATCGTGTGCTCGACGTCGCGCTGGCCGCCGGGCTGGACCTGCCATATTCATGCCGCGGCGGTGTCTGCTGCACCTGCCGTGCCAAGGTGCTGGAAGGCAGCGTGCAGATGGAAAAGAACTTCACGCTGGAGCCCTGGGAAACGGAAAAGGGCTTTGTGCTGAGTTGCCAGGCGCGGCCCACCAGCGACAAGGTCGTCGTCAGCTACGACGAACGCTGACCCGCCCGGACCCGCTCAAGAAAAAACCCCGCATCGCGGGGTTTTTCTTGTCAGTCGGCCGCAGACCGCGGATCAGAGCGAAGCCAGCGCCTGATCCAGATCCTCCAGCAGATCGTCGATGTGCTCGATGCCGATCGACAGGCGCACCATGTCGGTCCGCACGCCAGCACGCGCCAGCTCGTCGGCATTGAGCTGGCGGTGCGTGGTCGATGCCGGGTGGCAGGCCAGCGACTTCGCGTCACCGATGTTCACCAGCCGGGTGAACAGCTTGAGCGCGTCCTGGAATCGCCCGCCGGCAGCCAGCGCGTTGTTGGCCTTCAGACCGAAGCTGATGATGCCCGAGGCCTTGCCACCCATGTACTTGTTCACGAGGGCGTGGTCCGCATGGTCGGACAGGCCAGCATAGTTGACCCAAGCCACCTGCGGATGGCCCTGCAGGTGGCGGGCGACCGCCAGCGCGTTGTCGCAGATGCGGTCCATGCGCAGTGCCAGCGTTTCGATCCCCATCAGGATCTGGAAGGCGTTCATCGGCGACAGCGCGGCGCCCATGTTGCGCAGGGGCACCACCCGTGCGCGGCCGATGTAGGCCGCCGCGCCCAGCGCCTCGGTGTAGACCACGCCGTGGTAGCTCACATCGGGCTCGTTCAGGCGCTTGAAACGCGCCTTGTGCTCGGCCCAGGGGAACTTGCCCGAATCGACAATGGCGCCGCCGATGGTCGTGCCATGGCCGCCCAGGTACTTGGTCAGCGAGTGCACGACGATGTCCGCGCCATGCTCGAACGGCCGGCACAGATACGGGCTGGTGACCGTGTTGTCGACGATGAGCGGCACGCCACCGGCGTGCGCGACGGCAGCCAGCGCGCCGATGTCGGTCACGTTGCCCAGCGGGTTGCCGATCGATTCGCAATACACCGCCTTGGTGCGGCCATCGATGAGCCGGGCGAACGAAGCCGGGTCGCGGGGATCGGCAAAGCGCACCTCGATGCCCATCTGCGGAAAGGTGTGCGCGAACAGGTTGTAGGTGCCGCCGTAGAGCGTGGATGCCGAGACGATGTTGTCCCCGGCTTCGGTGATGGTCTGGATGGCGTAGGCAATCGCCGACATGCCCGAAGCAACCGCCAGCGCGCCGATACCGCCTTCCAGCGCAGCGAGTCGAACTTCCAGCACGCCGTTGGTCGGGTTCATGATGCGGCTGTAGATATTGCCCGGCACTTTCAGGTCGAACAGGTCCGCGCCATGCTGGGTGTTGTCAAAGGCATAGGCCACCGTCTGGTAGATCGGCACGGCCACCGCCTTCGTGGTGGGTTCGGGCGTGTAGCCGCCATGCACGGCCGTGGTTTCAAATTTCATGGTTTCTCCTTGTGTGGGGTGAAGGGATTCGTCAGCGGTGAAAAGCTGGGAATGATGACTCGCGCGCTGGCGCGCCCCCGGTCAGGGTTTCAGCAGCACGACTTCGGCATGGCCGTCATCCAGCAGGCCCAGCGCTTGCGCCGCTGCACGGCTGACGTCAATGATGCGGCCGCGCACATGCGGGCCACGGTCGTTGATGCGAACCTCAACCTCTTTGCCGGTTTCGGCGTTGCGCACCCGCACCACGGTGCCAAACGGCAGGCTGGGATGCGCCGCCGTGAAGGCATTCATGTCAAAACGCTCGCCGCTGGCGGTGCGCCGGCCATGAAAGCGTCGGCCATACCAGCTGACCCGCCCGCTTTCGATCGCCTCGTCCGAGCGGTTCCCAGCGGACGCTGGCGCTTCAGCCGCGCCGTCGAGGCCCTCACCGGGAGCCGCCTTGCCAAGCCCGGCCGGGTCGCCCGTCCAGCCGTCCAGCGCAGCCGCTGCATCGGGCAGCGCTGCCTCGCGCGGCTCGAACGCCGCCACCAGCACGCCGGCGCCCGCCGCGCCGGGCCGCCCGCTCAGTTCCAGCGCCGCCGCGCCGCCCGCCACCTGCAGGCACAGCGCCAGCACCGCCGCCTGGCGCCAGCACCTGCCCGAGCGTGGCAACTGCCGGCTCATGCGCCTTGCAGCCGCTGGACGATGGCCGCCGTCGCTGCGCTCTGGTTCATGGTGTAGAAATGCAGCCCCGGCGCGCCGGCGCAGCGCAACTGCTCGCACAGGTCGGTCACCACGTCGAGCCCGAACGCCTTGATCGACGCCGTGTCGTCGCCGAAGGCCTGCAGCCGCAGCCGGATCCAGCGCGGAATCTCGGCCCCGCAGGCGTCGGAGAAGCGCATCAGCTGCGTCGAGCTGATGATGGGCATGACGCCCGGCACCACCGGCACCTGCACGCCGAGCCGGTCGAGCTCTTCGACAAACCGGAAATAGGCATCCGCGTTGTAGAAATACTGGGTGATGGCCGAACTGGCGCCGGACTGCACCTTGGTCACGAAGGCCTGCAGGTCGGCCTGCGGAGACCGCGCCTGCGGGTGCACCTCGGGGTAGGCTGCCACCTCGATGTGGAAATGCCCGCCCGTCTCGGCCCGGATGAATTCGATCAGGTCGCTGGCATAGCGGAACTCGCCGCTGGCACCGTAGCCGCTGGGCAGGTCGCCGCGCAACGCCACGATGCGGCGCACGCCGGCGGCCCGGTAGGCCGCCAGCCGCTCGCGAATGGACTCGCGGGACTGGCCGATGCAGCTCAAGTGGGGCGCCGCGGCGCAGCCCTCGGCCATGATCTCGCTCACCGTGCTGAGCGTGCCGTCCTGCGTCGAGCCGCCGGCGCCGAAGGTGACCGAGCAGAACTCGGGCGCCAGTGCGTACAGCCGCTGGCGCGCCGCGCGCAGCTTGTCGGCACCTTCGGGCGTCTTGGGCGGGAAAAATTCAAAACTCAGCGGCAGTCCGGCGATTGCTCCGGACTTCGTTTCGGCCGCTTCAGCCTGATCTGCTGACATGGGTTACTTTCTATCCGTTGTGGTCGGCCGGCTGGCGCGCCCAGACGAAAAATTCACGATTGCCGTCGCCGCCGCTGATAGGGCTGTCCAGCCAGCCCTGCACCAGCAGCCCCTGCGCCGCGCAGGCGTCGCGGATGCGCCGCTCCACCACCGGGTACATCGCGGCGTCCCTGACAATGCCGCCCTTGCCGACCTGGCCAGGCTGCAGCTCGAACTGCGGTTTGACCAGCATCAGCAGGTCGCCTCTGGCCTTGAGCAGCGGCACCAGCGCCGGCAGCACCAGTGTCATGGAAATGAACGAGAGGTCACCGGTCACCAGATCAAATTCCGAATGATTTTGCTCATCATCCAGCGTCGAATCGTCAGTTTCCGCTACCAAATGCGAAGCATCCAGTTCGCGCGCGTTGACACCCTCGATACAGGTCACGCGCACATCCTCGCGGATGTTGGGGTGCACCTGGCCCGAGCCCACATCGACGCCCACCACATGCGCTGCGCCCTGCTGAAGCAGGCAGTCGGTGAAACCGCCAGTGGACTGGCCCACGTCCAGACAGACCCGCCCCCTGACCGCGATGCCGGTCGCCAGCAGCGCGCCTTCGAGCTTCAGGCCGCCGCGGGAGACGTAGCGCGATTCGGCTGTATCGAGCAGTTCGATCTCGGCGCTGTCGGGCACGATGTCGCCGTTCTTGGCCACACGCCGCCAGGGCGCGCTGGCGTCGGGCCGCCACTGCACGCCGGCGGCAATCAGCCGCTGCGCCTGCGACCGCGAGCTCGACAGTCCGCGCTCTCCCAGAAGCTGATCGATGCGCATCGGATCAATAGCGATAGGTATCTGGCTTGTACGGGCCCTGCACCGGCACGCCGATGTAGGCAGCCTGCTCCTCGGTCAGCTCGGTCAGCATGGCGCCAACCTTCTTCAGGTGCAGCCGCGCCACTTTTTCGTCCAGGTGCTTGGGCAGCACATAGACCTTGCCCTGCTCGTAGAAGTCGCTGTGGGTGAACAGCTCGATCTGGGCAATCGTCTGGTTGGCAAACGACGATGACATCACAAAGCTGGGGTGACCGGTGCCGCAGCCCAGGTTCACCAGGCGCCCTTTGGCCAGCAGGATGATGCGTTTGCCGTCGGGAAAGATCACGTGATCGACCTGCGGCTTGATCTCTTCCCACTCGTAGCGGTCCAGCGACGCGATCTGGATCTCGTTGTCGAAGTGGCCAATGTTGCAGACGATCGCCTGGTCTTTCATGGCCAGCATGTGTTCGTGACGGATCACGTCCTTGTTGCCGGTGGTGGTGACGAAGATGTCGGCCTTGTCGGCGGCATATTCCATGGTCACGACCTTGTAGCCCTCCATCGCCGCCTGCAGCGCGTTGATCGGGTCGATCTCGGTCACCCAGACCTGGGCGGAAAGCGCCCGCAGCGCCTGCGCCGAGCCCTTGCCCACGTCACCGTAACCGGCCACACAGGCGACCTTCCCGGCGATCATCACGTCGGTGGCACGCTTGATGCCATCGACCAGCGATTCGCGGCAGCCATACAGGTTGTCGAACTTGCTCTTGGTCACCGAGTCGTTCACGTTGATGGCGCGGAACATCAGCGTGCCCTTGGCACTCATCTCTTTCAGGCGGTGCACGCCGGTGGTGGTCTCTTCGGTCACGCCGATGATCTGCGCGCTCTTGCGGCTGTACCAGGTCGGGTCCACGGCCAGTTTGGCCTTGATCGAAGCGAACAGGCAGGTCTCCTCTTCGCCTTTCGGGTTGTCCAGCAGCGAGGCATCCTTCTCGGCGCGCTTGCCAAGGTGCATCAGCAACGTGGCGTCGCCGCCGTCGTCCAGAATCATGTTCGGGCCTTCACCCTCGCTGCCGGCCGGGCCGAAGTCGAAGATGCGGTGTGTGTAGTCCCAGTAGTCGGCCAGCGACTCGCCCTTGATGGCAAACACCGGCGTGCCGTTGGCGGCAATGGCGGCGGCGGCGTGGTCCTGCGTCGAAAAGATGTTGCACGAGGCCCAGCGAACCTGTGCGCCCAGCGCCTGCAGCGTCTCGATCAGCACGGCGGTCTGGATCGTCATGTGCAGCGAGCCGGTGATGCGCGCGCCCTTGAGCGACTGCTTGGGCGCGAATTCCTCGCGGATGGCCATCAGGCCGGGCATCTCGGTCTCGGCAATGCGGATTTCCTTGCGCCCCCAGGCGGCAAGGCTCAGGTCGGCGATGGCGTTATCGGCCAGCAGGGAAGGTTCGGTTCGGGCGTTCATGGTTTACTCCAAAACAAGTTCAGACAAAACCACCGACAGGGGGAGAAATACAACTCACCGCACACGTTCAGTGGGTGAGCGTCGTTGCAAGGTTGAATTCCGAGCCTCACGCCCCGTTGGTTGGGGGGCGCTGCAACGCTCCTCGGAAGCTAAAGATTCTACCCGTTCACCCGGATCGCGTCAGCCAGCCGATCCAAAACCCCGGAAGCCCCGGGTCACCCACCGGTCAGGCGCGTCGCACCTACGGCAGCATGCGGCGCAGCGTGTCGTCGCGAACAACATGGTGGTGAAACAGCGCGGCTGCCGCATGCAGGCCGATCAGGAAATAGCCGATCTGGCCGCCGGTTTCGTGCCAGTCCTTGAGCTGCCACGACAGGTTCCGGCTCTCGGCCACCAGCGGCGGCAACTCCAGGCCGAAAAACGGAATCGGCTTGCCCCCGGCGCTGAGCAGCACCCAGCCCACCAGTGGCATGGCGATCATCAGGCCGTACAGCGCGACGTGCATCAGCCTCGCCAGCAGCATCTGCCAGCGCGGCGGCTCGGGATGGATCGCCGGGGCCGGGCGCAAGCGAAAGACCGCCAGCCGCACCCAGACCAGCGCAAAGACCGACAGGCCGAGCATGAAATGCCAGGTCTTCAACACCTCGCGCGGCGCGCTGCCTTTCGGGTACCACTCGCGCAATTCGATGCAGGCATAAACGGCGGCGATCAGCAACACCATCACCCAATGCAGGGCGATCGACAACGAGCCGTAACGTTCGGCGTTGTTGTGCATGCTCATGAAACCTCACCTCCCTTGAAGAACGACGGTTTTATTCTGGGCCGCGCAACGCGCCGCTGCCATGAGCCAGATCAGACGCGACGCACTGCCGGTAATCTGGCTTCAGCCCTGAGACTTCTGCGCGACCCTTGCCCGCACATCTCTCGTCTTCCCGGCGCTGGCTGGCCCTCGATAGACTTCGAACGCCCTGAAACACTGGATTTCTATTCTTCTTTTGATAGCTCGAAAGCACCATTTGACGCTGGGTTGATGACACTTTGACTGATACTTGACCCATTTTCAGGTTGAGGGGGCCCCTTCCGGCCAGCGCGCCTTCGGCGAATCCGGGTCGCGCAAACAGCGACGGGCCATTGCTGGCCCGTCTTCACTTGCGCAGGGTCAATCTCAGCCCTGCAGCGCCGCCCACATCTCCTTGTCGCGCTCGGCGGTCCAGATGCGGGGGTTCTTGATGCCGCTGGCTTCGTCGTAGGCGCGGCTCACATCAAACGGCAGGCAGTGCTCGTAGATGAACACGTGGCCGAAGACCGGGTCCATCACCTTGCGGGTGTGGGCCATGGCGGCTTTCAGGTCCATCTTGGCGGCGGCGGCTTCCTTGCCGGCCTGGAACAGCGTGGTGACCCAGCGCTGGGTGTAGTCCAGCGCCTTGTTGACGTCGGCATTGCCCTTCATGGCTTCGCCGCGGCCCGGCACGATGAATTCAGGCTTGAGCGCGCGCAGGGCTTCGAGCGTGGCGGGCCACTCAGCCAGCTGCGCGTCGCCGGTGTAGACGCCGGCTTCGTATTCGACCAGGTCGCCGCTGAACAGCACTTTTTCTTCTTCCACCCAGGCGATGGTGTCGCCACGGGTGTGGCCGTAGCCGGGGCTCCAGATCTGCACTTTCACGCCGCCCAGGTCCAGCGTCAGCTTGCCGGGTACCTCGCCCTTGGTGGCGTCGCCGCCGCCGATGACCATGGTCGGCCAGGTCAGGCCGGGGATGCTGTCGGCGCCGCGGAACAGGCGCGGAAAGCGCTCCATCTCGCTTTGCATGTCCTGTGCGCCGCGCTCGACGATCAACTCATAGGTGCCCTGGCTGGCGATGATTTCGGTGGCGCCTTCGGCCTTGTAGGCGCTGGCACCGAGCACGCGCACCGCGTGGTAGTGGGTGAGCAGCACGTACTTGATGGGCTTGTCGCTGACGGTGCGTATCTGCCTGATCAGGTCGCGCGCCATGGCCGGCGTGGCGGTGGCGTCGCTGACCATGATGAATTCGTCGCCGATGATGACGCCCGAGTTGGGGTCGCCCTCGGCGGTGTAGGCCCAGCAATGCTTGCTGAGCTGCTCGAAAGTGATCTTCTTGTCGTCCAGATCGGCCTGGGATGCGAATGCCTTGCTCATGATGGTGTCTCCTGCGGATTCGTTGCGTTGCTGGTGATTTTACCTAATCGTAATGAATTACGCATTGGTGAATCAATTCAGGCAACCGGGCCGGCCAGTCCGCGTTCAAGCAGGCCGATGACTTCATCGGCAAATTCGGCGTAGCGCATCGGTCCGTCGGGCCGCAGCCAGGTGAAGGTCCAGTTGATCATGCCGAACAGCATCATCGTCACCGCGGTCCGGTTGCCGGCGTGCAGCCGCTCGGGGTAGGCGCGGCACAGAAAGCGCGTCATTGCCGAAACCACGTCGCGCTGGCGGTTCAGGATCAGCTCGCGCTGCGACTGCGCAGGCTCGCCGCCGGCCGGTGAACCGACCGTGTCGGTCTGGTCGGAGAGGAACTTGGTCGAATTGAGCAGCGCCACGTGTCGGGTGGCCGAATGCTCGTATTCGGCCAGAAAGCAGCGAATCAGTTCATGCAGCGCCGCCCGGTCGTCCAGGTTGCGCCGCTGCGCGGTGGCTTCGACCTGAGCGATCAGCAGCAGAAGACCGCGGGTGTAGCGGTCGAGCAGGTCAAAGAGGATGGCTTCCTTGCTCTCGTAGTAGTGATACAGCCGCGCCTTGCTGGTGCCGCAGGCAGCGGCGATGTCGTTCATGCTGGCGGCCGGGTAGCTCTGGTCGGCGAAGCAGCGCGCGGCGGTATCCAGGATCTCGTCGCGCTTGAGTTCGTGAAAAGCAGACTTGGGGCGGGCCATGTTCGGGATTATCGTGCGGGCATGACGAAAACCCCTTCCCCCAAGCCATCCCCCGCCGCGGCGGCGTCACGCGACTTTGCCACCTACTGTTGCGAACTGCTGGGCACGGTGGGCCCGTGCAGCGCGCGGCGCATGTTCGGCGGCTGGGGCATCAGCACCGACGGTCTGACGATTGCCATCATTGCCGACCTGGGCGACGGCGAACGCCTGTGGCTCAAGGCCGACGCGCAGACCGCTGCCCTTTTTGAAACCGCCGGCTGCCAGCGCTTTGTCTACCGGGCCAAAGGCAAGCCCATGAGCCTGAGCTACTACAGCGCACCGGAAGACGCGATGGACGGGCCCGGCGCCATGCACCCCTGGGCGCTCCCGGCGCTGGAATCTGCACTAAAAGCGCGCAAACTCAGCGTCAAGAGGGATTTGTCTGCTTCTCTTTCAGAAGCAAAAGGCGACAAGGCCAGCGGCAGCCGCGCCACGCCGCCCGCCAGCGCGGCGAAAGCCCGCCAGCTGGCCCGCAAGGCCACACCCAGTAACGCGAGCTCGCGCAAGAAGTCGGCCGACGGCTGAGCCAGCGACTGCAGCGCAAGCACGCGCTGTGGCGCAGCGGCCAGCGCAGGCACCCAGTCGAACGCCAGGTCACCGGCCTCGCCGCGCGCGATGGGCTCGATCACCACCGCTTGCCCGGCTTTCAGCGGCAGCACCGCCGGCGCCGTCAGGAACAGATCGCCCTCGCGCCGGGCGTGCGGACCGGCCCGTGTGGCCCATGCGGTCCCATGCGTGATGCGCAACGCTCCGGGCTGCTGTGGCGCGAGCGTGAGGGCCCGGCCAGCAGCCAGTCTCCAGCAGCCGGTGGTGTTGCGCGCCGGCGCCGGCCGCGCAGCGGCGGGTACGGTGGCGGCGACGCCATCCGGTGAATCGGCGGGTAGCGAGGGCAAGGTAGCGGTGTTCATCAGCGACTCCGGTAAAAAAAAACGGACTGACTGAATCATCGGCATCCGTTCGCACAAGGTCCAATGAAATGGAGACAATCCATTCATTCGCCATTCGCATCAATCACGTCGGCTGCCCACCGTTCCGAGGAGCATCCATGCCACCACCCGCCCTGGCACTGCGCACCCGCGCCATCGCCGTCGGCCACCTGCGCGCTTTTGAATCGGTCGCGCGGCACCTGAACTTCCGCGTCGCCGCCGAGGAGCTGTCGCTGACGCAGTCGGCCGTGAGTCGGCAGATCCAGGGCCTGGAAGAAGAAGTGGGGGTAGCACTGTTCCTGCGGCACACCCGCGCGGTGGAGCTGACCAGCGCCGGCGCGCAATTGCTGCGGGCGGTCGTGCCGTCGCTGGAGCGGGTGGACAGCGCGGTGCGGCAGATTCGCCAGGCCGCCGGCCGGCGCACCGTGGCCGTCACCACCTGGGCCTCGTTTGCCTCGATGTGGCTGATACCGCGCCTGGAAGCCTTCCAGCGCGAGAACCCGGACATCGACATCCGCATCGACGCCAGCGACACGCCGGTCGATCTGGACACCGCCGACGTGGACCTGGCGCTGCGCTACGCCGTGCCGGCCGGCGTACCGGCCGGGGCGCTGCGGCTTTTTGGCGAGCAGCTGACACCGGTGGCCAGCCCCTGGCTGCTGCAGAACAGCCCGCCGCTGAACACGCCGGCCGATCTGGCGAAGTTTCCGCTGATCGAGGCGGGTGATGCGCACCGCACGCCGTTTCTGGAATGGCTGGGCTGGGGGCGCTGGCTGGCCGAGCGCCAGCTCAAACGCATCGAGCCCCGGCGCTGGCTGTATTTCAATTACGCGAACCAGATTGCGCAGGCCGCGCTGACCGGTCAGGGCATTGCGCTGGCGCGGCTGCCGCTGATTGCCGGCAACCTGGCCGATGGCACGCTGGTCGAGGTGCTGCCCGGCCAGCGCATGGACTCACCGCTGGCCTACTGGCTGATCGTCGGCCCGCGCAACGCGCAGCGCCCCGAGGTGGCCGCGTTTTGCGACTGGCTCAAGCGCGAGGCCCGCCAGACGCGCGAGACCATCGGTGATGGGCCCGACCCGGACACGCTGGCCAACGCCGACTGAAGCCGCCAGGCCGGCGGCCCGGCCTACAGAATCGCCCCGGGTTTCTCGCCGCGCTCGTAGACCACGTGGGCGCGGCCGACGATCAGCGGGTCAAGCTTGCCGATCTGCTGCAGGTCCTTGTTCTTGTAGGGCAGCTTGTGCAGCACGTAGCGCATGGCGTTCAGGCGCGCGCGCTTCTTGCAGTCGCTCTTGATCACGGTCCAAGGCGAGTCGGCGGTGTCGGTTTCGAAGAACATCGCCTCCTTGGCCTTGGTGTAGTCGTCCCACTTGTCCAGCGAGGCCAGGTCAATCGGGCTGAGCTTCCACTGCTTGAGCGGATGGGCCTCGCGCTCCTTGAAGCGGCGGCGCTGCTCCTCGCGGCTGACGCTGAACCAGAACTTGATCAGGTGCACACCGCTGCGCACCAGGTGGCGTTCGAACTCGGGTGTCTGGCGCATGAATTCGAGGTATTCGGCGTCCGTGCAGAAACCCATCACACGCTCCACGCCGGTGCGGTTGTACCAGCTGCGGTCGAACAGCACGATCTCGCCCTGCGTGGGCAGGTGCTGCACATAACGCTGGAAGTACCACTGCCCGCGCTCGGCGTCGGTGGGCTTTTCCAGCGCCACCACGCGCGCGCCGCGGGGGTTGAGGTGTTCCATGAAGCGCTTGATCGCGCCGCCCTTGCCGGCGGCGTCGCGGCCTTCGAAGAGGATCACGATGCGCTGGCCGGTCTCCTTGGCCCAGGCCTGCAGCTTGAGCAGCTCGACCTGCAGGCGGAACTTCTCTTTCTCGTAGACCGAGCGGCGCATCAGGTTGCGGTAGGGGTAGCCGCCTTCGCGCCAGTCGGGCGAAAGCTCGTCGTCGGGGTTGCCAGGGTCGCCCGAGAGCGTGCCGGCTGGTGCGAGCAGCGCAGCGCGCAGCGCCCGCACGTCGTCGACCGACGCGCCACTGATGAGCGCCCGCAAGGCCTTGGCACGCTGGGCCGGCGTGCCGGGTTTGGCCGGGTCCATCACCGACAGCGCTGCCGCCAGTTGCTTGCCGCGGGCAGCGTCGGTGGCCTCCGTGGTCACAAACTGCTCGATCTTGCGCTTCGACGTCGAAGGTGCGCGGTCACCGCGCTTTGCGATACGGACCGTTTCTGCGCCGGAAGTTTCGGGTTTGGCCGGGCCGGCCGCCGATGCCGCAGCCATGTTTTTGCCCGTGGTTTCGCTCTTGGGTTCGCTCTTGGCGGAGGCTTTGGTGGAACGACGGTTGGCCTGAAGCTGCGGGGCGAAATCTGACATGCGCGGGATCTCCTTTTGCAAATTTTTGGAAGGCACTGACGGCTTTGCGTCGGGCAAATTTCTACTCTGCGCCGGTCAGGGACGCGAACACTTGACCTTGGTCAAATAAATGGGAAGCAGCGCGTCGCCCGCCATCGCCCCGCGCCTCAGACCGGCCAGACGACGCCGTTGTCGTTCAGGATGGCGTCCAGCGGCACATCGTGCGGCTCGGGGATGAAGTCGTCCAGAAAGCCCTGCGTGTAGCCCAGGCCCACCGTGAAGGGCGCCGGCTGCAGCGTGGCCAGCGTGCGATCGTAGAAACCGCCGCCATAGCCCAGCCGGTAGCCGCCGGGGCCGTAGCCCACACAAGGCACGAACAGCAGCGTGGGAACGATCAGCTCGGTATCCTTGGGCTTGGGGATGCCGTACGCGTCTTCTTCCATCGGGCAGCCCGGATACCAGGCGTGGAAGGTCATCGTCATGTGCTGCTTGTTGACCACCGGCAGGCCGATGCGGCGCAGCGCCGGTTCGTCCAGCAGTTCGCCGTCTTCTTTCCAGCGGTGCAGCGCCGGCAGCGGATCGAACTCGCCCTTGATCGGCCAATAAGCGCCAATCACGGTATCGGGCCGGTCCAGCAGCCAGATCCGCATCAGCTGTTGCAACGCCTCCGAGCGCGCCAGCCGGTCGGGCATTTGCAGCCGCGCGTCGATCAGTGCCTTGCGAAGGGCCTTTTTCTCTTCCGACTTGTCCATAATCTCCCCATGCAGTTACGAAAGATTTTGACACCGCTCGCGCAGACATTGACTTCGACCCTTCTGGGGGCCTGTCTCTCGCTGGCCGTCGGGCTGCCAGCGGCTGCCCAGTCCGGGGGCGACGACGTGCTGCTGGACATGCAGCAGGCCTATCGCAAGGGCGATCGCAAGAAACTCGCCGCGCTGCTGCCGCAGGCGCGCGGCCATGTGCTGGAGCCCTGGGCCGCCTACTGGGAGCTCAAGGCCCGCCTGGACGAAGCCTCGCCGCAGGAGGTTCAGGCCTTTCTGACGCGTTATGCCGGCACCTACCAGGAAGACCGCATGCGCAACGACTGGCTGCTGCTGCTGGGTCAGCGGCGCGACTGGTCGACCTTTGCCGCCGAACACCCGAGTTTCCGCATGGGTGATGACCGCGAGGTGCGCTGCTACGCGCTGGCCGTCGAGTTCCTGCGCAGCGGTGCCGACGTGGCCGCCGACGTGCGCCGCAACTGGTATGCCCAGCGCGAGGCCGACGACGGCTGCGCGTTTGCCGCCGACCGGCTACACGAGTCGAAAAAGCTCAGCGACCTGGACATCTGGCGCAAGGCGCGCATGGCCATGGAGGCCAACCGGCCCAAGACCGCCCGGGTGGCGGCAGCCATCGTTTCGGACGACGCGCCCGCGCAGATTGCCGAAATCAGCAACAGCTCGATCAAGTACCTGGCCAAGCGCGCGTCGGCCGCGTCGCGCACCCGCAAGGAACTGGTGGTGCTGGCACTGGTCAAGCTCGCCACCGACGACCCGGCGCAGGCCGCGCAGATCCTCGACAGCAAATGGTCTGTCCACCTGACCCCGGAGGAGCGCAACTGGGTGTGGGGCGTGATCGGCAAGCAGGCTGCGACCAAGCTGCAGGACAGCGCGACCGGCTACTTTGCCAACGTCAGCCGTGACGCCGACCTGAACGACGATCTGCTGGGCTGGAAGGTGCGCGCCGCGCTGCGCCAGGGCCAGTGGAAAGCCGTGCTGTCGGCCACCGCAGCCATGAGCGACGAAGCCCGCGCCGACCCCACCTGGGCCTACTGGCGCGCCCGCGCGCTGCTGGCCGGCGTGCCGGCTGCCGAGCGCAAGACGGTGGAATCCGGCGCCGCTGCCACCCCGGCCGATGCCACCGCCACGCCCCGGCATCGCGCCGAAGTGCTGGAAGCAAACCGGCTGCTCGAATCGATCGCGTCGATCCAGGGCTTCTACGAGGTGCTGGCGCTGGAAGAACTGGGCCGACGCGCCACCGTGCCGACGCGCCCCGCGCCGCCGACCGCCGCTGAAAAGAGCGCCGCCTTGCAGAACCCAGGCCTGAACCGGGCGCTGTACGCCATCGGCATCGGATTGCGCGGCGAAGGCGTGCGCGAGTGGAACTACACCACCAATCTGCATGAACGAGGCGGCATGAACGACCGCGAATTGCTGGCCGCCGCCGAGCTGGCCTGCGCCCGCGAGGTGTGGGACCGCTGCATCAACACCAGCGAGCGCACCAAGGCTTTCATCGACATCGATCAGCGGTTCCCGATGCCGTTCCGCGATGAAGTGGTTCGCCGCAGCAAGGAGATTGACCTGGACCCGGCCTATGTGTACGGTCTGATCCGCCAGGAAAGCCGCTTCATCATGGACGCCCGCTCCAGCGTGGGCGCTTCCGGGCTGATGCAGGTGATGCCGGCCACTGCACGCTGGACCGCCAGGAAAATCGGCATGAACAACTTCCGCGCCGAGCAGATCACCGACCGTGACACCAACATCGCGATCGGCACCGGCTACCTCAAACTCGTGCTGGACGATTTCGACGGCTCGATGCCGCTGGCCGCCGCGGCCTACAACGCCGGTCCGGGACGGCCACGCAACTGGCGCAACGGCCCGGTCATGGAAGCGGCGATCTGGGCCGAAAACGTGCCGTTCACCGAAACCCGCGACTATGTGAAGAAAGTGCTGGCCAACACCACGCTGTATGCCACGGTGCTGACCGGTCAGCCGCAGTCGCTGAAGAAGCGGCTGGGCACGGTCGGTCCGCGCGACCCCGGCTCGATGCGGGCGGAAAATCGCGACCTGCCCTGAGCCCCGGCCCGGCGCCGGCGGCCGGCCCGCAGCAGCCGGGTCATTCGCCCCAGGGCATCATCATCGTCAGCAGGGTCAGCTTTTCAAACTCGGGGCCGAACTTGTCGATGATGTCCTGCGGCGCGGGGCACAGGCGTGTGTCGGTGATGACGCCGAACTGCACGCCGCCGCCGTAGCTCAGGATCGAAACGCCCAGGCCGACGTCGCCCGACTGCGGCACCCAGAACATGCTCTGCTCCAGTGTGGCACCGCAGAACTTGAGCTTCTCGCGAGGACCGGGCACATTGGTCATCACCGCCGTGGTCTTCTTGCTGAAGAAGTTGAGCAGCGCGTCCTGCGCCGGCTTGACCATCAGCCCGGCCACGGCCAGCAGGCCGAACGCCAGCAAGGGCTGTGTGCCGCCCTTGAGGTCGTTCATGCGGCGGCGCACTTCAAACACCCGCTCGACCGGGTTGTCGATCCCGATCGGCAGCACCAGCGGCGCCAGGCCAAAGCGGTTGCCCAGCTTCCAGGCTTCCTCGATGGGGCGCAGGTTCACCGGGATCATGGCCCGGATCTCCTTGCCGGTCACATCGTCGCCCAGCGCCTTCAGGTATTCACCGATGGCGCCGGCCACGCAGCTGAGCAGCACATCGTTGATCGAGCAGTTCAGCGCCTTGCCCACGGCCTTCACCTCGTCCAGCGGCAAAGGCCGGCACCAGGCCACCCGCTTGCGCGTGCCCGGCTTGCCCTTGAGCCGGGTGCGCGAGTCTTCAGGCATCAATGTCAACGCCGCCGCGTCGCTGGCCAGCTGGTAGGCCATGCGGGCGACATGCCGGGTGCCGCTGACGCCCGCCGACGGATCGCGCAGCAGGTGCAGTGAGGCGGCCGCGCCATCACCGGCGGCGACCAGCGTGCGCACCGCGGCGTCGGTCAGCGGTTCGACCAGGTGGTGCACGATCCAGTCCTCGGCGCTCTCCGGCCCTTCGGCGCTCTTCTTGCGCCTGGGCGGCGAGCTGCCGCCGTCCACCAGCGACATCGTCACGGCGATCAGGGCAATCCCGTCGGCAATGCAATGGTGGATGCGCACGATCAGCACGCTGGCTTCCTTGCCGTTTTCGTCGCGGAAGTTCTCGACCAGGTGCATCTTCCACAGCGGGCGCGCAGGGTCGAGCGGCTCGGTCGCCAGACGCCCGACCAGCGCCTGCAGCGCCGCCTGCTCACCGCCCTTTTTCACCCGCGGCAGCTGCTCGCGCACCACGTGGTCGTGGATGTCGATGGCAGCGTCTTCCACCCAGGTGGCGCCCGCCGGGTCCTGCACCACACGCTGGCGGAAACGCGGGTACTTGAGCATGCGCTCCTCGATGCGCTGGCACACCGACTCGTAGTCGACGCGCGGCGACAGCGTCCAGAAGCCGACGATCATCATCAGGTTGCTCGGCGAATCCATGCGCAGCCAGGCCGTGTCGACCTTGCTCATGCGGTCGCCCGCCAGCCCGAGCACGCCGCTGGCCGTGCGCGAGACGTTCTCCTGAATCGTGCGCGCGGCATGCATCGCCAGATCCGTGGCGAACGATCCAACCTGCTGCGCCAGCGGCAGCAGGCTGTCGTCGGACGCAGCCGTGCCCGGTGCACCGCCGGTCGTTCGGGTTTTGACGACGCGCTTGACCATGTTCCGATCCTCCAACCGTTTGACTGATCCCTCTATTCTGACGGCATCGGCCGCGGCGACCCCGTAAGATAGTCGGCCCGCTTGCGCTTTCGCAAGCAAGCCCTTCATTTCAACCACCCAAGGAGACCCCATGTCAGACCTGAAGTCCAAATTCGAAGCTGCCGTTGCCAACTCGAAGAACCTGAGCGAGCGCCCCGACAACGCCACGCTGCTGAAGATCTACGCGCTGTACAAGCAGGCCACCAGCGGCGACAACGGTGAGAAGAAGCCCGGCTTCACCGACATGGTGGGCCGCGCCAAATGGGACGCCTGGAACGGTCTGAAAGGCACGGACGCCAAGGATGCGATGCAGCAGTACATCGACCTGATCGAGTCGCTGAGCTGATTGCCCCGCCACCCGGCGCCCGCTCGGGTCAGGCGGGCCGGGATATCTCGATCAGATTCAGATCGGGGTCACGCACGTAGACGGAGCGGATCGGCCCGGTGGCGCCGGTCCGTTGCACCGGCCCTTCGACGATGGGCCAGTTGCAGGCCTGCAGCCGCGCCACCACCTCGTCCAGCGGCACGCTGGCGATGAAGCACAGGTCGAGCGAGCCCGGCACCGGCAGGTGCGCCTTGGGCTCGAACTCGCGGCCACGCACATGCAGGTTGATCTTCTGGTTGCCAAAGCGGAACGCCTTGCGCGCCACCGGCGGCGTGCCGCCGACAAAGCTTTCCAGCTGCATGCCCAGCACCCGGGTGTAGAAGTCAACGCAGGCGTCTTCGTCGAAGGTGGTCAGGACCAGGTGGTCCAGGTGGTCGATCATGGTTTGATCCTCACGAATTGCGGCAAAGGCATCAGCCGCCGACCACGATGCCCTGGTCCCTGAGCGCCTGGATCTGCGCGCCGGTCAGCCCCATGCCGCGCAGCACGGCGTCGGTGTCCTGGCCGATGTCGGGCGCATTGCGCCGGTGACATCCTGGGGTGCGCGAGAGCTTGGGCACGATGCCCGGCACGGCCAGATCGGTGCCGTCGTCCATGTGCACGTGGTCGATCATGCCGCGCGCCAGGTAATGCGGGTCGGCAGCAATGTCGGCCACGGTGTAGATGCGACCGGCGGGCACAGCGGCTGCGTCCAGTGCCGCCAGCACTTCATCCACCGTGCGCTGCGCGGCCCATTCGCCAATCGCGGCATCGATTTCGGCCACGCGCGCCACCCGGCCGGCGTTGTCGGCCAGCGCGGGGTCGCGGGCCAGATCGTCGCGGCCCATGGTGGCGCACAGGCGCCGGAAGATGCTGTCCCCGTTGCCGGCGATCAGTGCGTAGCCGCCATCGCTGCAGCGGTAGGCGTTGCTCGGTGCGATGCCGGGCAGCGCGCTGCCAGCTGGCTCCCGGACCGCGCCGAACGCGCTGTACTCGGGCAGCAGGCTCTCCATGCAATTGAAAACCGCCTCGTACAGCGCCACGTCCACCACCTGCCCCTGACCACTTTGTTGCCGTTCCTGCAGCGCCAGCAGGATGCCGATCACACCGTGCAGCGCCGCCAGCGTGTCGCCGATGCTCACGCCCACTCGCACCGGCACGCGGCCGGGCTCGGCCGTCAGGTGGCGCAGCCCGCTCATGGCCTCGGCCACCACGCCAAAGCCGGGCTTGTCGCGGTAGGGGCCGGTCTGCCCGTAGCCGCTGATGCGCAGCATGATCAGTCGCGGGTTGAGCTTCAGGAGGTCGTCCGGCCCCAGGCCCCAGCCTTCCATCGCGCCCGGGCGGAAGTTCTCGATCAGCACGTCCGATTCCGCTGCCAGCTGGCGCACGATGTCCTGCGCGGCCGGCGCTTTCAAGTCCAGTGCCAGCGAACGCTTGTTGCGCGACTGCACTTGCCACCAGACCGAGGTGCCGTCTTTCAGCAACCGCCACTTGCGCAGCGGGTCGCCCGTGCCCGGTGTCTCGATCTTGACCACATCGGCGCCAAAGTCGGCCAGCGTCTTCGCGGCAAACGGCCCGGCGATCAGCTGGCCGAGTTCCAGCACCTTCAGGCCTGTCAGCGGACCTGCGGGCTGCGTCGACGGGGCCGCACTCATGCGTCGCGCTTTCGGGGTTTGGACTGCTGCTGCGCCAGCAACTCGTCAAGGTTGCGAATGATCTCGCTCTCGATCTTCTTGCTGAAAGTGCCGAGCAAAAAGCCCAGCTTGGCGTCCAGCTCGAACGCCACCTTGCTCACCTTCAGCGTGCCGCTGACGCCGGAACGGGTGAAGCGAACCTCGTCTTCGTGATCGCCTTCTTCGTAGGTGCAGGCCATGCCGAATTCAGCCTCGGCCTCTTCGGCCCATTTGAAGGCAATCTTGCGGGCCTTGGCCAGGCCGAGGTGATGCTCACGGTGAATGTGAATGTGCGACACGGGCCGTCTCCTTGAGTGCGCGACGCCGCTCGTCTTTGGGCTGCTGCGCAAGTTGTTGGACTGCATCATAAAACCCGCGCCAGGCCTGCGGCGAGGCGCCGCCCTGGCGCTCGAAGAGCGCTTCGAAGCCCGGCACCAGTTCGTCATAGGCAGCCTGTGCCGAAAAGCTGGCGTTGTTGGCGCGGGCCACCCAGGCGTCGTACCCGCGAATCAAGGCGGTATCCGCCGCCCAGCCCGCCTTGAGCGCTGCATAGCGGGTGCGAAAGTCATCCATCACTTTGTTTTTCATAGCGACAAATGACGGACTGCCGCTGGGATGGGCCGATTTTTGTTCATAAATGGCGTTCAGGGCAGCACGGGTATCGCGGGTCAGCGCGCGAAATTCCCGCCGCCGCTGTTCACCCGTCTCGTAGTCGGCCCGCACGGCGGGCGACGCATGCAGCGCCAGCCAGCGCTTGACGCCGATGCGCTCTACCGCGGTCGCAAACGACTCGTTGAACACCGTGTCATCGTCGACGTACAGCACCTGGTGCGCCATTTCATGGAACATCAGGCGCGCCAGTTCGCCCTGCGGATAACGCACAAACGTGTTGAGCAGCGGGTCGCCGCCCAGCCAGTTGAGCCGGTTCAGCGTCGAGTACGCCGGCACGCCGTAAACCGTGACCTCCAGGCCCTGCGCCTGCAAGGCTGCCGCTTCGGCGCGGGCATCGGCCTCGCGGTAGTAACCGCGGTAGCCCACGCAGCCCACCACCGGGAAGCACCAGGTCCTGGCAGTCAGGGAATCGGGGGGCGCCGCCACCACATTCCACACCACGTACGGCCGGCCGATATCGGCATAGCGGGTGTAGCTGGCGGTGTCGGGCAGCTGCAGCTCGCCAATGGCAAAGGTCCGCATCTGCTGCGTCAATCGCAGGCGTTCGCGCAGCGATTCGGGTGTTTCCGGTGCAGCCAGCCATTGCCCCACTGGCCGCGCCGCCAGCATCACGCCGACATGACCGCTGACAGCCTGCCAGTAGTACGCCGCGGTCGAACAGCCGGTGAGAGCGGCCAGAACCGTCAGCAGCGCCAACGCGGCCAGCCGGCGAAGCCCACCGCGGCGCCAACCGATGCAACCGGACAGGTTCAAGCCGGATTCCCGCAGGCTGCTTCGGCGGGCGCCAGCCTTGCGACTTCGACCCGGCAGTCGTAGAACACCGGGCCGCGCCCCATGTCGGTGAGCCGCTGGCTGGTCAGTTCGTTGACATTCGTGCCATTGAGCCCCAGCTTGCGCCACCACACGCCCAGACCGTTGACAACGCCGGGCCGGGCCCGCGCCGACACGTCGGCCTTGCAGTGGTAGCTGCCGCGCGGGTTGAACACGCGCACCGCATCGCCGCTGCGGATACCCCGGGGCGCGGCGTCGTCCGGGTGGATTTCCACCAGCGGCTCGCGCTCGATGGCGCGCAGGCTGTCGACGTTGACGAAGCTGGAGTTGAGAAAGTTGCGTGCCGGCGGCGAGATCATCGCCAGCGGCCAGGCACTGCCCGGCTCGGCCAACTCATGGTTGGGCAGGTGGTCCGGCAAGCCGTCCAGCCCCTGCGCGGCCAGCCGCGCGCTGAAAAACTCGCAGCGGCCCGAGGGCGTTGGAAAGCTCCCGCTGGCAAACGGCGCATCGGGCAACTGCAGTGTGGCAAAACCCTTGTCCAGCAATTCATCAAAGCTGACCGTTTCGCCGAACGCGGCCCGGCACAGCGTCAGGTCGTCGTCGGCGAAACAGGGTTCGTCAAAACCCATGTGCCGCGCCAGCTCGCGAAAGATCTGCGCATTGGGCAGCGCCTGGCCCTGCGGCGCGATGGCCGGGCGATTCAGCAGCACGTCGGTATGGCCGTAGCTGGCGTGGATGTCCCAATGTTCCAGCTGCGTGGTGGCCGGCAGGATGTAGTCGGCATAGTCGGCCGTGTCGGTCTGGAAGTGTTCCAGCACCACCGTGAACAGATCTTCGCGGGCGAAGCCCCGGACCACTTTGACCGACTCTGGTGCCACCGCCACCGGGTTGCTGTTGTAGACCACCAGCGCCTCAATCCTCGGGCCGAAGCCTTCGTCCGGTTCTCGCAGCAGGTCGTCACCGATGGTCACCATGTTGATGGTGCGCGGCTGCCGGCCGGCCAGCAGGTCGGGGCGCTGCAACGCAGCGCGATCGATCGGGTACTGACCCGAACTGCTCAGCAGCAGGCCGCCGGCGCGGTGCCGCCACGCACCCGTGAGCGCCGGCAGGCAGGCGATGGCGCGGGCCGCATTGCCGCCGCCGCGCACCCGCTGCATGCCGTAGTTCAGGCGGATCGCCGCCGGCTGCGTGGTGCCCCAGTCGCTGGCCAGCCGCACGATCTGTTCCACCGGCACGCCGCAGATGGCCGCTGCGCGCTCGGGCGGCCACTGCAGTGCCAGCTCACGCAGCGCATCCCAGCCCAGCGTGTGGCGGGCAATGTAGTCGTGGTCCAGCCAGTCGTGCACGATCAGCTCATGCATCAGCGCCAGTGCCAGTGCCGCATCGGTGCCCGGCCGCAGCGCAATGTGTTCGTGGCATTTGTCGGCCGTCTCGGTCTTGCGCGGGTCGATGCAGACGATGCGAGCGCCATCACGCTTGGCCTGCTGTACGTACCGCCAGAAATGCAGGTTGCTGGCAATCGAATTGCTGCCCCAGATCAGGATCAGCTTCGATTCGGCAAAAAACTGCACCCGCATGCCGACCTTGCCGCCCAGCGTGTGGACCAGCGCCTCGGTACCGGCGGCCGAGCAGATCGTGCGGTCCAGCAGCGACGCACCCAGCCGGTTGAAAAAGCGCGCCGCCATGCCCTCGGCCTGCACCAGCCCCATGGTGCCGGCGTAGCTGTAGGGCACGATGGCCTGCGGATCGCGCGCCGCGATGGCCGACAGGCGTGCCGCGATGTCGGCCAGCGCTGCGTCCCAGCTCACAGGCTCGAACTTTCCCTCGCCCTTGCGGCCCACGCGTTTGAGCGGCTGCAGGACGCGCTCCGGGTGGTAGCTGCGCTCGGTGTAGCGCGAGACCTTGGTGCACAGCACGCCGCCAGTCTGTGGATGATCAGGATTGCCCTGCACCCTGACCGCGACACCGCCCGCCACCGTTGTCAGCAGCGCGCAGGTGTCCGGGCAGTCGTGCGGACAGGCGCCACGGACCTGAACGGTGTCGGCACCGGTGCCGCTCGCCGCGAAAGTTTCAGTTGCCGACATGGCCGCTCATTCCATCGAAGTGGTTGCCGCCAGCCCCTGCATGAAGGCCTCGCAGCGTGCCAGCTGCTCCAGGCTGACGTATTCATCGGGCTGGTGCGCCTGCGTGATGTGGCCGGGGCCGCAGACCACGGTGGGAATGCCGGCGTTCTTGAACAGCCCGGCCTCGGTTCCAAAAGCGACCAGCGTGGTGCGGTCCTCGCCGGCCAGGCGCTGCGCCAGCCGGGTCACGCTGTCGCCGGCCGACCCCAGAAAGCTCGGGATCTCGCAAATCGTCTCGAAGCGGAAGCCCGCGTCCGGGGCGACGCGCTGCATCGCCGGCTCCAGCGCGCGTGCCTGGTCCAGCACCGCCTGCTGCATCGCGCGCACTTCGGCCGTGGGCAGATCGCGGAACTCGTAGCGGAATTCTGCATCGCGCGGCACCACGTTGTCGGCGATGCCGCCGTGGAACTGGCCGACGCTGGCGGTGGAAAACGGCACGTCGAAACCTTCATAGCGCGGCTCGCTGCGCTCGAAACCCTCGGCCATGTCGCGCAGCCCGACGATCAGCCGCGACGCCATTTCAATGGCATTGACCGACTGCGGCGTCAGCGAGGAATGCGCTTCCTTGCCGCGCACACAGCATTTGTACCGGTACACGCCCTTGTGCGCGATGGCCGGCACCATGCCGGTGGGCTCGCCGATGATGCAGGCCAGCGGCCGGATGGCAGCGTCTTTAAGGTCCGCGATGAGCTCTCGCACACCGAAGCATCCCACCTCTTCGTCGTAGCTGAAGGCGAAATGGATGGCAAACGGTGCCGGGCTGTGGGCAAACATTTCCGCATGTGCCAGTGCAAGGGCGATGAAACTCTTCATGTCGGCCGATCCGCGGCCGTACAGGCGCTCGTCCTGCACCGTGGCCGACAGCGGATCGACCGACCACGCCTGCCCGTCCCACGGCACCGTGTCGGTGTGCCCCGAAAGGATGACGCCGGCCGGTTTGCCCTCGCCCAGCGTGGCAAACAGGTTGGCCTTGGTCTTGTCGTCGTTCCAGGTCAGCCGGCTTTTCACGCCCAGTTTCTGCAGTTCATCCCGCGCGAAATGGATCAACTCCAGGTTGGAATGGTGGCTGACGGTGTCCATGCGGACCAGTGTGCGGGCAAGTTCAAGGGCGTGGGTAGAAATCATCCGCCGATTTTGCGGGAATTCACCCTCCCGCGCACCGCACATCCGCTGATTGCTGGCGCCCCGCGTGCACAAAGCGCGGCGGCTGGCTAGACTGTCAGCATGAAACTGATCGACTCCATCCTGACCGAAGCGGCCGGTATTGCCGCCATCCGCCGCGACATTCACGCGCATCCCGAATTGTGCTTTGAAGAAGTGCGAACGGCCGACGTGGTGGCGCGCAAGCTCACCGAATGGGGCATCCCCATGCACCGGGGTATGGGCACGACAGGCATCGTCGGCATCGTGCACGGCCGTGACGGTGGTGCCAGCGGTCGCGCGGTGGGGCTGCGCGCCGACATGGACGCGCTGCCAATGCAGGAGTTCAACACCTTCGCCCACGCCAGCCGCAATGCCGGCAAGATGCACGCCTGCGGCCACGACGGCCACACCGCGATGCTGCTGGCCGCCGCGCAGCATTTTGCGAAGCACCGCAACTTCGACGGCACCGTCTACCTGATCTTCCAGCCGGCCGAAGAAGGCGGCGGCGGCGCCCGCGAAATGATCGCGGATGGCCTGTTCGATCAGTTCCCGATGCAGGCGGTTTTCGGCATGCACAACTGGCCGGGGGCGCAGGTGGGCCAGTTTGCGGTGGCGCCGGGACCGGTGATGGCGTCGAGCAACGAGTTCAGGATCACCATTCGCGGCAAGGGCAGCCATGCGGCGCTGCCGCACAACGGCATCGACCCGGTGCCGATTGCCTGCCAGATGGTACTGGGCTTCCAGACCATCATCAGCCGCAACAAGAAACCCATCGACGCGGGCGTGGTGTCGGTGACGATGATCCACGCCGGCGAAGCCACCAACGTGGTGCCCGATTTCTGCGAACTGCAAGGCACGGTGCGCACCTTCAGCATCGAGGTGCTCGACCTGATCGAGGCGCGCATGAAGCAGATTGCCGAGCACACCTGTGCCGCATATGACGCGCAATGCGAGTTCGAATTCGTGCGCAACTACCCGCCTACCGTCAACTCGCCCTTTGAAGCGGCCTTTGCGCGCCGCGTGATGGCCGGCATCGTCGGCGAGGAAAACGTCCAGGAACAGGAGCAGACCATGGGTGCGGAAGACTTCGCCTACATGCTGCAGGCCAAACCCGGCGCCTACTGCTTCATCGCCAACGGCGACGGCGCGCACCGCGAAATGGGCCACGGCGCCGGCCCCTGCATGCTGCACAACCCCAGTTACGACTTCAACGACGACCTGATCCCGCTGGGCGCGACCTACTGGGTGCGGCTGGCCGAAGAATGGCTGGCGCAACCCGCGCCCGCCAAAACGGGTGCCACCGCATGATCGCCGTCACCGAGGCGTTCTCGGCCAGCTACGCCAAAGCCCGCACCCGGTTTCTGGAAGCCGCTGCAACGGCCGGCCTGCCGATCGAATCGCGCGCGCATCCGCTCACAGGCCGCGACGGCGAAGCGCTGGCGATGGATGTGGTGCGCGACGGCCCGGCGGATGCCGACAGGTTGCTCATCCTCAGCAGCGCCTGTCACGGCGTGGAAGGGTTCTGCGGCAGCGGCGTGCAGGTGTTTGCCCTGCACGACGCCGAATGGCGCGAAAAGGCCCGCGCCGCAGGCGTGGCCGTGCTGTACATCCACGCGCTCAACCCTTGGGGCTTTTCGCATCTGCGGCGCGTGACCCATGAAAACGTCGACCTGAACCGCAACTTCCACGACTTCGCCAAACCGCTGCCCGACAACGCCGCCTACCGCGAACTGCAGCCGCTGCTGCTGCCCGACCAGTGGCCGCCGTCACCCGAAAACCAGGCCGCCACCGCCGCCTTCATCGCCGAGCGCGGCATGGCTGCTTTCCAGGCGGCCATATCCGGTGGCCAGCACGAATTTGCCGATGGCCTGTTCTACGGCGGCACCGCGCCCACCTGGAGCAACCAGACACTGCGCGCCGTCTTGCGCCAGCATGCGCAGACGGCGCGGCAACTGGGCTGGATCGACGTGCACACCGGCCTGGGCCCCAGCGGCGTCGGCGAACGCATCTTTGCCGGCCGTGACGACAAGGCGGCGGTGCAGCGCGCGCGCCAGTGGTGGGGTGACGGCGTGACGTCGATCTACGACGGCACCTCCACCTCGGCCCCGCTCACCGGCCTGATGTTCACCAGCGCGTATGACGAATGCCCGCAGGCCACCTACACCGGCATGGCCATGGAATACGGCACGCAGCCGATACCCGACGTACTCAACGCGCTGCGCGGCGACCACTGGCTGCACCAGCACCCCAAGGCGCCGCCTGAGCTGGCGCAACATATCCACCAGAAGATGTGGGAGGCGTTCTACACCGACACCGACGCCTGGAAAGGCCAGATCATCAGCCAGGCGCGGCAGGCGTTGTTCCAGGCGGTGGAGGGGATGGAGGGGTAAGGCAGATTTTTCGCTGTTTTTATGCTTTTACTTTTAATGGTTGTTTTGGTGTATTTTTTTTCAGCATTTAATTTGACAGTGTATTTCAGCAGGTTATTAAGGATTGCCCTTGAAATTTCCTGACCTTTCCCAGCTTTGTTTATAATAAATTCGTCCAGTGATGTTGAGTTTACTTGCCTGAATTCAGTATGAAGATTTTCAATGTATTGGTTGAGCCTGCCATAACCTCCCGGTTTTAATATATCTGAGCACACAGTGGCAGGATATAAGCCACAGGAAATAACATCCGAAAAATTAAATGCATCCAGACCACCAGAGAAGGAAATATCAAGTTTTCCATTAAACTGGTTTTGAAGTTTTTCTGCCAGGCCAATTGCAATGGGGTGTAAGGGTAATCCGCTCATATACATCATTTTCTCCTTTTCGGGGAAAATCTCTTTGTTATTAATACATTCGAGCGTATTGGTCAGCTTTATACCAAAATGAAGCCCTTCAATTTCAGCAGCGTTTTTAAGCGAATGAATTATCTTTACTGCTTCCTGGAATTTAAGATCATGTTCAAAAGCCGAGTCCGGAATATTAATATCAAATCCGGATGCCCCAATCAGTTGGTTTAGCTGTTCCTTTTCCAATAAAGTGGGATTAAGCTTGATGGTGGTGTGCAGCTTTTTTTCCCTTAACAGGTATAAACCAATTTTCTCAATTTCTTCGGGAGGGCAACCATGCATGGTTGAAAGAGTTACATTGTCTGATATGCATGGATTTATGTTTATTTCAGAGATCTTCGGATACATAATCTTAAGGTGCTCGCGTCTCTCCCTGATTTCATCGGCCGCATCCTGCATCTTGTTCAGGAACCATTGTACATTTTCTTTTTTAATGCCTTCGAGATCGTACCCAACACTCATATTAAATATCGTCCCCGGCTCTGAAAAATCATCGCCATGAACCAGGTGTTTCAAAACATGAATTAGTATCCAGGCGTCAAGATATTGATCAAAGGACTGTCGGATTTTCAGTTCTTGTGACCATTCGCAATTATAACCTTCGTCCTGCATATCAATGCATGGTTTTGAAATATTCAGATTATCAATGGTTTGCACTGTCTTTAACTCCATATACCTTGCCCCACAGAGCCATGCAGCCACAATATTCTGGGCAAGTTGTGTGTGTGGGCCGGCTGCTACTCCAAGGGGGGTTTCAAGCAGCTTTCCAAATCTTGATAAACGAAAAGGGTCTTTAGGTGATGGTTTGTAAAACAATTCGGAAGGTGTTAAAAATTCTGAAGCAAACTCATTTGCCTCTACCTCTTGGGGGCCACCTTTAAACCAGCTCATTAACTCCTCTTCTGTATCAGTAAACATGGGCTTGATATTTCTATGCATTTCATGATGCCCTAATTCATGCGCTGCCACAAACCTTTTCTTGGTCGGATAGGTGATATTTGAATTCACCGTAATAATGGATCGAGAGCCGGCTGATACGATTTCACCCTCCTTGCCTTCTAGAGGAGATTCCTCATAAAATGCTCCTCTTCCCATAATAATGTCGGACATGGGTAGCTCGGTAGGGTCATTTAAACCACATTCTTCTAAAATCAGCTTGGCTTTAATTTCCGATTTTGAAAAGCTAAAATTCATCTTCCTGATCCTTATCACTATCCATAAATTTTAGAGTGTAGTGGC
>JACSRS010000011.1 GCA_014879655.1 Burkholderiaceae bacterium
CACGCGGTGCCATTCGGTGGCCTCGCGCATTTCGCCGCTCTGCTTGTCCTTCCACTTGTCGGTGGTGGCGATGGTGACATTGGCCACCCGGTCACCGCTGGGGAAGGTGCGCACCTCGGGGTCGCGTCCCAGGTTGCCGACGATGATGACTTTGTTGACGGATGCCATGAACGTTTCCTTGCTTCAGAGAAGAATGATTATGCGACTTCGGCCGCCGCGGGCAAATGGCTGGCGGCCGGCGCATGCATCGGCCAGGCCAGCGCCAGCCAGACCAGCATCGCGACAGCGGAAGTCGCGAACATCCCCTGCGAGCCCAAGCGGCTCAGCAGCACGCCGCCGAATGCGCCGCCGGCAAAAAGACCCAGCGACTGCAGCGTGTTGTAGACACCCAGCGCCGCGCCGCGCGACGTTGCTGGCGCCAGCCGTGACACCAGGCTGGGCTGGCTGGCTTCCAGCACATTGAAACCGCAGAAAAAAACAAAAAGCAAAAACGCCAGTCCCGGCAGCCCGGGGCTAACACCAGCTTCCAGCAGCAGACCCACCTGCACCAGCATCACCAGACCGATGGCCGCCAGAAACACCGCGCGCAGGTAGCCGCGCCGCTCCAGCGGAAACAGGGTGGAGCCCATCACGCCGAAAGAAGCCAGCACCGCCGGCAGATACACCCACCAATGGTGCTCGCGCGGCAGGCCCGCCTGCACCAGCATGGCCGGTACCGCCATCCACATCGCCAGTTGCACCGCGTGCAGGACGAATACACCCAGGTTCAGCCGCATCAGTGCCGCGTTGCGCAGCACGGTGAACAGGCTGCCGCGCGAGACAACCGGCCGCTCGGCAGGCTCCGGCGGCGTCACCCAGAGCACGATCACCACGCCGGCCATTGCCAGCAGGGCCGTCAGCGCAAACAGGCCGGACAGACCCACCAGCGCCACCAGCATTGGCGCCAGCACCAGCGAGAGCGCAAACATCAGCCCGATACCGCCACCTACCAGCGCCATCGACTTGGTGCGCACGGCGTCGCGCGTCTGGTCGGCCAGCAACGCTGTCACGGCCGCCGAAATTGCCCCGGCGCCCTGCAGACTGCGCCCGATGATCAGCCCGTCCAGCGTCGTCGCGAGGGCCGCCACCAGACTGCCGGCCAGGAAGACCAGCAGGCCGGCAACGATCACCGGTTTGCGGCCCAGCCGGTCCGAGGCCAGCCCGAACGGCAGTTGCAACAGCGCCTGCGTCAGGCCATAGACGCCCATGGCCAGCCCGACTCGCGCGGGATCGCTGCCACCGGCATAGCCCCGTGCCTCCAGCGCGAACACCGGCAGCACCAGAAAAAGGCCCAGCATGCGCAGCGCAAAAATACCGGCCAGCGACAGGCTGGCGCGCAACTCGACAGGCGTCATCCGGGTGGATTTCATCGACCGGCCGACCCCGCCGATCCACAATTCTGCGGAAAAGCAACAATAAATTTCATCAGCCGGGCATTGTGCCCGAAGGAATATGCCGGGCCTTGGCGGAACAGCCCGCCACCGACTGCACCTGTGAGACGAGGAACGTCTGGCCAAGTCAGCCACTGCTGGACGGGTTTGCACCGGTCCAATACCGAAGGCATCAGCAAAAAATCGCTCGCAGACTATCATGTCAGGTTTCCCCGCGAAATCCTGACTTGAACGCTCCTTCCGACCTCCCTGCAGCCGCTGACGACGCCTATCTGGCCGCCGTGATGCGCCAGCAACGCATCAGCGTGCGCGGCGCGCGCACCCACAACCTGAAGAACATCGACCTGGACATCCCGCGCAACCGGCTGGTGGTGATCACCGGTCTGTCGGGGTCCGGCAAGTCCAGTCTCGCGTTTGACACGCTGTATGCCGAAGGCCAGCGCCGCTATGTGGAGAGCCTCTCCGCCTATGCCCGCCAGTTCCTGCAGCTGATGGACAAGCCCGACGTGGACCTGATCGAAGGCCTGAGCCCGGCCATCTCCATCGAGCAGAAGGCCACCAGCCACAACCCGCGCTCCACCGTGGGCACGGTGACCGAGATCCACGACTACCTGCGCCTGCTG
>JACSRS010000149.1 GCA_014879655.1 Burkholderiaceae bacterium
TCCAGGACAGTTCGGTTCGTTTGAGCAGGGCGAACGTAAACGGCTCAATGGCGGCTGGGGCGAAGTGCGCCACCTCATCGCCGAACGCCTGAAAGACCTCACCCCGCTGCTCGGCCGCCTGGCCGAAGCCGGGCTGGCGAGCCGGGATTTTCACTGAGGAGGGTCGGCCGTTGGCTGTGCAGCGAAAAGGGCTGCCGGCTGAGAGGGGCACAAGCCTCAAAAGTCAAATTTGAAGCAAAAAATGCCAATAGCCAGCGTCGGCTGGACGTTTTTAGCTATGGTTACGGAAGTGATTGAGCGGAAAATGTCGGTGCCAGATGAACTCCGGCTCCCGGAGACAACGCGCCAACTGATGGTCAATGCCGCCCGCCGCATCCCGCCATCGCCACCCAAATGGGGGTCGGATCCCGATTTCGTCATCTCCCCGAAAGCGGCTTAACCGCAGGCTCACGCGACGAAATCGGGCTCTGACCCTCATTTCACCAGAGCGCCAGTTTGTGCGTGGACACCGACACCCGGCGCTCATTGGCGAGCATGGTCAAAAAAAATTGCGTTACCTCGCTCGCGCCCATGTCGCGTGGATGCCGCATTTGCCCCTCGCGCCCGCACCATCGGACGAAAAACCGCACCCAATAACCGCAAGCCTGCTCCGTCTTCAGGCTATAGTGTTTGTCGCGCATCACCTCGCTCAACCGCCCCGGCAGGCGCCGCGATTGGGGGGATATAGATGACAGGGTTCACGACGTTGCCGGTAGCTGTAATTGCATACAGTACTTCGTCGCAAGACCCCGTTGTCAAGCGGGTTGCGGGCTGTTGGAGCGAGCCGCAGCGCTTTGGTCCATTTTGGTTATCCCGTCGGATATGCTGGTTTGGCCGGTTTATCCGACGATCTGCATTAGGTTAGGCCTCGCAATGAACCGTGCAGACGCCGTCGCACAACTGCAGCAGACCTGGGAGATCCTCAATGCGGATCTCGACGCTGCGGTCAAGTATGGGCGCCTCGACAACACGCCATATGCACAACGGGCTTTGGTCCGTGCCTTCTTCGCTGCCGTAGAAGGTCTGTCCTTTCAAATGCGCCAAGTCACCCTGGCTTCATTGGCCGGGACGGAGTTCATTACTGAGCAAGAGGTCCAGCTGCTTCGAGAAGTCCGGCACTCGCTCGACGAGAAGGGCCACCCGAAAGAGACGCCAGTTTTCCTACCTTTCCCTGAGAGCCTGCTGTTCTCCCTTTCAATCTATGCCAAGAACCACGGAGCAGTCTTTGAAGTCGATAAGTCACAACAGGGCTGGCAAGCACTGCGCCAGGCGACGAAGGTAAGAAACAACGTCACGCATCCAAAGACACCCGAATCACTGACTCTGACCAGCGTCGATTTGCAAGCGCTCATGAACGCATCACGCTGGTGGCAAGCGACTCTTCTCAGCCTGTTCAAAGCCTGCAACGAAGCCGATGAATACTGGAATGCCAAGCTTGGAGACCCCAAGTGAATTGCCACGCCGCCGCAGAGAACACGAGGCCTAAACCCGCTCAAGCGGAGCGCCAGCGGCAGGCCTCCAGGCCCGGCCTGCGGCACGCTGCATTCTCCACTGCCCGGGCCTGGCGTCCTGCCGTTCTCGCCCGCTTGGCTCCAACGGTAGGCCTCGCAAATACAACTCTTCCAACCGCCCACTCGTCATGCTAATCGGATCGGTGCGAAAACATGCGTTGTCTCTGCAGGCAGTCACAGAAGTGCCGCACCACAATTATTCTTCGTTCAGAGTGCGGGGCAAGATATTTGTGACGATACCGCCCGATGAGAAATTCATCCACGTATTTGTCGGCGAACAGGATCGTGAAGCCGCTTTGGTGCTTTATCCAGAATTCACCGAGAAATTGCTTTGGGGTGACAAAGTTCTTGGGTTACGAGTCAGTTTGGCTGCAGCCAAACCCAGCGTAGTGAAGTCACTTGTGGGCAAGGCCTATGAAACACGAGTCCAAAAGGATGCCGGTCCGAAAGTCAACAAACCGCGAAGCAAAAGCAAGCCCGGCATCACCACGCCGTCCAGCGAGGCCTGACCCCGCCTTTACTCAAACGTAGGCCGTCACCATTGGAGAACCCGCATGCTTGAACTCAGACCGACCTGCGAGAACTGCAACAAGGCGTTGCCTCCAGACTCGCTTGAAGCGCGCATTTGCTCCTACGAATGCACGTTCTGCGCCACGTGTGTTGATAGCGTCCTGGAGAACGTCTGCCCCAACTGCGGCGGGGGATTTGTTCCCAGACCGATCAGGCCGTCGAAGAACTGGAAAGGAAACAACTTCCTTGGTAAGGACCCTGCGAGTACCAAGGTCAAGCACAGGCCGGTTGATCCGGCAGTACATGCGCGCTTTTCGACCGCTATCAGCACCATCTCGCCTCACAAACGATAGGGGCGCGAAGATGCGGCTTGCCAGCGTATCGAGGCCCGACTTCTCAAGCGGGCCCTGCTTGTTTGCTCGGCGGCTCATGTCCAACGTCAGGCGACACAAGGGGATTGCCTCGCGAAATGGACTTGTGCACCTGGAGCCAGACGGCGAGCGGATCGTTTCGTATCTCGAACGAAGGACAACATGGGACTCTTGACCTTCAGCATCAACGTCACCCTGGACGGTTGCGTCGACCATTTGGAAGGCATCGCCGATGACGAGACACACGCCTTCTTCACCCGCCTCATGGACGAGAACGGGGCGATGCTGTGGGGCCGTGTCACCTACGAGATGATGGAGAGCTACTGGCCAGCGGTCGCTCGCGGCGAGGTGGTCGCACCGCCGGCGATACGCGAATGGGCGGTCAAACTGGAAACCAAGCCGAAGTACGTGGTGTCCACAACCCGAAAAGACTTCCCGTGGACCAGCAGCCATCACATCGCCGGTGACCTGCGCACGGGCGTACAGAAGCTCAAGGACGCGACCCCGGACGGCGTGCTTCTCGGTAGCGGCAAGCTTGCGACCGAGCTGGACCGGCTGGATCTGATCGACGAATACTTGTTCCTCGTCCACGCCAGAATCGCCGGCCACGGCCCGACCCTGTACGAGGGCGGGCTGCCCGGCACGCGCCGGCTCGAGTTGATCTCGGCAAAGCCGCTGCGCTGTGGCGCGGTTGCCTTGCACTACCGGCGCGCGCAGTCGTGAGGCCGCACCAGTTACGGGTCCTCGGGTTCGAATCATGTTCGGCCCTGCCGTCTGCCCGCTTTTCTCACCGCGTGGGGCGGTGAACGCGCCTCGGTCTGGCATCACATCTGCCCGCAGGCGGGCGTATGAAAAGCGTGCGGTTTTCGGCCATTGGTGGTAACTTGCGCGTCTGGTGCAAGGGCTGCATCGATCAAGTCTTCAAAGGTGACACCGATGAACAGATGGCTAAAGAGGGGCGCTCTGGTCGCGCTGATTCTGTTGCTTGGACTTGGCGCCCTCGTCGCCGCCGGGCTGATGCTGGGCGAGCAACGCATGGCCCGCCGCATTGACATCCAGGTGACGCCGGTATCGCTGCGCAGTGATGCCGCTGCGGTCGAGCGCGGCCGCTACCTGTTTGGCTCGCGCGGATGCGTCGACTGCCACGGCGCCAACGGCGGCGGTGCCACGCTGGTCGATGATGGCAAAGGGCTCAAGCTGGCCGGTCCCAACCTCACGGCGGGCAATCCGCGCATGGCCAAGTACCAGCCGGTGGACTGGGTGCGCAGCATCCGCCACGGCCTGGGGGCCGATGGCCGCGCGCTGCGCCTGATGCCCAGCGAAGACTACAACCGCCTGACGGACGACGATCTTGCCAGCATCGTGGCGTATGTGCGGCAGCTGCCGCCGCAGTCCGGGCAGCTGGATGGCGTTGTCCAACTGCCGCTGCCCGGCCGCGTGATGTATGGCCTGGGTCAGATCCCGGAGGCCGTGACCAAGATCGACCACAGCCTGCCGCCGGCAAAGGCCGTGCCCGAGGGCGTGACCCTTGAACATGGCCACTATGTCGCGCAGATGTGCGCCGGGTGCCACGGCGCCAACCTGCAGGGCGGCAAGATTGCGGGCGCTCCGCCGGACTGGCCCGCCGCCGCGCGCCTGGCACTTGGCGAAGGCAGCGTGATGCCCCACTACAAGGACGCGGAAACTTTCATCGCGATGATGCGCAGCGGCAAGCGGCCTGACGGAACCGCCATCGAGGTCATGCCTTTCACCTCGCTCAAGACCATGAATGACACCGACCTGCGCGCCCTGTACCTGTACCTGGTGCGTCCGGCGGGAACGTGAACCGAATCGAATCCGGGTTCGGATCGATGGCATGCGCGGAGATTTTCCGCCTGCTTCAGGATTGGTCGGGTCAGCGGCCCCGATCCCGCCGCCGCACGGCATGGTAGAGCGGTGTTGCTGAACGCTACCCTTGCGCATGCTCTCCCCCTTCACGCTCACAACCGCCTGTCTGTTTTCGGTGCTCGTCTTCCTGGCGGTTGATCGCCTGGAGTGGCCGGCCGGGCGTGTCATTGCCAAGCTCACCGCCAGCAGTTGCTTCGTCGGGGTTGCGGTTTCGCTTGGCGCGCAGCAGTCCATCTACGGGCAACTGATTCTGGGTGCGCTGGTGCTCGGGTGGCTGGGCGATGCCTTGCTGCTCTCGCGTGCGCCCAAGGCGTTCATGGGCGGGCTGGGCGCTTTTCTGCTGTCGCACCTGCTGTTTGCGGCGGCGTTTGTGTCGGGTGGTTGGTCGTTGCCGGCGATGGGCGTGGCTGCGGCCGTGGCTGTGGCCTTTGGCGCCGGGGTGTTGCGCTGGCTGCTGCCGCACACCCCGAAAGAATTCAAGGCCCCGGTGCTGGCGTATGTCGTCGTCATTCTGGCCATGTGCATTGCCGCGACCGGACACGCTGTTGCCTCTCGACACTGGGCGGTGCTGGTGGGTGCGCTGCTGTTTACCGCTTCGGACCTCTCGGTCGCGCGGGACCGCTTCGTCAGGCAAGGCTTCGTCAACCGGCTCTGGGGCTGGCCGACGTACTTTGTGGCGCAGCTGGTTCTGGCCTGGACCGTTGCCGCCGCCGCTGGTGCGGTCTGACCGTTTGACCCGTCGAAGGCGCAAGAGCCAGCTGCGGGGCGTATCCGCGTGGCAGTGGCGTGAGAGGCCTTTCACCGCCAGGTGCCGAGCGCCTCGCATAACATCCGCCGTTACACACCACTTATTGAAAGGCCAGTATGTTCAGTCACGTGATGGTTGGAACGAACGACATCGAGCGCTCCAAACGCTTTTATGACGCCTTGCTCGGCGTGCTCGGGGCGGGCGAGGCGATTGAGAACAAGGCAGGAACGGGCCATGCGCGGCTCTTCTACCGGCACGACGGCGGCACCTTCTGCGTCAGCGAACCCATCAACGACGAATCCGCAACCTTCGCCAACGGTGGAACCATCGGGTTCAAGTGCAACTCCATGGAGCAGGTGCAGCAGTTCCACGATGTGGCCGTCGCACACGGCGGCACATCCATCGAAGGCCCGCCGGGCCTGCGCGAGGGGAAGATGGGCGCTCTGTGCCTGGCCTATGTCCGCGACCCCGACGGCAACAAGCTCTGCGCGCTTTTCCGGCCGGCGTAGGTGGCAGAACGACATGAACCCCGTCGGGTGAGTGCCTGGCGCCGCTTCAAAAGACCAATATGGAACTGATCGCCCCGGTTGCAATCGTGGCGCTCTCCGGTGTCGCGGTACTCGTCGGGCTCGCCGTTTTCTTCTGGAAACTGAGTGGAATCGGCTCCGGCCGGGCGCTCGGCCATCGCGTGGCCGCGCACCTCGGAATCCCGCGGAGCCTTTTCCATTCGCTGCTGGTCCACGGCGTCAAGGGCTCGCCCCGCGACCTGCTGGCCTCGCTTGAGAAGCAGAAGCTGAGTCTGGATCAGGCCAGCCTGGCGCTGGGCCCGTCACTTGCCAGAGGCATCGAGCGGATGGAAGCCCACTTCGGACCTCAGGAGATGGTGGACAAGGCCAAACCCATTGTTGCCAGGCTCGTTTCTGAGGTTGACCCGCAGCCGTAAGAGGGGGGCGGCCGTTTGGCTGCGACGCTGACGGATTTCGGGTGAGCGGATTGAAGGTAGATTTTCTTGTTACCGGTCGAACTGTTGAGCGACAAGAGCTCCAGCATTGGACCGGGTGACCCGGGAGAAAATGTCACCACGGCGGGAATCGATCGGTTGACGCTTCCAGAATGAACCCGGTTGCAGATGGGGGCGATGCGGTTGTTGAACGCCCCGCGGTGCCGAACAATAAGACTGGAAATTCTCTGGGAAGCCGTCCATGAAAAACATGCCATTCAGTCTTGCTACAAGCGCAGTTGCCGAACCTGGCCGTCGGACATCACCCCACCGATCCGTTCAGACCATCCTGCTGCGCATGCTGTTCTCGCTGACTGCATGGCTCTTTTGTCTGGTCCCTGTTCACGCCGAGACGCTGAAGATCCTCACGACAGGAGCCTTCAAGCAGGTCGTGCTCGAGTTCATTCCCGGGTTCGAAGCCCGCACCGGCGTCAAGGTCGAATTGCAGAACGATACGGCGGGTGCCCTGATCAAGCGGATTTCAGCCGGTGAAACCTTCGACGTGGTTTTTCTGACCCCCGGTGGCCTGTCGACACTTGCGGATCAGCAGAAGGTGGACGTGGCCACCATCAGGCCGGTGGCCAAGGTGGTCATTGGCGTCGCGGTCAAGTCTGGCGCGCCCCATCCGAAGCTGGAAACCGTGGAACAGTTCAAGGAAGCCGTCCTCGGTGCGCGCAAGGTGGCCTACATCGACCCGGCATCCGGCGGCTCCAGCGGCATCTACCTCGACGGCTTGTTTCGCCGGCTTGGGATCGCCGATGAAGTCCGGGCCAAGGCCATCCTCGTCCCGGGCGGCCTGCTGGCCGAACGGGTCGCCAACGGCGAGGCGGACCTGGCCATTCATCAGGTCAGCGAAATCCTTCCGGTGCCGGGCGTCAGTCTTGCCGGACTGCTGCCCGAGCCCATACAGAACGCCACCACCTATAGTTCCGCCGTGGCCGCCAGCGCAAACAACCGTCCAGCGGCCACCGGTTTTCTTGCCGCGATGGCCTCCAGTGGCGCGGACGCAATCATCCGTGCAAAGGGGATGCAGCCTGTGAAGTAGCGTCTGGGGCTTGCGAACAGCCGGTGACGGTTGCCGCTTGCTCCGGGACTGCCGCGGGTTTCAAATGCCATCCGGATGCGTTCAACCGGCTCCTTGTCGCCATGTCGTCATCTGAAATACTCCGAATCGCCAGTTTGTGTGTCGTGCTCGCTGGCGCCGAGACGCTCCACGGCATCCTGCGTACCGTCTGGCTGGCGCCGAAAGTGGGCAAAGATCTGGCAATCAGGTTGAGCATGGTCTCGGGCACGGCGCTGGCGTTTCTGGTTTGCGCCACGCTTGTTCCCGGCATCGGTCTGCAGGGCTTGTGGCCTCACCTGTATCTGGGCCTGACGCTTGCAGCGTTCATGGCAGCGTTTGATGTCTTCATCGGCAGGGCGATCATGCGGTTCAAATGGTCAAGAATCTGGCAAGACTTCAACCCGGCCAGCGGGAACTACCTGTCTGTTGGTCTTTTGATGCTGGTGTTTCAGCCGGCCCTTGTCTGGTGGATCCGGGGCTTGCTGGCCTGACGGGGCAACTGTTCGCGGTCGTTTGAGCTTCGGTTGTGACGTTCGTTCACTGAAGCCACGGGTTGTGAAGGACAAATAGCAGTGACTTTCAGTTTTCATTTCATGGATCGAGACATCGCGAATCTTCGGGCCTTGCTCCGCGCCATGGAGCCACTGCTGCATCCGGGCGTGTACGCGTATTGCGAAGCGCCTCCCGGCACCGATATCTCGGTCCTGTCACCGGTCGTCACCGTCCGGGAAACCGAGGGGCTCACGCTGGTTCTGCCCGAGGAGCAGGCTTTGCAGGCCGGCTTGCCGGTGCGGTTGCGCGCGGCGTGGATCACGCTGACGGTTCATTCGGATCTGCAGGCCGTGGGCTTCACGGCGGCTTTTTCCGGGGCATTGGCCAAGGCGGGTATCAGCTGCAATGTCGTCGCAGGCGTGCACCACGATCACATCTTCTTGCCGGTGGACCAGGCGCAGCGTGCGTTGGCAGCGCTCAAGGCCCTGCAGCACAATGACAGCGAAGTACTCGCCAATTCATTGTTCCGGTTGCATGAATGAAGAAGCATGAACCAGAGCGTATCCTGCGGCAACCGTGTGCAAGAGAAAAAGGAGTCCCCCATGTTCCAAGCGGACAATTCCGAAGCTGCATCGCGTACCGAGCGGCTGTTGAGGGTTGGCCCTCGACAGGTATTTGCAGCTTTCGAGCGACCGGACCTGCTGGCACGATGGTGGGGACCAAGCGGCTTCACCAACACCTTTGAGCAGTTCGCGTTCAAGCCCGGGGGCCGCTGGGTTTTTGTGATGCACGGCCCGAACGGCGCCAGCTACCCGAACGAGTGCGTGTTTCGGGAAATCCTTCCGGATGCGCGCATCGTGATCGACCACGTTGTGGCGCCGCTTTTCACGCTGACCGTGAACTTGACTCCCGAGTATGGAGCGACGCGGATTTCGTGGGTGCAGGAATTCGAAAGCCCCGAAGTCGCCGCCAGGCTGCGCCCCATCGTCGATCCCGCCAACGAGCAGAACCTGGACCGGCTGCAGGCGTTGCTTGCGGAAGATGTGAGACCGGCGGCGCAGTGACCCCCGGAGACGTCGCCCGGATCGTTTGAAATTGCGATGCAAGCCGATGAAATGGACAGGCATTACCCGCAGACGCTGCAGGCGAGACGGGGTCTGTGCGAGCCGGTGCCCAAGCGGAAAAACCATCGCATGCATCGCTGGTGAGTCATGCTGACCGTGCTGCGCTGGCTGGCCCTGACGCTGCTTGCAGCCGGTGTGCTGGTGGCTGTCGCCGGCTATCTCGACATCAGCCGCGCGTACGAGCGACTGGATGGCAGGGCACGTGTCATTCCATCGCCGCAGGGTGCCATCGCCTTCACCGAAGGCGGCTCCGGACCTCCGGTGCTGGTGATCCATGGCAGCGGCGGCGGCTTTGACCAGGGGGAACTGATTGCCCGGACGGTGCTGGGCGATGGATTCCACTGGATCACGCCCTCGCGCTTCGGTTACCCTGGCTCCACCTTCCACCCGGGCGCCACCTTTGATGACCAGGCGCGCGCCTACCGGCACCTGCTGGATCAGTTGGGCATCCAGAAAGTGGCGGTTGTCGCGCTGTCGCACGGTGGGCCATCGGCACTGCTTTTTGCCGCGCTGTTTCCGGAGCGGGTCTACGCGCTGGTGCTGCTGTCGTGCGGCGTGGCTTCTTCCAGCGACCCGGCGCAGTTGCAGGCGAATCAGTCGGGCGACGCGTTGACCAGCATCTTTCGCTACGACCCGCTCTACTGGGGCGTCAGCAAGGTGTTTCGCAAACCGCTGATGAAGCTGATGGGCGCCAGTGACGCGGTCATCGCGGGGCTTACGCCCGAGCAGTTGCATCTGGTGGATCAGGTGATCGACTTCATGAATCCGGTCAAACCCCGCTCAGCAGGCGTTGCATTCGACAACCAGGCGGTCATGCCCAATGAGCGGATCGCCGCGATACGGGCACCCACGCTGATTTTTCACGCGGTGGATGACTCGCTGCAGCTCTACCGCAATGCTATGTTTGCCGCACAGCACATTCCAGCGGCGCGTCTGGTCTCGTTCGAAAAGGGCGGGCATCTGGCCATGGTGGTGGAGCAGGCAGCGATACGTGCGCAGACGCAGGCGTTTGTGCGCGAACACGCAGGCGGTTAACGGTTAAGGTCGGCCTTTCGTTTCAGCAGGAGAACCCCATGAGCCAGGCCATGCTTCAAAACAAGCGCATTCTTGTCACCCACGCAGATCTCTTCATGGGCCCGGTACTGTGTGAGGTACTGGCCGCGCATGGCGCAACGGTCATCGCCAGCACAGCAGCGCTGCTGGCGCCGGAAGAGCCGGCGGCCGTGGTTGCCGACACCGGGCACATCGACGTGCTGATCGCCGGTCTGGCGGTGCCGGCGCCGAGTACCCGGGCAACCGAGGTGTCCGAAGACGAATGGCGCAGCGTTTTCGCGGCGCTGGTGGACCCGCTGCCGAGACTGTGCAAGGCCGTGTTGCCGGCCATGATCGAGCGGCGCAGCGGCAAGATTCTGGTGATGGGCAGCGCGTCGGCGCTGCGGGGCATGAAGCGCGCCTCCACTTACAGCGCGGCGCGGGGCGCGCAGCTATCCTATGCGCAGGCGGTGGGTGTGGAAGTGGCGCCCCACAACGTGCAGGTGAACGCGATTGCGCAGAACTTTGTCGACAATCCGACCTACTTTCCGGCCGAGGTGCAGGCCAACCCGCGCTTCAAGGAACGGATTGCGCGCGAGGTGCCGCTGGGCCGACTGGTGGGCGCCAGGGAGGACGCCGAATTCGTGGCCTATCTGTGCAGCGATGCCGCCAATTGTTTCGTCGGCCAGGTCTTCCCGGTCTGTGGCGGCTGGGTAGCGCGTTAGTCCAGTCGACGGGTCGAGCTGGGGTGGCCCCGGTGGCAGCCAGGACTTGCCGAATGCGGATCAAGGTAGTCAAATGCGGGCCTGCTTATCGGCCATCGAACAGGCTTTACAGGGAGTTTGTCCATGTCAGTCAAACCGGTCATTGCTGTCGTCGGAGCAACAGGTGCACAGGGCGGCGGTCTGGTGCGCGCCATCCTGAATGATCCGGCAGCCACTTTCAGCGTTCGGGCACTCACGCGAGATGCCGGGTCCGAGAAGGCACAGGCGCTGGCGGCGTTGGGCGCCGAGGTGGTGGCGGCCGATATCGATGACGAGGCCAGCCTGACGGCCGCCCTTGAGGGCGCGCAAGGTGCCTTTTTTGTCACCTTCTTCTGGGATCACTTTTCACCGGAAAAGGAGAAGGCCGAAGCGCTCAACATGGCGCGCGCTGCCCGCGCGGCTGGCGTGAAGCACGCGATCTGGTCGACGCTGGAAGACACCCGCAAATGGGTGCCGCTGTCGGACGCGCGCATGCCCACCTTGATGGGTTCGTACAAGGTGCCGCATTTCGATGCCAAGGGTGAATGCAACGAGATGTTCACCGCTCTGGGTGTGCCGACGACCTTTCTCTACACCTCGTTCTACTGGGACAACCTGATCCACTTCGGCATGGGCCCGAAAAGAGGTGAGGATGGCAAGCTGGCATTGGCGCTGCCGATGGGTGATGCCCGGTTGCCCGGCATCGCCTGCGAAGACATCGGCAAGTGCGCTTACGGCATCTTCAAGGAAGGTGCTGCGTGGATCGGCAAGAGCGTGGGGATTGCGGGCCAGCACCTGACCGGCCAGCAGATGGCGGACGAACTGGCTGCGGTGCTTGAAGAGCCGGTGAGCTACAACGCGGTCAGCCCCGAGGCGTACCGAGGTTTCGGGTTTCCTGGCGCCGACGACCTGGGCAACATGTTCCAGTTCAAGCGCGACTTCGAGAGCGACTTTTGCTCGGCGCGGGATGTCGGATTGTCCAGGGTGCTCAATCCGGGCCTGAAAACCTTCAATGACTGGCTGGTGGCCAACCGTGCGGCCCTCGCGCAGGCGTGAGTCTTCAGGCCGAGGCGGCTCTCAAATTCTCAAACCATCCCTGACGCGGAAGCCCCCGGCCTGAATCACCGCAAAACCTGTCTGCGCATGGAGCGTCCGAAGTCCACAACTCAAGAAGTTGATCTCCCGCTGCCGCCCGCCAGAGCGGCGACGCTGGCCAGCGGCCACGGGCGACCGGTGCTGGGCCGGCCGATGCGTCATGCCGACCTTGCACAGTGCGCCAGCCTGTTGCCCGGCTGGATCGCTGTCTCTTATACACATCTGACGCTGCCGACGACGGA
>JACSRS010000216.1 GCA_014879655.1 Burkholderiaceae bacterium
TTGCTGGTGTAGAAGGGATCGAAGGCGCGTGCGAGGCCCTCGTCGCCCAGGCCGGGGCCGCTGTCGGCAATGCGGACCAGCACGCAGCCGCGTTCGCGGCGGGTACTGACGGAAAGCTCGCGACGTTTCCATCCCTTGCGGCTCATGGCCTCGATGGCGTTATCCAGCAAGGCTTTGAACAGTACCCGCAACTGCAGCGGCCGCCCGTTCAGAGCGGGCAGCGTGGTGGCGGGTTGCCAATCGACAATGATCCCGGCCGCAAGCAGGGCCGGGGTGGCAAGTTGCAGCACGTCGCGCAGCACCTCGTTGAGATTCAGGCTGGTTGGCGCTTCCGGGCCATCCTGCGGGATGACCTGACGCAGCGCGTCGATGTGGACGCGGCTGCCATCGACCGCGGCCTGCAGCATTTCGGCGCAAGCCGGGTCGCGCCGTTGCAGCAGCCGGATGGCCGAATCCATCACGTTCATCGGCTCTTCCAGGCGGAACAGCGCCGCCGAGAGACTTTCGCGGATCGAGGCGATGCGCTCTTCCTCGGCCAGCATGGCGCGCATGGCGGCGGCCTGGGCGCGTTCCTGTTCGGCGTGCAGGCTGGTGGTGTCGGCAATGGTCAGCAACAGCCGGGTCGACACGCTGCCGCAGAAGAAATTGTCGGCGGTATCGTCCTGTTCGGAAATCAGCGTGGCCGAGCAACTGAACCAGCGGGTCTGACCCTGGCGGTCGAAGCGTGTCTCGCGCTGAGCAAACGTGCTGGCCACCGGCGCGCTGGCCAGCAGCTTGCGCCAGTCCGGTTGCAGGCGGTCGAGCAGGGCGTGTGCCGGCTCGGTTTCACCGAGATCGGTGACCAGCTTCTTGTATTCCTGGTTATCGAGCAAGACCCGGCCGTTGGCATCGAGCAGGGCGAAGCCGAAGGGCGCGGCGTCGACCACCGATTCGATCAGATGTTTCTGGTTGCGCACCACGCACTCGATACGGTGCAGATGCGTGATGTCGCGGTGCATGCCGAGATAGTGGGTGGTCGCGCCGGCAGCATCCAGCATCGGGCTGATATTCAGCTCGGCCAGATAGAGCTGGCCATCCTTGCGCCGGTTGAGCAGACGTCCCGCCCAGGGCTGGCCGGCGCGCAATGCCCGCCACATCGCTTCGTACACCGCACGCGGCGTGCTGCGGTTGGAGAGCAGCGATTCGTTCTGGCCGACCACCTCGTCGCTGGCGTAGCCGGTGATGCGGCTGAAAGCCTCGTTGGCGTAGAGGATGTTGGCCTCGGGGTCGGTGATCGAAATGGCCAGATCGGACTGGTCGACCGCCTGACGAAAGGCGTCGGCCGGCAGGACGGACGGGGGAAACTCGGGTTGGACAAGGGCAGCCATGACAGGGCTCCGAAAAGGTCTGCTACCTGGTGAGCAGGAAGTGTGCCGGTTGCGCCCGGGCGGCGCGCAGAAGCGGCGTCACGCCCGCCAATACGGGCTTCGGCAGCTTTGCGACGAGGCGCTTGTCGACTTTGCGACATTGGTGGGTTGGCGAATTTGCACCAGCATGGTGCGAAGTGCTGCATTCGCAAGCATTGGCGCTGTTTTCCGGGGTGGCGCCAGAGTTGGCACGGCATGTGCAATAGGGCTCCCATCATTCATCCGGAAGCGCGCCATGGGCGAATTCATCCTGCTGTTGCTGTCGACCGCGCTGGTCAATAACGTCGTGCTGATCAAGTTTCTCGGCCTCTGCCCGGTGATGGGCGTTTCCAAGAGCGTCGATAGCGCCTTCGGCATGGGGCTGGCCACCACCTTCGTCATCACCCTGGCCTCGGCCGCCTCGTGGATGCTCGACAACTGGCTGCTGGTACCGCTGGGCCTTGGCTATCTGCGCATCCTGACCTTCATCGTGGTCATCGCCGCGGTGGTGCAATTCACCGAGATGTTCATCAAGAAGGCGGCGCCGGCGCTCTATCAGGCGCTGGGCATCTATCTGCCGCTGATCACCACCAACTGCGCCGTGCTGGGCGTGGCGCTGTTCC
>JACSRS010000150.1 GCA_014879655.1 Burkholderiaceae bacterium
GCCGCGTAGGTCATGGCCTGCGTGATGATGGAGAAGTACACGCCCTTGATGCGCGAGCGGAAGGCGAAGTAGCCGAAGATGAAGGCCACCACGCCCGGCACCGCGACGATCAGGATCAGCGTGGCGATGAAGCTGTCCGAGAAGGTCCAGTGCCAGGGCAGCGTCTTCCAGTCCAGAAACACCATGAAATCGGGCAGGTCGCTCTTGTAGTTGCCGTCACGGCCGATCTGGCGCATCAGGTACATGCCCATCACGTAGCCGCCGAGTGCAAAGAACAGGCCGTGGCCCAGGCTCAGGATGCCGGTGTAGCCCCAGATCAGGTCCATCGCCAGCGCGCAGATCGCGTAGCACATGATCTTGCCCAGCAGGCCGACCAGGTAGTCGCTCATGTGGAAGGCGCTGCCAACGGGCACCAGCAGGTTCAGCACCGGCGCCACCGCACAGACGATGATCAGCGCCACGATGAACGTGACCCAGCCAGCGCGCCCCAGCAGGCGCGGCGGTGGTGGCAGGTCGGGGGCCGGGCGCGCTGGCGCAGCCACCGAGGTGTTGCGGGGGGTGAGGTCGGATTGGCTCATGCTTCTGCGCTCCGGCCCTTCATCGCGAAGATGCCTTGCGGCCGCTTCTGGATGAAGATGATGATGAAGACCAGCACGGCAATCTTGGCCAGCACCGCGCCTGCCCAGCCTTCAAGGAATTTGTTCAGGATGCCCAGGCCCAGTGCCGCGTAGACGGTGCCGGCCAGCTGGCCCACCCCACCCAGCACCACCACCATGAAGGCATCGACGATGTAGCTCTGCCCCAGATCCGGCCCTACGTTGCCCACCTGGCTGAGTGCACAGCCTGCCAGACCGGCCACGCCGGAACCCAGCGCAAAGGCGTAGGTGTCGATACGGGCGGTGTTCACGCCCATGCACGAGGCAATCGGGCGGTTCTGGGTCACGCCGCGCACGAACAGCCCCAGACGCGTGCGGCCGATCAGCCAGGCCATGGCCAGCAGAACGGCGGCGGCGAAGCCGATGATCACCAACCGGTTGTAGGGCAGCGACAGGTTGGACAGCACCTGCACGCCACCGCTCATCCACGACGGGTTTTCCAGCCCGACGTTCTGCGCGCCAAAGATGGAGCGAACGCCCTGCATCAGCACCAGGCTGATCCCCCAGGTGGCCAGCAGTGTCTCCAGCGGGCGACCGTACAGGAAACGGATCACGCTGCGCTCCATCGCCGCCCCCACCAGCGCCGAAGCAGCGAAGGCCACCGGCACGGCGGCCAGCAGGTACCAGTCAAACATGCCCGGCAGGTATTTCTGGAACAGGCCTTGCACCACATAGGTGGCGTAGGCGCCGATCATCATCAGTTCGCCGTGCGCCATGTTGATGACGCCCATCAGGCCGTAGGTGATGGCCAGCCCCAGCGCCACCAGCAGCAGGATCGAACCCAGGCTGATGCCCGAGAACAGTGCGCCCAGCCAGTCGCCCCAGACCAGCGCGGCATCGATCGACTTCAGCGAGGCCTGCAACTGCGCCTTGATGGCGGGATCGGTCTCGACTTTCAGCCGCTGGTTGATCAACAGCTTGGTCTCCGGTGTCTTGTTCTCGCCCAGCGCCTTTGCGGCGGCGAGCCGGCGCGCCGGGTCGGCGCTGCCGATCGAGGCTGCTGCACGGGCCAGCTCCAGCTGCGCGCGGACGGCGGGCTGCTTTTCGGCGGCCAGCGCCTTCTCCAGCAGCGGCAACCGGCTTTCGTCCGGGTCCTTCAGCAGCGCGGTGACACCTTCCATGCGCAGCGCGGTGTCTTTGCTGAAGAGCTTGAGCGCCGCCAGCGCGGTGTCGAATTCGCCTCTCAGGCGGTTGTTGATGCTGACTTCTTCGGCGTCGGCCGGCACGGTGGCATCGGCGCCGGTCAGGGCGTCCTGCCCCTTGCCGTCACGCACGATGAAAAGCCGCTTGCCCGCGATCCTGACTGCGTCATCGGCCATCGCCTGGATGAACACGGCAGTCTGCTCGTCGGCATTCTTGACCGCCTTGTCCAGCGCCTCGATGCGGGCGTCGGTCTCACCCTGCGCAATGCCCAGCGCCTCGTCGGCGGTCAGGGCCGCAGCGGGCGCGCACCACAAGGCGGCGCTGGCCATCAGCGCCATAAACAGTGGAAACAGCCGGTGTCGGTACATGAAAAGTCCGTCAGACATCAGGAAAAAGGGGAAAGGGGCGAGCCCTTTCCCCGTCGTTGCCGGGCGAAGAATTACTTCTTCTCGGGCTCGTCCTTCTTCTTGTCGTTGCCTTCGATGTACGGGCTCCAGGGCTTGGCCTGCACCGGGCCAGCGGTCTTCCAGACCACGTTGAACTGGCCGTCAGCCTTGATCTCGCCGACGAACACCGGCTTCCACAGGTGGTGGTTCTTCTCGTCCATCTTGATCGTGAAGCCGTCCGGCGCCTTGAAGGTCTGACCGGCCATCGCGGCAATCACCTTGTCGGTGTCGGTCGTCTTGGCCTTCTCGACCGCCTGCTTCCACATGTTGATACCGATGTAGGTGGCCTCCATCGGGTCATTCGTCACCGGCTTGTCGGAGCCCGGCAGCTTCTTGGCCTTGGCATAGGCGGACCACTTCTTGATGAAGTCTTCGTTGACCGGGTTCTTCAGCGACATGAAGTAGTTCCAGGCTGCCAGGTGACCCACCAGCGGCTTGGTGTCAATGCCGCGCAGCTCTTCTTCACCCACCGAGAACGCGACCACCGGCACGTCCTTCGCCTTCAGGCCGGCGTTGCCCAGCTCCTTGTAGAAAGGCACGTTGGAGTCACCGTTGATGGTCGACACCACGGCCGTCTTGCCGCCGGCGCTGAACTTCTTGATGTCAGCCACGATGGTCTGGTAGTCCGAATGGCCGAAGGGGGTGTATTTTTCTTCGATGTCGGACTCTTTCACGCCCTTGCTCTTGAGGTAGGCGCGCAGGATCTTGTTGGTGGTGCGGGGGTAGACATAGTCGGTACCCAGCAGCACCCAGCGCTTGGCCGCGCCGCCTTCCTTGCTCATCAGGTAGTCAACCGCGGGAATAGCCTGCTGGTTGGGGGCCGCGCCGGTGTAGAACACGTTTTTGGAAAGCTCTTCGCCTTCGTATTGCACCGGGTAGAACAGCAGGCCGTTCATTTCCTCGACGACCGGCAGCACCGACTTGCGGGAAACCGACGTCCAGCAGCCGAAGATCACGGCAACCTTGTCCTGACCCAGCAACTGCTTGGTCTTTTCAGCGAAAAGCGGCCAGTTGGAGGCCGGATCAACGATCACCGGTTCGAGCTTCTTGCCCATCACGCCGCCTTTGGCGTTGATTTCCTCGATGGTCATCAGCGCGACGTCTTTCAACGCGGTTTCCGAAATGGCCATGGTGCCGGACAGGCTGTGCAGGATGCCGACCTTGATGGTGTCAGCGGCGTGCGCCGGGAAAACCGTCAACCCGGAAAGGGCAACGGCGGCGCTGATGGCCTTGAGCGTCAGGCGACGGGTGGCTTTGATTGACATGTGGATTTCTCCTGAAAGGTGGACCGGATCGAGACAGTTGGAGTTCGTCGGACACTGCCTGGAGCAGCTTTTCCGACGGACAGGTCCATGCTAGGTTTCGACGGGCGATCGAGAAATACGACACATGGCGTATGTTGCAATGCAGCACAACAGCGAAATGACCCTGCGCGCCAGCCTGCAGAACCGGTTTGCCGGCGCGTTCATGGCAGGATGAGGGGCTTGCGGCAAAGGTCTCAGCGCCGGCGCGGGCCGGCCCGCGCTGAATCGAAGCAGCACCAGGAAACCGAACCGATGACGAGTCCGAACACCCCCGAGCCGAACTGGCACCATCTGAGTGCCGATGAAGCCCTGCAACAGTTGCAGACGACCCCGGCCGGATTGAGTCAGGAAGCCGCCGCCCGGCACCGCACCACCTGGGGGCCCAACAGCCTGCCAACGGTGGCGGGCACCAGCGGGCTCAAGCGCTTTGCGCTGCAGTTTCACAACATCCTGATCTACGTGCTGCTGGGTGCAGCGGCAATCACGGCGGCGCTCGGCCACTGGGCCGACACCGTGGTGATCCTGGCCGTCGTTCTGGCCAACGCGGTGATCGGTTTTGTCCAGGAAGGCAAGGCCGAGAGCGCGATGAACGCCATTCGCGGCATGCTGGCACCACGCGCTGCGGTGCTGCGCGACGGTGCGCGCATCACGGTCGATGCCTCGGAGCTGGTGCCGGGCGACGTAGTGCTGCTGGAAGCCGGTGACAAGGTGCCGGCCGATCTGCGCCTGCTGCAGGCGCACGGCTTGCAGGTGCAGGAGGCCATCCTGACCGGGGAGTCGGTACCGGTCGAGAAACACGTGCGGCCGGTCGCCGCCGAAGCCGCGCTCGGTGACCGCACCAGCATGGCCTTCAGCGGGACGCTGGTGACCGCCGGCCAATGCCATGGCCTGGTGGTGGCAACCGGTGTTCGCACCGAGATCGGGCGCATCAGCCGGCTGCTGGCAGGCATCGACGCGCTGACCACGCCGCTGGTTCAGCAAATGAACCGTTTCTCGCGCTGGCTCACGCTGGTGATCCTGGTCGTCGCGGCGCTGCTGCTGGCCTACGGCTATTTCTTCAGCGAGATCGAATTCACGCTGATTTTCATGACGGTGGTCGGGCTGTCGGTGGCCGCCATTCCGGAGGGGCTGCCGGCGGTCCTGACCATCACGCTGGCCGTGGGCGTGCAGGCCATGGCCCGGCGCAACGCTATCGTCCGGCGCCTGCCCGCCATCGAGACACTGGGCGCGGTGTCGGTCATCTGCACCGACAAGACCGGCACCCTGACCCGCAACGAAATGGCTGTGGCATCGGTGGTCACCGCCGGAGCGTCCTTTGCCGTGAAAGGCGAAGGCTACGCTCCCGAAGGGCTGATCACGCCCGCCGGTGACAGCGCGCCAGAGGCCGCTGGTGAATTGCTCGCCGAAATCGGGCGCGCCGCCGCGCTGTGCAACGACGCGGCACTGGCGCTGCGCGATGGCGTGTGGACAGTGGAAGGCGACCCGATGGAAGGCGCGCTGCTGGCCTTCGCCGCCCGGGCCCTTGCGCCGGCCCGCGAGCAGCCGCGCGCCTGGCCACGCATCGACACCATCGCCTTTGACGCCCGGCATCGTTTCATGGCGACGCTGCACCACGACCCGCAGGGCCGTGCGATGGCGGTGGTGAAAGGCGCGCCCGAGCGCCTGCTGGGCATGTGCCGCCTGCAGCGCGAGGCGGACGGCAGCGCCAGTGCGCTGAACCCCGACCAATGGCACGCCGCAGCAGATACCATTGCCGCGCAGGGTCAACGGGTGCTGGCGCTGGCCACCCGCGCGCTGCCCGACGGGCACACGAGCCTGCAGCACGGCGACGTGAATGCGGATCTGGTGCTGCTCGGTCTGGTCGGCCTGATCGACCCGCCGCGGCCCGAAACCAGCGACGCCGTCGCGCAGTGCCACCAGGCCGGCATTCGCGTGAAGATGATCACCGGCGACCATGCCGGCACGGCGCGGGCAATCGGCCGCCAGATCGGCCTGCAGGACCCCGACCGGGTGCTCACCGGCACCGACATCGACGCCATGGACGACACCGCGCTGGCCCGGGCCATTGACCGCACCAGCATCTTTGCCCGCACCAGTCCCGAGCACAAGCTGCGACTGGTCATGGCCTTGCAGGCCCGCGGCCTCACCGTTGCCATGACCGGTGACGGCGTGAACGATGCGCCGGCCCTCAAGCGGGCCGACGCGGGCATCGCGATGGGTCTGAAAGGCAGCGAAGCGGCAAAGGACGCCGCCGAGCTGGTGCTGGCCGATGACCACTTTGCCACCATCGTTGCGGCGGTCCGCGAAGGCCGCACGGTTTACGACAACATCAAGAAAGTGATCAGCTGGACCTTGCCGACGAACGCCGGCGAGTCGCTGGTGATCATCATCGCCCTGCTGCTGGGCACCGCCCTGCCGGTGACGCCGATCCAGATCCTGTGGATCAACCTGATCACCGCCTCCACGCTGGGCATCGCGCTGGCCTTTGAGCCGACCGAGGCCAACACCATGCAGCGGCCGCCGAGATCCCGAAACGAGCCCTTGCTCAGCAGCACCCTGGCCTGGCACATCGTCTGGGTGTCCGCACTGTTCGTCTGCGGCGTCTATGGCGTGCACGCCTGGGCGGCGCAGCAGGGCCATTCAGCAGAACTGGCGCGAACGATGGCGGTCAACACCATCGTCGTGATGGAGATCTTCCACCTGTTTTTCATTCGCAACATCTATGGCACCTCGCTGACCTGGAAGGCCGTTCGGGGCACACCGATGGTCTGGGCCACGGTCCTGATCGTCACGGTGGCGCAATTTGCCATCACTTACCTGCCGCCGCTGCAGGCCGTCTTTGGCACACAGGCGGTTCCGCTGTGGGACGGGGTCCTGATCGTCGCGGTCGGCGTGGCGCTTTTTGCAATGGTGGAAATCGAAAAGCAGGTGCGCCTTCGGCTGGGCCGGCTGCGGGGCGCCGCATGAGCCTGTGGACCCTCGGCAACGGCCTGGCAGGTGGACTGGGCCTGTTCTTGCTGGGCATGACGATGATGACCGACGGGCTCAAGCTCGCCGCCGGCCCGTCACTGCAGCGCATCCTGCTGCAGGCCACCCGTACCCGCTGGCACGCGCTGGGCTCGGGCATGCTGATCACCGCGCTGGTGCAATCTTCCAGCGCCATCACAATTGCGGTCATCGGTTTCGTCAACGCGGGCCTGATGCCGCTCGGTCCGGCGCTGTGGGTGCTGTTCGGCGCGAACGTCGGCACCACGATGACCGGCTGGATCGTGGCCCTGGTCGGCCTCAAGTTCAAGATTGAAGCACTGGCATTGCCATTGATCGGCGTCGGCGTGCTGTTGCGGTTGACCGGAGAAAAACAGCGCCGGGGCGCGCTGGGCACGGCCCTGGCTGGATTCGGCCTGCTGTTTTTCGGCATCTCACTGCTGCAGCAGTCATTTGCCGGACTGGCCGGGCAGGTCAGCCTGCCGGCCGGTGAGGGTCCGCTCGCCGTGCTGGCCCAGGTGGGTATCGGCATCGCGATGACGGTGCTGATGCAGTCGTCGAGCGCATCGATGACGATTGCGCTGACCGCCGCGCAGGGAGGCCTGCTGTCGCTTCAGGGTGCGGCAGCCGTCGTGATCGGCGCGAACGTCGGCACCACGGTGACCGCGCTGCTGGCGGTGATCGGTGCAACGGCCAACGCCCGCCGCGCCGCCAGTGCTCACGTGGCTTTCAACCTGATCACGGGATCGGTCGCGCTGCTGCTGCTGCCGTGGCTGGTTCACGCCATCGCGACCGCAGCGACTGCGCTGGGACTCGAGCAGGACCCTGCCGCCACGCTGGCGCTGTTTCACACCATCTTCAATGTGCTGGGCGTGCTGCTGATGTGGCCGCTGGCGCAGCGTCTGACCGACTGGCTGCAGCACCGGTTCCGCGTTCGCGAAGAAGACGAAAGCCAGCCCCGTTACCTTGATGACAACGTGCTCAAGGTGCCCACGCTGGCCGTCGACGCGCTGGCGCGCGAAGTCGACCGGGTCGGCCATGTGGCGATCCGGATGGCCCGTGCCGCCGCTGCGGGCGCCGATTCGGCGCGGCTGGCGGTGGACGAATCGGTGTTCGGGCAGCTGGTGGCGGCCATCGAAGCCTTTGTCGAGCGCATGAACCGTGAAGCGATGCCGTTCAGGGCCAGCGCCCGCCTGGCCCTTGTGCTGCGCACGCTGCGCTATCACCAGAGCGTTGCGGAGCAGGCACTGCTGGCTTCGGGCCTGCGCTTTGCCGCCGTACCCGACGGTGAACTGCCGGCGTTGCAGCGGAGTTTTGCCGATCTGTGTGATGTGCGGCTGGTCGGCGCGGATCCGCTGCTCGACGTCGAAACACCCGTCAAGGCCGGCGCCACCGGCGATCGCCTCGAAACCGCTTATGAACAACTGAAAGCCGCGCTGCTGGCAGCGGGCGCCAACGGCACGCTGCGCCTGGGTCAGATGGAAGAAGCGCTTCGCCGCTGCAGCGCCATCCGGCGCTCGGTGCAGCAGGCGCTGAAGGGCCGGCGCCCGCCGCCCGAGGCGCAGACTGCCGACTGAACTCTGCAGCTCGGTCTAGCCTTCGAACTGCGGGTGCAGCTGGCGGATGCGGTTCATCGCCATGCCGGCCGCCGACGTGCGGGTTTCCACGCCGAGCTTGGCAAAGACGCGCTCCAGGTGCTTTTTCACGGTAGCCGGGCTGGCACCGAGGATGTCGCCGATGTCGCGGTTGATCTTGCCCTTCACCACCCAATACAGCACTTCGGCCTCGCGGGCCGTAAGCTTGAACGCCAGCTGCATCGATTCGATGATCTTGGCGTCAGAGACTTCGCGCATCACCAGCAGCCAGTCGCCGCCGCCTTCGCTGTCACCGGCCTGCTGGTGCAGCCGAAAGGTCAGCCGGCTGGCACCGCGTTCGATCGCCAGCCGCGGTGGTTCGGCGGCGATCTCCAGCGGCTCGCCAGCCACCACCACCCGGCGCAGCCAGACCTGAACTTCTTCGGGGGCATAAGGCGTCGGCTCGCCGAACCAGTTCTTCAGCAGCTCGCGCGCCAGCGGTGTCTGCCAGACCAGCCGACCGTCGCGCGCCCGCACCGTGACGCTGGCATATCCGAAGGCATCCAGCGCGTTGCGGGCCTGGCCGGCCTGGCGGGCGTCCTGGCGCGCCTGCCGCGCCGCCGTCAGGTGAACGCCCATGCGCGCCATGACTTCGCGGGGCTTGATCGGCTTGGTGACGTAGTCCACGCCGCCAGCCTCCAGCGCAGCGACCAGATGCTCGGTTTCGGTCAGGCCGGTCATGAAAATCACCGGAATGTGCCGGGTCTGCGGTGAGGCCTTGAGCCGGCGGGCCACTTCAAAACCGTCCATGCCCGGCATCATCGCGTCGAGCAGGATGATGTCGGGCAGCGCCTGCGCCGCGCGCTGCAGCGCCGCCTGCCCATCGGTGGCGACCAGCACGGTGTAGCCCGATTCGTCCAGCGCGTCATGCAACAGCGCCAGGTTGTCAGGCACGTCGTCGACGATGAGCACCAGGTCCGAATCACCGCGATCCAGTCCGGGTGCGGCGGGCGCGGGGCTTGGGGTGTCAGGAGCGGTCGGGTTCACAAGGGGCCTGATTCAACAATTGCTGGATGGCGTCAAAGCGGAATTGTCGCGCCATGTCGCGCACGGCCCTGACAAACATCTCGTGGCCATCGGTTCGAGCCTCGATCTCGTCCAGCGTCTTCAGGATACCGCGGTAGTAGCCCAGCCCGACGGCCCGGGACAGACCGGACAGCGCGTCGGCGTCCGGAAAGCGCATCGCCGACTCGGCGTCGCCGGCCTGCGCAGGGGCAACGGTGGGCGGCTGCGCCAGCCACGACAGCTTGAGCCGCTGACCGATCCAGTCGAGCAGTTCGCTGTGCCGCACCGGCTTGACGATGAAATCTTCCGGGCGGATGCCGACGTCGTTTTCCAGTGTCTTGTCGAAGGCATTGGCGGATACCACCGCACACTGCAGCTGCGGCAAATCCATCTGCCGGATACGTCGCAGCGTTTCCCACCCGTCGATGCCGGGCATGGCCAGGTCCATGAAGACCAGATGCGGCCGATACCCCGCCGCCAGCAGGTCGAGCGCATCGTGGCCGCTGGCCGCCTGCCGAACCTCGAAACCGAGCGGCTGCAGCAGGTGCAGCAGCAGTTCGCGATCGGCTTCTTCGTTGTCGACGACCAGGATGCGCCGGCGCTCGCCCGCATAGCCCAGTCGCGGCTGCACGGGTGCCGTGCCCGCTTTGCGGCCGGCCGCTGAAACATGAACCTCCGGCAGGAACAGCTTGACGTGAAACACCGAGCCCACGCCCGGCGTGCTCGTCACACGCAGTTCGCCGCCCATCAGGGCGGTGAGCATGTTGGCGATGGTCAGGCCCAGGCCTGCCCCCGGTGCGGATGTGCCGGTGGTGCTGGCGCGCGAGAACGGTTCAAAAATCTGTTCGATCTCGGCCGGACTCAGTCCGGGCCCGGTGTCTTCGATATCCAGCCAGGCCAGCTCGCGCGCGTGCCGAACCCGCAGCGTGACCCGCCCGCTGGCGGTGAACTTGATGGCATTGCCCAGCAAATTGATCAGGATCTGGCGAACCCGCTTTTCGTCGGCCCGCACCACTTCGGGGATTTCGCCCTGCACGTCGAATACGAATCCCAGTCCTTTGGCGGCAGCCTCCAGCTCGAACATGCCGGCGACGTCGTGCACAAAGTCGGCAAAACGCATCGGCTTGACGTCCAGCGTCAGCTTGCCCGATTCGATGCGCGCAATGTCCAGCGTGCCCTCGATCAGTGACAGCAGGTGCTCCCCGCCCCGCTTGATCACGTTCACCGCCTGCTGCCGGTGCGGCGGCACGCTGCGATCCTCGCCCATCAGTTGGGCGTAACCCAGAATGCTGTTGAGCGGTGTTCGCAGTTCATGGCTGATGGCGCTGATGTAGCGGCTCTTGGCCTGATTCGCCTGATCGGCCTGCTGCTTGGCACGCTCGGCCACCTGCATCGCCTGCTGCAGGGCGTCGTCGGTGCGGCGGTGCAGCTCGATTTCGCGCACCAGCAAGCCTGTCTGCCGGTTCGATTCTTCCTGGGCCACCTGCCGGCTCTTGTGCGCCAGCACCAGCCACCAGGCGACGATGCCGGAAATCACCAGCAGCGCCATGTAGGCCTTGACAAAGCCCGAGCGCAAACCCGCTTCCGACAGCGCACCGGGCTCCACCAGCGCACCGAGCTCCTGCTGGTACAGCAGCCCGAAGACCGCGCCCAGCAGCGGCGCAATCAGCAGCATCAGCAGCAGAAAGTGCCCCAGGCCGGTATCCAGATACGGCCAGACCCGCCGTGGCAACAGCCAGCGCAGTGCGGCCGACCACTGCGCCGACAAGCTTGCATCGGGCTTGCACAGGTCGCCGCAACGCGCATCAAGCGTGCAGCACAGCGAGCAGATCGGACCCCGGTAGGCCGGGCAATGCGCCATGTCGGGCGATTCATATTCACGCTCGCAGATCACGCAGCGGCGCAGCGTGTAGCGCGGCTGGCTGCCCTGCGCGCCAGCCGGCTCGGCCGCGATGGGCTCGGGTTGCCGCGCCAGGTAGTAGCGGCCGCCCGTCGCCCAGGCGATCAGCGGCGCCGTGACAAAAGCGGTGACCATGGCAATCACGGCAGAAAAGGCCTGCGCGGTTGGTCCGAACATGCCCACGTGCGCCGTGATGGACAGTACCGAAGCCAGTGCCATGGAGCCAACCCCCACCGGATTGATGTCATACAGGTAGGCGCGCTTGAACTCGATGCCTTTGGGCGACAGCCCCAGCGGCTTGTTGATGACCAGATCAGCAACCACCGCCATGATCCAGGCAATGGCCAGGTTGGAGTACAGCCCCAGCACCTCGCCCAGCGCCTGGAAGACGTTCATCTCCATCAGCATGAAGGCAATCAGCGTGTTGAACACCACCCAGACCACCCGGCCCGGATGGCTGTGCGTCAGCCGTGAAAAGAAATTGGACCAGGCCAGCGAGCCGGCATAGGCATTGGTGACGTTGATCTTCAGCTGCGACACCACCACGAACAGCGCCGTGGCCGCCACCGCCCAGCCATAGTTGGGGAAGACGTACTCGTAGGCCGCCAGGTACATCTGGTTCGGGTCAACCGCCCGGTCGGCCGGCACCATGTGCGACAGCGCCAGGTAGGCCAGCAACGCGCCGCCGAGCATCTTGATCACACCCAGCACCACCCAGCCCGGCC
>JACSRS010000051.1 GCA_014879655.1 Burkholderiaceae bacterium
TCAAAAAAGCGGTTGGGCTGGAAATCCATCTCCATCGCGACGTGGCGGCAACGGTTCAGGAACGCATGCACCCGGCCCTCGAAGCGGATGGCAAAAGCGCGGCAGGTCTGGCCGCCGTAGATCACGTCGAACGGCACGGCCTCGCCGCCGTTGACCAGTTCGCCGGCGGCGCAAAGGGCAATCCGCGAATCAGCCATGGCGCTCCAGCCAGTCGCGCAGGCTGTCCACCGAATGTGCGATGAATCGCGGCTGCAAAGCGTCAAAGGCGTCGGGCTCATGCGCGCCGTAGCTCACGCCCACGCTGGCACAACCGGCGTTCAGCGCCATCTGCAGGTCGTGGGTGGTGTCGCCGATCATCAGCGTGCGCGCCGGCTCGACGCCCTGCTCCTGCATCAGCTCTTGCAGCATCTGCGGATGCGGCTTGCCACGGGTTTCGTCGGCGGTGCGGGTGCTGTCGAAGGCGCCGCGCAATTCGGCGCTGTCCAGCGCCTGATCGAGCCCGAGGCGGCTCTTGCCCGTGGCGACCACCAGCCGGTGGCCGCGCGTGCGCAGCATGTCCAGCATCGGCAGCACGCCGTCAAACAGGTTGATGTCGTGCTGATGCAGCGCGTAATGGTGACGGTAGCGCGCCCCAAGCTTGGGGTATTTTTCTGCCGGCACGTCGGGCGCTGCATGGGCCAGCGCCTGCATCAGCCCCATGCCGATCACAAAAGAGGCCTGCTGCTGCGTCGGTTCGCGCCCGCCCACGTCACACACCGCCAGCTGAATGCAGCGGGTGATGATGGCGGTGGAGTCAAACAGCGTGCCGTCCCAGTCGAAGGCGATCAGGTCAAACTGCCGGATTGTGGGCTGCATGGTCAAGAAATTGCTGAAGTTCGGGCGGCAGTTCGGCGCGCAGCTCGATGCGCTTGCCGGAGACCGGATGCTGAAACTGTAACTGCCAGGCGTGCAGGAACATGCGCTTCAGTCCCTGCCGCTGCAAGTTCCGGTTCAACTCGAAGTCGCCGTATTTGTCGTCGCCGGCGATGGTGTGACCGGCAGACGCCAGGTGCACGCGAATCTGGTGCGTGCGCCCGGTCTTGATCGTCACTTCCAGCAACGAAAACCCGGCCATGCGCTGGCGCACCTTGACCAGGCTGACCGAGCGCATGCCGTCCGGGTCGTCCTTGCCGACCACCTTGACGCGCCGTTCGCCATCGGGCAGCAGGTATTTGTGCAACGGCGCGTCGATGACCTTCAGGTTCGCCGGCCAGTCACCCACCACCAGCGCCAGGTAGGTCTTGCCGGTTTCACGCTCGCGAAACTGGTCCTGCAGGTTGCGCAGCGCGCTGCGTTTCTTGGCCACCAGCAGGATGCCACTGGTCTCGCGGTCCAGCCGGTGCACCAGTTCCAGGGTCTTCGCAGTTGGCCGCGCCTGCCGCATCTGTTCGATCACCCCGAAACTCACGCCCGAGCCGCCATGCACTGCGACGCCGGCCGGCTTGTCGATGGCCAGCAGCGCGTCGTCTTCCATCAGCACCGCAAATTCACGGGCCGGCGCCGGGTGGGCCGACTTTTCAGCGACTTTCTCCGAAATCCGCACCGGCGGAATCCGCAGCACGTCACCCGCTTCCAGTCGGGTGTCGGCGCTGGCCCGCCCCTTGTTCACCCGCACTTCGCCACTGCGGATGATGCGGTAGACATGGGTCTTGGGGACGCCTTTCAGGTGACGCAGCAGGTAGTTGTCGAGCCGCTGGCCGGCAAACTCGGCGTCCACCGTGACCTGCTGCACCTGAGGCGACCCGTCGGGGCGGCCCGGTTCGTGCGCAGATCGCGGCCGGCCCTCTATAATGTTGTTCACTGGCGACGGGCTGTAAGTGGTTGATTTAACAGGAAGTTGAATCCCGAGCGGGGAGTTTAGTCCACCCGACCCACACAGACGCACCAGAAGGTCGATGCCGCCCGCGCGCATTGCCTGCAGACTGAAGGCCCCTGCCGACAGTGGCACGCAGCGCCCGCGGTTGAGCCGATGCCTTGAAACACGTATACGGAATACAAAAGTCTGCCAGCACCGCGCTGACAGGCGGATCGAAGCGAGACAAAACCTGTGTTGATCCAGTCACCAGATGCCAGATGGCAGCGGCCTTTCGCCCTGCTTTTTGGTATTTTTTCGACTCAATCCAGCGCCATCCGGTCGATTGACGCTCACTTTTCAGAAGTTGTTCGGCAATTGTCCCCACTCGCCCCCTTCCACGCGCCCACGCCCCGGCTGTCGAGCTGACGCTCGCTGCAGCCACAGGCAATTCAGGCAATTCCTTTCGTTTCAGCGCGCCGACTCTGGCATCGTGAGCCCCACGAGGGCAGGTACTTTGTTTTCTAAAAGGTTCCGCGATGAAACGGATGCTGATCAACGCCACGCAGGCAGAAGAACGCCGGCTGGCGATTGTGGACGGGCAGAAACTGCTCGACTACGAAATCGAAATTGAAGGGCGCGAACAGCGCAAGGGCAATATCTACAAGGCGGTGGTGACCCGGGTCGAACCCAGCTTGGAAGCCTGTTTTGTCGACTACGGCGAAGACCGCCACGGCTTCCTGCCGTTCAAGGAGATCTCGCGCCAGTACTTCGCCCCCGGCGTGTCGGTGAGCCAGGCCCGCATCCAGGACGTGATCAAGGAAGGCAACGAGCTGCTCGTTCAGGTCGAAAAGGAAGAACGTGGCAACAAGGGCGCGGCGCTGACCACCTTCATCTCGCTGGCCGGCCGCTACGTCGTGCTGATGCCCAACAACCCGCGTGGCGGTGGCGTCAGCCGCCGCATCGAGGGCGAGGACCGTGCTGAGCTCAAAGAGAATATGGACCAGCTGGAGTACCCCAACGGGATGTCCATCATCGCGCGCACCGCCGGCATCGGCCGCAGCGCGCCGGAATTGCAGTGGGACCTGAACTACCTGCTCAAGCTGTGGACCGCCATTGACGGCGCTGGCCAGGGCGGCAAGGGGGCCTTCCTGATCTATCAGGAATCGAGCCTGGTGATCCGCGCCATCCGCGACTATTTCAACAACGACATCGGCGACATCCTGATCGATACCGATGACATCTACGATCAGGCCCAGCAGTTCATGGCGCACGTCATGCCTGAGCATGCGGCGCGCGTGAAGCGTTACCGCGACGACGCGCCGCTGTTCTCGCGTTTCCAGATCGAGCACCAGATCGAGTCGGCCTATGCGCGCACCGTGCAACTGCCATCGGGTGGCGCCATCGTGATCGATCACACCGAAGCGCTGGTCAGCGTCGACGTGAACTCGGCACGCGCGATCAAGGGCGGCGACATCGAGGAAACCGCGACCCGCACCAACCTGGAAGCCGCTGACGAAGTGGCCCGCCAGATGCGCCTGCGCGATCTGGGCGGCCTGATCGTGATCGACTTCATCGACATGGAGGAGAGCAAGAACCGCCGCGAGGTTGAAAACCGGCTGCGCGACGCCCTGCGCCAGGACCGCGCCCGCGTGCAGTTCAGCTCGATCAGCAAGTTCGGCCTGCTCGAAATGAGCCGCCAGCGGCTCAAGCCCGCGCTGAGCGAAGGTTCGTCGATCCCCTGCCCGCGTTGCGGTGGCTCGGGCCACATCCGCGACACCGAGAGTTCGGCGCTGCAGATCCTGCGCATCATCCAGGAAGAGTCGATGAAGGACAGCACGGCCGCCGTGCACTGCCAGGTGCCGGTGGAGGTCGCTTCGTTCCTGCTCAATGAAAAGCGCACCGAGATCACCAAGATCGAACTCAAGCAGCGCCTGAACGTGCTGCTGGTGCCCAACAAGTCGCTGGAGACGCCGCACTACAAGCTGGAACGCCTGAAGCACGACGATCCGCGCCTGGACCGCATCATGGCCAGCTACACGATGGCCGAAGAGGTCGAAGACCCGACCACCGTGACACGCCGCTCGCAGGAGCGCCAGAACCAGCAGGAGCCGGTGATCAAGGGCGTGCTACCTGACGCACCTGCACCGGCGGCAGTCCCCAAGATCGAACCGGTCAAGGCTGCACCGGTTGCGGCGCCCGCCCCCGTGGCCGCACCGCAGCCGGCCGAAAAAGGCTTCTTTGGCTGGATCAAGAGCCTGTTCGGGGCGCCTGCCGCAGCCCCTGCTGCACAGCCGGAGCCTGCCCCGACGCCTGCGGCCCGGGAAGACGGTCGCCGGGGTGAAGCCCGTGGCGGTCGCGGTGGCGAGCGCCGTGACGGACGCCGGGGTGAAGCCCGTGGTGAAGGCCGTGGCGACGGTCGCCGCGGAGAAGGCGGCCGACGCGCCGACGCGCAAGGCGAAGGACGCGGGGGCCGCGACAGCCGCCGCGGCGAATCGCGTGACGGTGAGACCCGCGCCCCGCGGAGCGAACGTGGCGAGCGCGGCGGTCGCAACGCCCCGCGCGAACGCAGCGAATCGATGGCGCCGGCTGCCACCGAGGACCAGGCAAATGCCGATCTGCAGACACCGTTGACCGCGGAAAACGCCGAACCGCGCCGCGAGCGCGCACCACGAACCGAACGAGGTGAACGTGGCGAAGGTCGTCGGGAGCGCGGCGAACGTAGCGAAGGTCGACGTGAGCGTGGCGAGCGCCCGCCACGACGCGAAGAAGCCGACGTGCGCACCGAGGGCGATGCAAGACCTGAATCCGTCACGCAGCAGATGCCCGAGAGCGTGGCAACCGACGTTTCTGCCAACGACAATGGCGAAATCCGCATGGAAGAAGCACCGCGCGCCGACGGCGAGCAGCGCCGCGAACGGCGATCGCGCGACCGCTATGGCCGCGACCGCCGCGAACGCGGCAATGGCGAACGCGAAAGCCGCCCGACGGACGATGCGGCAATGGTCAGTGATGCCACTGACGCAACGGCCGACGCGCCGCCGGTGCGCTCCTATTTCGATCGCCCGTCCGCTGCGGCGCCCGCACCTGAAGCCCAACCGGCCGCGACGGTGGCCGTGGCCGCTGAAACGGCGCAGGCTGCAGCGGATACGCCAGCACCTGTCGCTGCAGCGTCCGTTGCACCGCTATTTGCGCAGAGTGCCGCACCCGTTGCAGCACGGACAGCGACGCCCGCCGAGGCACCGGTGCAGACAGCTTCTGCAGCGCCGATCGTCATCGCCCCTGCTGCGAAGACTGCGCCTTTTGCGTTGCCGGTCGACGAACTTGCAAAGCTGGCCGCGGGCGCCGGGCTGTCATGGGTCAATTCCGATGCCGACAAGGTTGCAGCGGTGCAGGCGGCGATTGCGGCCGAGCCCAAGCCCGTGTTCGTGCCGCGCGAGCGCCCGCCCGCCATCGTGGTGGATGCCGGTCCGCTGGTGCTGGTCGAGACCCGCAAGGATCTGCGCAACCTGCCGCTGCCGTTCTGACAAACCGCTTGCGGGCCGCCGGCAACTGCCGGCCGGTCCGAACCAGGAAGCCGGGCTGTTCATCAGTCCGGCTTTTTTGTTGACTGTTGAAGGGGTGGCGGCGTCCGGATTACGCCGACCGGGGAAGATCAAGCGCAGCCTGACGGGTCCCGCCCGGGCTCAGCCGCCGGCGGCGCGTCGCCAGGCCAGCGCGGCGGCGGAGGGGTCGTCGCGATGCTCGGCCAGTTCGGCCAGCGTTCGCCAGGCACTGGCCTTGAGCACCGGGTCCTGCAAGCCCGCCGCCGCCTGCGTCAGCAACTGCTGCGCCTTGCCCCAAAGCTGCCGTCGCATGCAGGCAATGCCCGCCAGGTACTGCAGGGCCGCATCGCGGGGCTGGGCTTGCTGCGCGGCCTCGATGCGCGCCAGCCAGTCCCGGTCGGTCACGTCGTCGTCCCCGGCGAGCGCCCGTTCCAGCGCCTGAACCAGCCGCACCCGCTGCCGCTCGGACAAGGCCAGCGGTTCCTTGACGTTCACATCCCAGACCGGCAACAGCCAGGCCCGCGCCAACGCCTTGTCGCCGTCCAGTTCCACCAGGCGCAGCGCGGCGTCGCAGGCGATTTCGGGCAACTTCCGATCTGCAATGCCCAAGCCTTCCCAGACCGACTGCAATTGCGCCGGATCGCGTGCATCCTGGATCAGCGTGCGCAGCAGGCTGCGGATCAGGGTCTGCGCCGCATCGGCCGGAAAGGCGCGATGTTTGGCCAGCAACTGCGCCGTCTCCAGCGCCACGCGCGTCTGTCGGGCCAGCCGGGCCGCCTTGAGCCTGACGCGCAAGGCCAACGTGCGCCGCTGCGCGCCTTGCGGCAGCGCGTCGAGCCAGGCCAGAGATCCCTTCACGTCGCGGTCGTCCAGCGACCAGCGCGCTGCCCTCAGCACCGTGCCCTCATGGATTTCCCGCTCGGCCGGTGACGATCGGTGGCCGGTCAGTTCCAGCGCCTGGTGCAGGTGTTCGTCACGGCTGGCCTTGTCCTGCAGCGACTGCGCGCTCTCCGCCACCACCAGGTGCGCCAGCGCGCGCAACTGGCCGGCGTGAGCCAGCGGCCCACCGGAAGCAGCCAGCGACTTTTCCCGGGCGAGCACGGTCAACGCAGCTTTTCGGGCCCGCAGAAACCGCCCGGCCAGCAAGTGGCCGATGGCGTCAAGCAGCGCAACATGGGCGTCGCGCTCGCGCTGCTGGGCGCGCCAGCGCTGTGCCTGCTTCGGCATTTCCATCAGCATGGCCATCGCACGCATTGCCAGATAAAGGCCCGCAAAAAGGGCCAGCAACAGCAGGGCGACGAAGTTGACGGACAGATCGACCCGGTATGGTGGCCAGAACAGCGTGACCACGTGCTGGTTGTCGCCCGCCATCAATGCGACGGCAGCGGCCACAGCGAACAGCGCGACCAGCCAGAGCGCAGCGCGCATGGTTTATCTCCCTGCAGCCGCTGTGGACAGCGCCGCAAGGGTTTCATCGACACTCGGCAACTCAGCCGTCTTCAACTGGCCCTGGACCTGTTGAAGCACGGTTGCCGCGGCTTGCGTCTTGCGCGATGACGGGTCGAAGTACTTGTTCAAAGCCGCCGATGCGGCAGCCAGATCGGCCCGCGTCGAGGCGATCTGGCGGGCCAGCAGGCCCAGCCTGGCATTGAGCAGCTTGAACTTGAGGTTCTCCCGCAGAAAAAACGTCTGGTCCGGCGACAGCAGCACCGCTTCGGGTTGCTCGATCTGGCTGACACGCACCAGTTTGCGCACTTCATGCCCAAGGGTGTCGAGCGCCCGCTGCCACCACACGGGCAATCCGCTTCCCGACGAGGCGCCCGACGCGCTGCCCGTACCGGGCGCAGCCACGCCCTGCGGCGCTGCATTGACCACCGGCAAATCATCGACCATGCGCACCAGTTCATCGATGCGGACCAGCAGACCCGGCGTGTCGGTCACGCTGGCAGCCTTGATGCGCTCGACGTCACGGGCAATTGCGCGCTGCACCAGCGCGAGCCGCGGCTGGCCCGCCCGGCTGATGCGCAGATCGGCGCTTTTCAGTGCGGCGAGCAGCGGCTCGACACTGCCGGTAAGCTGGGCCTGCTGCAGGGCCAGGCGTATGGCCGATTCGATGTCGACGACCAGGTTCTCGTCGCGCGAGCGCGACATGCTCTGCATCAGTTCGTCGAGCTGGGTGCGCTGCACGGCCACTTCGGCCAGCCGGGCTTCGATCACCGCCTGCCGCGACGCAGACTCCCGCGTCTGCTCGACCGCCTGCTTGGCCAGGGTTCGCGCTTCGACAGCCTGCACCCCCGTCTCCGCGCTCTGGCGCGCCAGTTGCTCCTGCATGCCGGTCACCTTTTGCCACAGCAAACCGGTGGCCGCCAGCGCGGCGGCAGCCACCAGAGTCAGCAGCAGCAGGATCCATCCATTGGCACCGAGCCGCTGCTGCGTGCCATCGGCAGCCGGCGCGCCCTCGGGAGGGGTCGGTGCCACCGCAGCGCCAGTGGCCGGCTTGACGGCCTCGGCGGAAGGGTCGGTATTCATCCGGACGATTTTATCGACGCCACCACATCGGCCAGTGCCGGTCGTGACGTCCAAACAACACCAAAGCCGGCTGCACGCGCTGCCTCGCCGATGCGGACATGGGTGACCAGCGCGCGTGCGGCTCGCCAATCCTGCCCCGGCAGCAGCGTGGACAGGTTGCGAATGGCCTCGGAACTGCTGAACAGCCAGACCGATCCCGCCGCGGCACACCGCTGCGCCAGTGCCTGCTCCCCGGGCGCCAGCACGGGCACCATCCGCCGGTAAACCGGCAACTGTTCCACCTGCGCGCCCGCTTCCACCAGACGCAGCGACAACCAGTCCCGCCCCGCCCATGCGCCGGTGTCGTCGGCGCCGCGAACGATCAGCACGCGGCTGCCGGCCCGGACTTGGGCCTGTACCTGCCGCCAAAGAGTTTCGGAATCAAACTGCTCACTGGCATCATCCGGCGCATCGATCCGGTCCTCCGGCCAGCCGAAAAGCCGCAACGAACGCCTGGTACCGGCGCCCGTGACCCAGGCGCGTACAACAGATTCATCGGACCGTCCGCCTCGGGCACTTGCTGCCGGCCGGAGGCAAAAAAAATGCTCTACGGCGTTGGCGCTGACAAACATCACCGCTGAAAATTCCTGCAGATGCTCCCAGGCGTTGCGGGCGGGTTCAGCATCCGCGACCGGTGCGATCGTGATCAGCGGCAGCGAAACCGCATCCAGGCCTGCGTCACGCAGGGCTTGCACCCAGCCAGGCGCCTGCGCGACCGGCCGGGTCACCACCACGCAAGGCGGGCGGTTCGTTTCAGCGGAAGCGGGAGCGGGCATCGGGACGACCTGCGACGCCATTCAGGGAACTGTCGGCGCGGCCAGCGCCTTCAATGCGCACCCTGGCGGCGCAGCTCCTGCGCCACCTGCGCACCCAGCGCCTCGGCGGCGGCGCGTGAGTCGGTGGTTGCCTGACCGGACGCACGAATCAAGGTCGCCGAGCCTCCCGGATCACCCCAGGCGGCGCGCAGATGCAGCGTCGGGCCGGTGATGGTGGCGTGCGCGGCCAGTGGCATCGAGCAGCTCCCACCCATGGCGCGGCTGACAGCACGCTCGGCGCTGACCGCCAGCCAGCTGTTCGCGTGCGCCAAAGGTGCCAGCGCTGCCATCAGATCGGCGCGATCCGCGCGGATCTCGATGCCGAGTGCACCCTGTCCGGCCGCAGGCAGCATTTGGTCTTCGGCGAAAACCTGGCGAATGCGCGCGCCCAGGCCCAGGCGCTTCAGACCGGCTGCTGCCAGCACAATGCCCGCGTACTGGCCTTCGTCGAGTTTGCGCAGGCGAGTGTCCAGATTGCCCCGCAGCGGCTCGATGCGCAGGTCCGGCCGCAGCGCGCGCAGCAGCACGGTGCGTCGCAGGCTCGACGTCCCCACCACCGCCCCCGGTGGCAATTCAGCCAGAGACCCGAAGTTCGGTGAAACCCAGGCATCGCGGGGATCTTCCCGCTCCATCACGCAGGCCAGCGCGAAGCCATCGGGCAGCTCCATCGGCACGTCCTTGAGCGAGTGCACGGCAATGTCGGCGCGGCCTTCTTCCAGCGCCACTTCCAGCTCTTTCACAAACAGGCCCTTGCCACCCACCTTGCTGAGCGTGCGATCCAGAATCTGGTCGCCCAGCGTGGTCATGCCCAGCAGGCTGACCGCGTGGCCGCGCGCCGTCAGCAAGGCCTTGACATGCTCCGCCTGCCACAGGGCCAAGCGGCTCTCGCGTGTCGCGATCACGATCGGAGTTTTTACTGGGGACAAGGGTGTAACCGTCTGGTAATTGGGTGCAGTCGTCGATGCTAGCATGTGCCTCTTCGCCCGCCCCGCGCTTGCGCCCTGCCCGAACCGAGAGCTGCCCGACATGAACCCGGCCGAAACCCCCACCGAAACCACTGCTGCGGCGTCAGCCCCGCGCCCCGCCAGCCGGGCCCGCGACAACGAACGCCCGCTGGTCGAAGACATCCGGCTGCTGGGCCGCATTCTGGGTGACGTGATTCGTGAGCAGGAGGGGTCGGAAGCGTTCGAACTGATCGAGAAAATCCGCAAGCTCTCGGTTGCTTTTCGCCGGCACGCGGACCACGAGGCCGACAAAGCCCTGAAAAAGCTGCTCAAAGGTCTGTCGGGCGACCAGGCTGTCAGCGTGATCCGCGCCTTCACCTATTTCAGTCACCTGGCCAATCTCGCCGAAGACCGCCACCACATCCGCCGCCGCGCCATTCACGAACGCGCCGGCAACACGCAGGAAGGCAGCATCGAGGTTGCGCTGCAGCGTCTGCGCTGGGCCGGTATCACACCTAAGACCATTTCGGGCGCGCTGGCGCACAGTTACGTCTCTCCGGTGCTCACCGCCCACCCGACCGAAGTGCAGCGCAAGAGCATCCTTGACGCCGAACGCGGCATTGCGCGGCTGCTGACCGAGCGCGACGAAATTCGCGCCCGCGCCGCCGCCGTCAATCTGCCGCGCGACATGCTGACGCCGCGCGAACTGGCGACCAATGAAGCGCAGCTGCGCGCGCGCGTGATGCAGCTTTGGCAAACCCGGCTGCTTCGGTTCACCAAGCTCACGGTCGCTGACGAAATCGAGAACGCGCTGAGCTACTACGAAGCGACCTTTCTGCGCGAGATCCCGAAGCTGTACGCCGAACTGGAGCGCGAGCTCGGTGGTCACCATGTCGCCACCTTTTTGCGCATGGGACAGTGGATCGGTGGCGACCGCGACGGCAACCCCAACGTTACCGCCGACACGCTGACACTGGCGCTGCGCCGGCAGTCTGAACTGGCACTTCGCCACTACCTGACAGAGGTCCACCTGCTCGGCGGTGAACTTTCGGTATCGGCGATGCTGATCGATGTGTCGCCGCAGATGCAGGAACTGGCCGAACGCTCGCCCGACACCAACGCGCATCGCCAGGATGAGCCCTACCGGCGCGCGCTGACAGGCGTCTACGCCCGGCTGGCCGCCACGCTGAAGGAGTTGACCGGCGGCGAGGCGGCGCGGCACGCGGTTTCGCCGCAGAACCCCTACCCCCGATCCGAAGATTTTCTTGCCGACCTGCGGGTGATCGAATCGTCGCTGCTGACGCATCACGGCGCGGCACTGGCCCGCCAGCGCCTGCATCCGCTGGTACGGGCTGTGGAAGTATTCGGCTTTCACCTGGCCACTGTCGACTTGCGGCAAAGCTCGGACAAGCACGAGGAGGTGGTGGCCGAGCTGCTGGCCGTGGCCCGCATTGAAAAAGGTTACGAAAAACTGCCGGAAGCGGTGCGCTGCGAGCTGCTGCTGCGCCTGCTCAACGACGCCAGGCCGCTGCGGGTGATGGGGGCCAGCTATTCACCTCACGCCGTGTCGGAGCTGACCATCTTCGAGACCGCCAGGCGCATGCGCGAACGTTACGGCGCGATGGCGATCCGGCACTACATCATCAGCCACACCGAAACGGTGAGCGACCTGCTGGAAGTGCTGCTGCTGCAGAAGGAAGTGGGTCTGTTGCGGGGCACGCTGGATGAAGCCGCCATCACCGACCTGATCGTCGTGCCGCTGTTCGAAACCATCGAAGACCTGCGCAACGCCGCCCCCATCATGCGCGGGTTCTACGCGCTGCCCGGCATCGCCGGCATGGTTCAGCGCTCGGGCGCCGAGCAGGACATCATGCTGGGCTATTCCGACAGCAACAAGGACGGCGGCATCTTCACCAGCAACTGGGAGCTGTACCGGGCCGAGATCGCGCTGGTCGAGCTGTTCGACGTGCTGGCCAATTCGCACGACATCCAGCTGCGCATGTTTCACGGGCGCGGTGGCACCGTCGG
>JACSRS010000010.1 GCA_014879655.1 Burkholderiaceae bacterium
GAAGAGCGCAAACGCGCCCAGCGGCCCCACCGCTGTGACCCCCATCAGCCGGGCGAGGAAGGTGGCCAGGGCGATCAGTCCGGCCAGCCCCAGCGCCAGCAGCGCCAGCCCGCCCAGAAGACGCACCGGGTTGTAGTACAGGCTGGTCCAGGTGATGGTCTGCACATAGCGCGTGCCGTCGCGCACCACGCTCAGCTTGCTGCGGCCCACCCGCTCGCTGTAGGGGATGGGCACTTCCGCCATGCGCACATCCTCGTGCAGCGCGCGCGTGCTCATGATGGGGGTGAAGTTCAGCCCGTCGGGCAGCGGATAGAGCTTCTCCAGCGCCTCGCGGCGAAAGACCCGCATGCCGCTGGCGCTGTCGGTGATCCGCTGCCGGCTGAGCAGGCTGATCATGCCGGCAAAGACCGTGTTGCCGATGCGCCGGGTCAGCGGCATCTCGCTGTCGGCCCCGGCCATGCGCGAGCCCACCACGATGTCGTAGCCGTCGCTCAGCAGCGTCTGGCAGAGCTGCGGAAAATACTCCGGCGGGTAGGTGCCGTCGGCGTCCAGAAAGGCCAGCAGCTCGCCCGTGGCCGCGCGAAAGCCGGTCTTCAGCGCCGCGCCATAGCCCCGGTTGACCGGATGCTGCACTAAGGTCACGCCCGGCGTGCCGCGCACCACGTCGGCCGTCTTGTCGCTGGAGCCATCGTCCACCACGATCAGCTCCAGCGTCTGCACGCCGGCCGCCGGCAACTGGGGCGCCACCGCCAGCACCCGTTGCATGATAGCTGCAATGCCATCCTCTTCGTTCAAGGCGGGAATCACTACCGAAAGTGTCGTCATAGCTTCCTCTCATGCACCCGAATCGGCCAACCCTGTCATTCTGAGCGGGTCTGCCTCGCATCTCGCCCTGCCCGGCGGCCCTCAGCATGACAGCCGCCGTCGCGCCAATCAATCCATCATTCTCAACACCCGCGCCGGCACGCCGCCCACCACACTGCGTGGGGGCACGTCGGCCGTCACCACCGCGCCGGCCGCCACCACCGCGCCGCGGCCGATGCGCACGCCGTCGGTGATGATCGCGCCGGCGCCGATCCAAACATCGTCCTCCACCACGATCCCCTGGGCCGTGATGCCCTGATCCACCATGGGTCGGGTCGGATCGTCGTAGACGTGGTTGACCGCCAGGAGCTGCACCAGCGGCGCGGTGTAGACGCGGTCGCCGATAGCGATGCCCCCCTGGCCGCGCAGCACATTGTACTCGCCGATCAGGCTGTCGCGGCCGATGCGGATAAAGGCGTGGGGCAGGTCGCGGAAATTGTAGACGTGCAGCACCGCGCCGTGCATGATAAAGCTGCCCGCGCCGATGGCGATGCCGTCCGGCGTGGCGTGCAGATACGCGCCCTGGTCGATGTAGGCGCCTGCGCCCAGGTGGATGTGGCTGGCAAAGCGCAGCCGCACCCCGCTCTCGATGGCGGCCACGCCGTCCATGTGCAGGATCGATCGGTAGAGCAGGGAGCGCACAGCCACCCCCGCCACCGTGGGGATCCAGCCGGCCACGGCCATCACCGTCTGCTCCCAGGCGTAGCGCCCAGGCGTCGTCGCCTGGCGGGTGATGTACAGCTTGAGATTGGTGGACAAGCCGCCGCCCGTGCGCATGCGCCCGGCCGGTTGAAGGGGCGTGCGACGGCTGGCTAGACCGTTGTCAGATGCCGATGGTGCAGACATAGCTGAATCCTGGCCCAGGTGAAATGAACGCTTCGGAGTCCCCGACGTCACGGTTCATTGTGAGGGGGGTGGCTGACGCCGATCAGCAGGGCAAATGGGGAACCAACCCGGCCCGTATTCTAGCCGTCCGGTCTGGGTTTGTCAAAAACGGGCGTGCATGGCGCGGTGCGTCGAAAACCGCCAACGCACAGAAAGCGTAACTGCTCAGCCGGCGGGTGCGAACACGTGGATTGAGTAGGCTGCCGTATCGAAATCACGTGTT
>JACSRS010000022.1 GCA_014879655.1 Burkholderiaceae bacterium
CGCCATCGGCCAGAACATGCTGATCGCGTTCATGCCCTGGAACGGCTACAACTTCGAGGACTCGATCCTGATCTCCGAGCGTGTCGTCGCCGAAGACCGCTACACATCGATTCACATCGAAGAACTGGTGGTGGTGGCGCGCGACACCAAGCTGGGTGCCGAAGAGATCACGCGGGACATTCCCAACCTGTCTGAGCAGCAGCTCAACCGCCTCGACGAGTCGGGCATCATTTACGTGGGCGCTGAAGTGCAGCCCGGCGATACGCTGGTCGGCAAGGTCACGCCCAAGGGCGAGACGACCCTCACACCCGAAGAAAAGCTGCTGCGGGCCATCTTCGGCGAGAAGGCTTCCGACGTGAAAGACACCTCGCTGCGGGTTGACCAGGGTTCGCAGGGCACCGTCATCGACGTGCAGGTGTTCACCCGCGAAGGCATTCCGCGTGACAAGCGGGCGCAACAGATCATCGACGACGAGCTCAAGCGCTACCGTCTCGACCTGAACGACCAGCTGCGAATCGTCGAGGCCGACGCCTTTGACCGGATCGAAAAACTGCTGGTGGGCAAGGTCGCCAACGGCGGCCCTCAGAAGCTGGCGAAAGGCACGAAGATCGACAAGGCCTATCTGGCATCGGTTGACCGCTTCCACTGGTTTGACGTCCGCGTTGCCGATGACGAAGTGGCTGCGCAACTCGAAAGCATCAAGAACTCGCTGGATCAGACCCGCCACAGTTTCGACCTCGCTTTTGAGGAAAAGCGCAAGAAGCTGACGCAGGGCGACGAATTGCAAGCCGGCGTTCTGAAAATGGTCAAGGTTTACCTTGCCGTCAAGCGGCGCCTGCAGCCGGGCGACAAGATGGCTGGCCGTCACGGCAACAAGGGTGTGGTGTCCAAGATCGTCCCGGTCGAAGACATGCCCTACATGGCAGACGGAACGCCATGCGATATCGTGCTCAACCCGCTGGGTGTGCCATCGCGGATGAACGTCGGTCAGGTGCTGGAAGTGCACCTGGGCTGGGCCGGCAAAGGCATCGGCCAGCGCATCGGCGACATGCTTCAGAAGGAAGCGCGCGTGAGCGAACTGCGCCAGTTCATGGAAGATTTCTACAACGGCACCGGCCGCAAGGAAGACCTCTCCAAGCTGTCCGACGCTGAACTGCTGGAAATGGCCAGCCACCTGACAACGGGCGTTCCTTTTGCAACGCCGGTGTTCGACGGCGCGTCTGAAGAGGAAATCCGGGCCATGCTCAAGCTGGCCTATCCGGATGAAGTCGTCAAGCAAAAAGGCCTGACGCCTGCGCGCACCCAGGCGTACCTGTTCGACGGACGCACGGGCGACGCCTTCGAGCGGCCCACGACGATCGGCTACATGCACTTCCTGAAGCTGCATCACTTGGTCGACGACAAGATGCACGCGCGCTCCACCGGCCCGTACTCGCTGGTGACGCAGCAGCCGCTGGGCGGCAAGGCGCAGTTCGGCGGCCAGCGTTTCGGCGAGATGGAAGTCTGGGCGCTGGAAGCCTACGGCGCCTCCTATGTGTTGCAGGAAATGCTGACCGTGAAATCCGACGACGTGCAGGGACGTACCAAGGTGTACGAGAGCATCGTCAAGGGCGAGCACTCCATCGAAGCGGGCATGCCCGAATCGTTCAACGTGCTGGTCAAGGAAATCCGATCGCTCGGCATCGACATCGAGCTTGAGCGCTCTTAATCGCGGAACAGAACAAGGATCCGGAACATGAAATCACTACTCGACCTGTTCAAGCAATTCACGCCTGATGAGCACTTTGATGCCATCAAGATCGGCCTGGCCTCGCCGGAGAAAATCCGTTCGTGGTCATTCGGCGAAGTGAAGAAGCCCGAGACCATCAACTACCGCACCTTCAAGCCCGAGCGCGACGGCTTGTTCTGCGCGAAGATCTTTGGCCCGATCAAGGACTACGAATGCCTGTGCGGCAAGTACAAACGTCTGAAGCACCGCGGCGTGATCTGCGAAAAGTGCGGCGTTGAAGTCACCCAGACCAAGGTGCGCCGCGAGCGCATGGGTCACATCGACCTGTCGGCACCCTGCGCCCACATCTGGTTCCTCAAATCGCTGCCGTCGCGCCTGGGCCTGGTGCTCGACATGACGCTGCGCGACATCGAGCGCGTGCTGTACTTCGAAGCCTACGTGGTGACCGATCCCGGCATGACGCCGCTGAAGAAGTTCAGCATCATGTCCGAGGACGACCATGACGCCAAGCGCAAGGAATACGGCGACGAATTCGTCGCGAAGATGGGCGCCGAGGGCATCAAGGAACTGCTGCAGGGTATCGATCTTGACCTGTCCATCGAGCGCCTGCGCGGCGACCTGACGGGTTCCGAAGTCAAGGTCAAGAAGAACGCCAAGCGCCTGAAAGTGCTGGAAGCGTTCAAGAAGTCGGGCATCAAGCCCGAGTGGATGGTGCTGGACGTGCTGCCGGTGCTGCCGCCCGACCTGCGTCCGCTGGTGCCGCTCGACGGCGGCCGGTTTGCCACCTCCGACCTGAACGACCTGTACCGCCGCGTCATCAACCGCAACAGTCGGCTGCGCCGCCTGCTGGAACTGAAGGCGCCGGAAATCATTGCCCGCAACGAAAAGCGGATGTTGCAGGAAGCCGTGGACAGCTTGCTGGACAACGGTCGCCGCGGCAAGGCCATGACGGGTGCGAACAAGCGGGCACTCAAGTCGCTGGCCGACATGATCAAGGGCAAGAGCGGCCGTTTCCGCCAGAACCTGCTGGGCAAACGGGTGGACTACTCCGGCCGTTCGGTGATTACCGTCGGCCCGACGCTCAAGCTGCACCAGTGCGGCCTGCCCAAGCTGATGGCGCTGGAGCTGTTCAAGCCGTTCATCTTCGCCCGCCTCGAAGCCATGGGCATTGCCACCACCATCAAGGCTGCCAAGAAAGAAGTTGAATCCGGCACGCCGGTGGTCTGGGACATCCTGGAAGAGGTGATCAAGGAACACCCGGTGATGTTGAACCGGGCGCCCACGTTGCACCGGCTGGGCATTCAGGCTTTCGAGCCCATTCTGATCGAAGGCAAAGCCATCCAGCTGCATCCACTGGTGTGCGCTGCTTTCAACGCCGACTTCGACGGTGACCAGATGGCGGTTCATGTGCCGCTGTCGGTGGAAGCCCAGATGGAAGCACGCACGCTGATGCTCGCCTCCAACAACATTCTGTTCCCGGCCAACGGCGAACCCTCCATCGTGCCATCGCAGGACGTGGTGCTTGGGCTGTACTACGCCACCCGCGAGCGTATCAACGCGCGCGGCGAAGGGCTGGTGTTTTCTGACACCGGGGAGGTGCAACGCGCGCTTGACGCCGGACAGGTTGAACTTGCCGCCCGCATCACGGTGCGGCTGACCGAGTACACCAAGGACAAGACGACCGGTGAATTCACCCCATCGGTCAGCCTCGTCGAGACCACGGTCGGGCGGGCCTTGCTCAGCGAGATCCTGCCCAAGGGACTGCCGTTCTCCAACATCAACAAGGCGCTGAAGAAGAAGGAAATCTCCAAGCTCATCAACGTCTCGTTCCGAAAGTGCGGGCTGAAAGAGACCGTGGTGTTCGCCGATAAACTTTTGCAAAACGGCTTCCGTCTGGCAACCAAATCGGGCATATCCATCTGCATCGACGACATGCTGGTGCCGCGCGAAAAGGTCAGCATCATCGAGCGCTCGGAAAAAGAAGTGCGCGAGATCGAACAGCAGTACGTTTCCGGTCTGGTGACCTCGGGCGAGCGCTACAACAAGGTGGTTGACATCTGGGGCAAGGCTGGTGACGAAGTCTCCAAGGTCATGATGGCCCAGTTGGCCAAGCAGAAGACGACCGACCGCCATGGCAACGAAGTCGACCAGGAGTCGTTCAACTCAATCTACATGATGGCCGACTCCGGCGCGCGTGGATCGGCTGCCCAGATCCGCCAGCTGGCCGGCATGCGTGGCCTGATGGCCAAGCCTGACGGCTCCATCATCGAGACGCCCATCACGGCCAACTTCCGTGAAGGCTTGAACGTGCTGCAGTACTTCATTTCGACCCACGGCGCCCGAAAAGGTCTGGCCGATACTGCGCTGAAAACCGCCAACTCGGGCTACTTGACCCGTCGTCTGGTCGACGTGACGCAGGATTTGGTCGTGACCGAACAGGACTGTGGCACCCAACAGGGTTCGCAGATGCGCGCAATTGTCGAAGGCGGCGAGGTGATCGAGTCCCTGCGTGACCGCGTTCTGGGCCGCACCACGGCCGATGACGTGCTGCATCCGGAAACCCAGTCCGTGCTCATCAAGGCCGGCGAGATGCTGGACGAAGACGCGCTGGATCTGCTGGAAGCCGAGGGCGTCGACGAAGTGCGCGTGCGCACCGCATTGACCTGCGAAACCCGCTTTGGGATATGCGCCAAGTGCTATGGCCGTGACCTGGGTCGCGGCGGTCTGATCAACGGCGGCGAAGCGGTCGGCGTGATCGCCGCCCAGTCGATCGGTGAACCCGGCACCCAGCTGACGATGCGGACTTTCCACATCGGCGGCGCGGCATCCCGTGCGGCGATTGCCTCCAGTGTCGAGGCCAAGTCCTCCGGCATCATCGGCTTCAACGCGACGATGCGCTACGTCACCAACAGCAAGGGTGAACTGGTGGTGATTGCGCGCTCCGGTGAAATCGTGCTGCACGACGAGCACGGCCGCGAGCGCGAGCGCCACAAGGTGCCCTATGGCGCGACGCTGACGGTCAAGGCCGACCAGTCGATCAAGGCCGGTACCATCCTGGCCAACTGGGACCCGCTGACGCGCCCGATCATCACCGAGTTTGCCGGCCGCGCGAAGTTCGAGAACGTCGAGGAAGGACTGACGGTCGCCAAGCAGGTGGACGACGTCACCGGTCTGTCCACGCTCGTCGTGATCGATCCCAAGCGCCGCGGCGCAGCGAAAGTGGTGCGCCCGCAGGTCAAGCTGATCGACGCCTCGGGCAACGAAGTCAAGATCCCCGGCACCGACCACTCGGTGACCATCGGCTTCCCGATCGGTGCGCTGGTGCAGGTGCGGGACGGCATGGACGTCGGCCCCGGCGAAGTGCTTGCCCGTATTCCGGTGGAAGGCCAGAAAACGCGAGACATCACCGGCGGTCTGCCGCGTGTGGCAGAGCTGTTCGAAGCCCGCAGCCCGAAAGACAAGGGCATGCTGGCCGAAATGACCGGCACCGTGTCGTTCGGCAAGGAGACCAAAGGCAAGGTTCGCCTGCAGATCACCGATCCGGAAGGCAAGGTCTGGGACGAACTGATTCCCAAGGAGAAAAACATCCTGGTGCACGAGGGGCAGGTCGTCAACAAGGGCGAATCCGTCGTCGACGGGCCGGCCGATCCGCAGGACATCCTGCGCCTGCTGGGCGTTGAAGAACTTGCGCGCTATATCGTCGACGAGGTGCAGGACGTCTACCGCCTGCAGGGTGTGAAGATCAACGACAAGCACATTGAGGTCATCGTGCGCCAGATGTTGCGTCGTGTGGTGGTCGACAATCCTGGCGACTCCAGCTACATCGGCGGCGAGCAGGTCGAGCGCTCGGAAATGCTGGATACGAACGACGCGCTGCGCGCCGAGGGCAAGATTCCGGCAACCTACACCAACCTGCTGCTGGGTATCACCAAGGCATCGTTGTCCACTGACAGCTTCATCAGCGCCGCGTCGTTCCAGGAGACGACCCGTGTGCTGACCGAAGCAGCGATCATGGGCAAGCGTGACGAGCTGCGCGGACTGAAGGAAAACGTCATCGTCGGTCGCCTGATCCCCGCCGGCACCGGTATGGCTTACCACCAGGCACGCAAGGCCAAGGATCTGATGGACGACGCCGAGCGCCGCGCCATTGCCGAAGCCGAAGCGGCCGAACTGGCCAGCGCAGGGGAAGCCGCCGAATCGACCGCCAGTGGTGAGGCAGCCTCAGCCGAATGAGCTGAATAGTCCTCGATCGATAGCGCCCAATGTCCAGTTGACGCTGGCTTTGGGCGTTTTTCATGGAAATTTTGCCATTTTGACGGGTTGCCCCCCTCTTTGAAATTGATGTCCGCATGAGTGGTTCCCTGATCGCGCTGATCGCGGCCGGTTTCATCTTCTTCTGGGCGGTCGGCGCCTACAACCGCCTGGTGCGCTTGCGCGCGGCCGTGCTGAGGGCGTTCGCCGCGCTCGACAACCTGCTGGCGGTACAGCCCGCGCTGATCCAGGCGTCGGCGCCGGCCGAGATGGACCTGCCGGGCGGTGACGCCGGAGCGGTGCCGACGGCGGACTGGTCAGCCCTGACGACAGCCGCCGACCAGTTTGCCCAGGCACTCGCGGCAGCGCGGGCCGAGCCGCTGCATGCACAGACCATGGAAGCACTGTCGGCAGCGCAGATCGCCCTGCAGCGATGCTGGCGGGGCGAAGGCGATGAGGGTGTCGCGCGCCATGCGGTTCCTGCAGCGGTCAGCGCCCGCCTGCAGCGGCAGGCCGAGCAGGCGATCGGCGCGGCCCAGCTGCACGACGCAGCGGTGCAGGCTTACAACAGAGCGATTGCCGAGTTTCCGGCGCTGCTGTTGGCGCAGCTTTTCCGATTCAGTCCGGCGGTCGCGTTTCTTCCGGTCGGGCTGGCCGTGAACACCAGGCTGGAGGCGCCGATATGACCACCACCGTTACGCCACTGTGGCGCCAGCTGGCCGCCAGCGCGCGGGTTCTCGCCGGCCTGCGCGCAGGCCGTGCGCTGACGCCGCAGCTGGATCGGGTCGACGGAGAATTGCGCCCAGCGGTCCAGGCACTCACCTATCAGGCCCTGCGCAACCTGGGTCGGGCCCAGGCATTGCGGGCGCTGCTGGCGCGCCGCGCACCGCCTGCGCCGGCCGACGCGCTGCTGTGCCTGGCGCTGGCGCTCGGCTGGCGCGTCGAAGATGCGCCCTACGCACCCCATACGCTGGTAGACCAGACCGTTGAAGCGGCGACGCGTGACCATGCGCTGCGGGGGCAGGCGGCGTTTCTCAACGCCTGTCTGCGCCGCTTCCTGCGAGAGCGCGAGGCGCTGGTGGAGCAGTCGGCTAGCGACCCGACCGCGCGCTGGAACCTCCCGCCCTGGTGGATTCAGCGGCTGCAGCGCGACCACCCGGGGCGCTGGCAAGCGGTCGCCAGCGCCGGCGCTCATCAGGCGCCGATGGTGTTGCGCGTCAACTGCCGGCAGACGCCGGTGGATGTCTTCCTGCAAACGTTGCTGGATACCGGCATCGGCGCGCAGGCGATGGGTGAATTCGGCGTAATGCTTGAACGCCCCATGCCGGTTCAGGCCATTCCCGGATTTTCAGAGGGCCGGTTTTCGGTGCAGGATGGCGCGGCACAGATGGCCGCGCCGTTGCTGCTGGGGCGGTGGCCAGATCGGTCTTCGCTCAACGTGCTGGACGCCTGCGCGGCACCGGGCGGCAAGACTGCACACCTGCTTGAACTCGGCGTTGGCCGGGTCACCGCCCTGGATATCGACCCGTCGCGCTGCGAACGCATTTCGCAAAATCTGCAGCGCCTGCAGTTGCAGGCGCGCATATTGGCGGCGGATGCCGCCCAGCCGAAATCCTGGTGGGACGGCGAGCCGTTCGATGCCATTCTGCTGGACGCACCCTGCACCGCATCGGGCATCGTTCGCCGTCATCCGGACATTCCCTGGATGCGCAGGGAAACCGACGTGCCGCAGCTTGCCGCGCAGCAATCGAAGCTGCTCGAAAGGCTGTGGCCGTTGCTCAAAGTGGGGGGGCAGCTGCTTTTCTGCACCTGCTCGGTCTTTCGCGAAGAAGGAAGTGAGCGCGTTGAAACGTTTGTTGCAAACAACAAAGACGCCCACTTGCTGCCGTCACCCGGGCATTTAATGCCCCGGAATGGGGCGACTCCAGACGCAGTCCCGGACAATGAACCGGTTGACCATGACGGATTTTTTTACGCACTGCTGGAGAAGCTTCCGCGCTGAGCGGTGGCTGATGGCGATTTGCCTGGCGCTGCTGGCGGGCCTTGTGCCCATCGCCCGCGCCCAAGCGCCGCTGGAGATCACGCAGATGCGGCTGGAACGCGTCGACGACGGCCTGTACCTTTCAGCCCAGATCAGGCTGGAGTTGCCGCTGATTGTCGAGGAGGCGCTGAACAAGGGCATCGCGATGTACTTCGTGATGGAGTCGGATGTGCTGCGCGAACGCTGGTACTGGTACGACCGCAAGGTGGCCGCTGCATCTCGCTATCTGCGCCTGGCCTATCAGCCGTTGTCGCGGCGCTGGCGGCTGCAGACCTCGCCCGAGCCGATCGGCAACGCCGGTCTGGGTGTGAATTTCAGCCAGCAATTCGACTCCTTGCAGGAGGCACTTCACGCCCTTCAGCGCATTGCGCGCTGGCGCATCGCCGACGCTTCGGTGTTTGATGCGGATGCGCGGCAGACGGTCGAGTTCCGCTTCAAGCTGGATATGTCCCAGATGCCCCAGCCGGTGCAGATCGGCACAGCCGGGCAGGCGGAATGGGCGCTTTCGGCCGCTCGCAGCATTCGCCTGACAGCGGAGATGCTCAAGTAATGGAGCCCCTGGCCCATGCGGCGCTGACCGATCCGCGGCAGTCACGCGGGTATCGCCTGCTGTTGCTGGTGGGCGTCGTGGCCATCGCGGCGCTGGGCCTGGTGCTGCTGCTGCTGTTGACGCAGGCCACCAACAATCGTGAGCTCTATGAGCGCAACTATGCCCGGCTGTTCGTGCTCAACGTGGTCGTGGCAGGCCTGTTGCTGCTGATCATTGTCTGGGCAGCGGTGCGCCTGCTGATCCGGCTGCGGCGGGGACGGTTCGGCAGCCGCCTGTTGATCAAGCTGGCGGCTATCTTTGCGCTGGTCGGCGTGCTGCCGGGGATGCTGATCTATGTGGTCTCCTACCAGTTCGTCTCGCGGTCGATCGAGAGCTGGTTTGATGTCAAGGTCGAAGGCGCACTGGCGGCCGGCCTGAACCTGGGGCGCACCTCGTTGGACGCCCTGAGCAACGATCTTTCCAGCAAGGCGCGTGCGGCCGCGGCGCAGTTGTCCAACGTCAGCGACGGAGGCGCGCCGCTGGTGCTGGAACGCCTGCGCGAGCAGCTCAACGCCAGCGATGTGGTGCTGTGGAGCGGCACGGGTAATGTCATCTCAAGTGCCGGGCAATCGCGCTTTACGCTGGTGCCGGAAAAACCGACGGCGCAGCAGTTCCGCACTGCACGCGCCCGCCAGGTGGTGGCCAATCTGGAAGGGCTGGACGAGTCCGTCCCCGCGTCAAGGGCCAATGCCCGGGTGATGGCGCTGGCGGTGGTCGCCACGCCCAACATCGGACTGCTGACCGAGCCGCGCTTCCTGCAGGTCACGCAGTTATTGCCGCCCACACTGGTGGCCGATGCCTATGCGGTGCAGGAAGCCAACCGTGAATACCAGCAGCGGTCGCTGGCGCGGCAGGGGCTGCGGCGCATGTACATCGGGACGCTGACCCTGAGCCTGTTTCTGGCCGTCTTTGGCGCTGTGCTGCTGGCAGTCGTGCTGGGCAATCAGCTGGCGCGTCCGTTGCTGCTGCTCGCCGAAGGCGTGCGTCAGGTGGCGGGCGGCGACCTGACGCCCAAGAAGGTGCTGCAGGGAAAGGATGAACTGGGCGGGCTGACCCGTTCGTTCGCCGAAATGACGCAGCAACTGGCCGACGCCCGGGGCGCAGTCGAGCACAGCATGGCCCAGCTGGACCACGCCAGAGCGAACCTCCAGACCATTCTGGACAACCTCACGGCCGGCGTCATCGTGCTCGACGACCAGGGCATCGTGCTGTCGTCGAACCCAGGCGCCACACGCATCTTGCGCGCCCCGCTGGCCGCCTGCGAGGGGCGCCCGCTCGCTTCCATCCCCAGTCTGGAAGCCTTTTCAGCCAGCGTGATGGCGCAGTTTCAGTCGTTTCAGGGTGAACACGCGCAGCATGGACTTGATCACTGGCAGCAGTCTTTCGAGCTGCAGTCGCAGGCATTCAACGATTCGCACGATTCGGTCACGCTGGTGGCGCGCGGCGCGCTGTTGCCGGATCAGACCCGGTTGCTCGTGTTCGACGATATTTCCGAAATCGTTTCGGCCCAGCGCGCACGTGCCTGGGGTGAAGTGGCTCGCCGGCTGGCCCACGAAATCAAGAACCCGCTGACGCCCATCCAGCTGTCGGCCGAGCGGCTGGAGCGCAAGCTGCAAGGCAAGCTTGAACCGCCCGAACAAGCCGTGGTCGCAAAGTCCGTCAAGACCATCGTTGACCAGGTGGATGCCATGAAACGACTGGTCAACGAGTTCCGCGATTACGCGCGTCTGCCGGCCGCCGAGCTCAAACCGTTGGACATCAACCAGGTCGTGCAGGATGTGCTGCACCTCTACGGCAGCGAGCCAGGTGAAGACAGTGCCATGGTGCGCTCGGAACTTGACCCCGCCTGCCCGTTGATCCATGGCGACGCCCAGCAACTGCGGCAAGTGATCCACAACCTGCTGCAGAACGCTCAGGACGCCACCGAGTCGGCGCCGCCAGGAGAAGGCGACCGCAGGGTGCTGATACGGACACAGTGGGTGCCAGCCAGCCAGCGGGTGCGCCTGATCGTGACCGATCAGGGATGCGGCATCCCCGAGAACATTCTCAAGCGCGCCTTCGAGCCTTATGTCACCACCAAGGCGCGGGGCACCGGACTGGGCCTGGCGGTGGTCAAGAAGATCGCTGATGAGCACGGAGCCCGCGTTGATCTGTCCAACCGCGTGCAGGATGGAAATATTGTCGGCGCGCAAGTGTCGCTATCATTCGCCATGGGAAACGCGCGGGCAACCTGACGGACGCGATCACCTACACAAGAGACACACGCAGCAACCATGGCAAACATTCTGGTGGTCGACGACGAGCTGGGCATTCGTGACCTGCTGTCCGAAATCCTGAACGATGAGGGACACAACGTCGAACTGGCTGAGAACGCCGCGCAGGCGCGCGCAGCTCGTGCGCGCTCCCGCCCCGATCTGGTCCTGCTGGACATCTGGATGCCCGACACCGATGGCGTGACGCTGCTCAAAGAGTGGTCCACCAACGGTCTTCTCAGCATGCCGGTCATCATGATGAGCGGCCATGCCACCATCGACACGGCCGTTGAAGCCACCCGCATCGGTGCCCACGCCTTTCTGGAAAAACCCATCACGCTGCAAAAGCTGCTGAAGGCGGTGGAGCAAGGCCTGGCGCGCGAAAGTGCCCGCAAGCTCATGCTCGGCGTTGCGGCTGCACAGGTCTCATCCGACCTCACCGTCGAGGCCGCCATGACCGGTGGCCAGCCCTTGCCGGTGGTGCAGGATCTGGGCCCCGTTGGGCGCCAGAACTTCGACCTGGACAAGCCACTGCGCGACGCCCGGGACGAATTCGAAAAGGCCTACTTCGAGTTCCACCTCGCCAAGGAAGGCGGCTCCATGACCCGCGTGGCCGAAAAGACCGGTCTGGAGCGCACGCACCTGTACCGCAAGCTCAAGCAGCTCGGTGTGGACCTGTCGCGCGGAAAGCGCCAGTCCTGACGATGCTTGAAGCGCGGGAAATCGGTCGCTCCAGCCTGCTATAATTCAAGTCTTGGCCCGGTAGCTCAGTTGGTAGAGCAGCGGATTGAAAATCCGCGTGTCGGTGGTTCGATTCCGCCCCA
>JACSRS010000093.1 GCA_014879655.1 Burkholderiaceae bacterium
GGGCCGTTGTGAATGGTTGGTTGGCGCGGAGCAACGCTCCAATCGCTACTCTTACGGTCGGTTGAATCGACTGCCTTGCGCAGGATATTTCAAGTTGCGGCTATCTGAATTTCATCTCGGCGACTACCGAATTCCGACTCTTGTTCAACCTGCGGATGATCCCGATCGCTTCCATCAGTTCCTTTTGAAACTGCGTTGCCAAGAGCCCTTCAGCTTCCTCGAACATGCCCAGTTCCCGTAACGCTTCGGCCTTCATAAGGCGATCGTTGTCCTCCTTCTCGTTGAGGAGTGCCGAGAATGCAAGGAGGTTCGCGGTCTCAACCTCCGTCAGTGGCGTGTGGTGAACGCCGTTGCGACGAGCATCGTTCCCCGCCCACCAAGTGCGGAGGCGCACATAGCGTTCTTTATCGCCTGCCTCGACTCCAGCCAGTAGGCATGCGCTGTATTCGCGAAGCGTCGGCGCAGATGCTGGTAGGGCGTCCGTGAACTTGGTAAAGCCTTCGCCTCGGGGCCCCCATGGTTCAATTTCGCCGACCTGCATCTGCTCATCAATCCAAACAAGGGAAGAGCAGTGAGGGCACTTTACAAGCCATGGTTGGTCGGGAAGCATGGGGGCATCTCGCTTTCCGTCGGTCCAGAAGCGGGCACCTAAGGTGTTTCCTGAGTTGATGGTGTGTTGGGCAATATGCTTGCCGCAGGCTGAACACTCTCGAAATACGGTTGAGCCTGGTGTCATATCTCGCTTCCTTTCAGTCGCCGAACGTTCGAGCTGAGCCGCGCGCGTTTGGCTCAACTTCCGAACGTTTGCCTTTCAAACTCCCGAACATCGGCCTCTACCGGCGCCCAAATTGAGACTTGGTCGCCGTCCGTTTCGAAGACCTTGCCATGATTTCGATCGGCAATGATCTTCATTTGGGCATAGTTGCTGTCGAACGGTAAGTCGGAAGGAAGTTCGCTGCGCAGACTCTGCTCGGTAATGTGGGTCAATCCTGAGCGTCGAAGGTTCAGAAAGGCGGTGAGGATGCGCGCATTGATTTGCTGTGGCCTACGGCTCCACAGTCGCAAGCGGTTTCGGACTTTCTTGACTTCATTCACTTCTGCCAGCGACAAGTTTCCGCATCCACTTGCCGCTACGGCAACCGACGAGACAGTCGCTTCGTCTGCTGCTCTGGGGGGGCTTGGTTCGTGCTCGCGATGTTCAAGTCGCGACACGATGACCAAAGCCTCGACGAGGAGGGCATGCGTTTCCTGGGGCTCAGCTTTATTGACCACCTGAAAGGCTGCCTTCTTGAGCGTGTCCTTGAGTTCGCTGAGGAGGTTCGGATTTGGCATGATAGATTTAGAAAAATACACTAATATTAGTCTAATGCAAGACAAATAGATTGTCAAATGTCTACCTTATGCACTAAGTCGGGCTACCAGGCACTGGCCTGTCGGCGCGGTCGGGCGGGGTAAACGTCCCAAGATCGACCATCAGGAACCATAGCGGCTCAGGCCCATCCGTCGCTGGGAAGAGGCTGAAAACATCCGAAAACTAGGGCTCAAGAGGCCCGCTCAGATGTCCGCAGGCGCCACCACACCGGCTCGGAGCAGCCCAAACGCTGTTCTTTAGCCGATTTTCAGAGTCTTTTGCGCCGCCTCCCATCGCCAACCGGCCACAATTAGCTATCAATTCAGGACTTGCTGGGGGCGTGTTCCAGCCTGAGATTGGCCACGCTGCGCCGCGTCAAAGGCTGTCGCACAGCATCTGCCGGTATTCCTCGGGTGTCGCGATGCGCGGATTGGTCTTGTGACAGTGGTCGGCCATCGCGCCCTTGATCACCGCGTCGAACTGAGCCTCGGAAACTCCCATCGCCGCCAGGCCGCTGGGCAGGCCCAGGCGGGCGTTCATGTCGCGGATGGCATCCGGCACGTCGCTGCCCGACCCCAGCCCCATGGCGTGCGCCATGCGGTCCAGCCGCCGGTCTTTCACCATCGACTCGGCGGCGGCGTTGAAGCGGATCACCGCCGGCAGGAACATGGCGTTGAGCGTGCCGTGGTGCAGGCGGGGGTCGACGCCGCCCAGGCTGTGGCTGAGCGAATGCACGCAGCCCAGGCCTTTCTGGAAGGCCATCGCACCCTGCATCGAGGCGCTCATCATGTTCAGCCGCGCCTCGCGATCGCTGCCGTCGCGCGTTGCGCGTTCGATGTGGGCCCAGCCGCGCGCCAGACCGTCCAGCCCGATGCCGTCAGCCGGCGGGTTGAAGGCCGGCGCCATGAAGGTTTCCATGCAATGGGCAATCGCGTCCATGCCGGTCGCAGCGGTCAGCATCGGCGGCAGGCCGAGCGTCAGCTCGGGGTCGCAGATTGCGGTTTTTGGCACCAGGTGCCAGCTGTGGAAGCCCAGTTTTCGGTGGTCGTCGACGATGATGATGGCGCCGCGCGCCACTTCGCTGCCGGTGCCGCTGGTGGTGGGTACCGCAATCAGCGGCGCCACGCGCTCGGTGATGCGGGGCGAGCCGCCTTCGATGGTGGCGTAGTGCGTCAGCGGGCCTTCGTGCGTGGCCGCAATCGCCACGCCCTTGGCGCAGTCGATGGCCGATCCGCCGCCCACCGCTATCAGGCCGTCGCACTGGTGGGCCTTGTAGACCTCGACGGCGGCGCGCACGGCGGCTTCGGTCGGGTTCGAGGGCGTCTGGTCAAACACGGCCACCGGCAAGCCGGGCAGGGCGTCCAGCGCCTTTTGCAGCACACCGGCGGCCTTGACGCCGGCGTCGGTCACGATCAGCGGGCGGGTGATGCCCACGCGCTCGCACTCCTGTTGCAGCAGCTTCACGGCGCCGAAGTCGAGCTGAACTTGTGTCACGTAATAGATGAAAGCCATGGCGGGTCCCTTGTACGATGCAGGACTTCTACTGTAACGAAGCCGCCCCCCAACATGAGTCACCACCGCAACCCGCGGGCCCTGCTGACGCCGGCCATGCGCGGCGTGCTCGAGCGCATCGCCCGCGCCGGCCACCCGCCGCTGCACGCGCTGACGCCGGTGCAGGCCCGCGCCGCCTACGAGGCGGGCGCCGGTGTGCTGGAGCTCAAGGCGCACAAGCTGGCCCGGGACGAGACGCTCACGCTGGCCGCCCGCGACGGCCATCCGATTCCGGCCCGGCTGGTGGCGCCGGCGCTGCCGGCCGATGGCCTGCTGCCGGTGCTGCTGTTCTTTCATGGCGGCGGCTTCACCATCGGCAGCACCGCCGCCTACGACGTGCTGTGCCGGCATCTGGCGCATCTGGCGCACTGCGCCGTGCTGTCGGTGGACTACCGGCTGGCGCCCGAGCATAAATTCCCCACGGCGGTCGACGACGCCTGGGACAGCCTGGCCTGGCTGCGCGAGAACGCGGCCACTCTCGGCCTGGACGGCCAGCGGCTGGCCGTCGGCGGCGACAGCGCCGGTGGCACGCTGGCCGCGGTGGCGGCGCTGATGGCGCGCGACGCCGGCTGGCCGCTGGCACTGCAGCTGCTGTTCTACCCCGGCTGCGCCAGCGGTACTGATACGCCTTCGCACCACGACTTTGCGCATGGCTTCCTGCTGGAAGCGGCGCACATCCGCTACTTTTTCGGCCATTACCTGCGCAGCGAAAAGGACCGCACCGACTGGCGCTTTGCGCCGCTCGATGGCGTTGACGACAGCGGCCACCCGCGCGACCTCGACGGCGTGGCGCCGGTCTGGATGGGTCTGGCCGAATGCGACCCGCTGGTGGACGAGGGCGTGCGGTTCGCCGACCGCCTGCGCAGCGCCGGCGTGCCGGTGGAGCTGGAAATCTACCGGGGCGTGGTGCACGATTTCATCAAGATGGGCCGCGCGATTCCCGAGGCACTCACCGCCCACAACGACGCCGCCCGCGCCCTGCGCCGCGCCTTTGGCAATCACTGACCCGCAATTCCAGGAGGCTTGAACCATGAACCGTCAGGATTTCCACTTTTTCCACCGCCTGCGCGTGCGCTGGGCCGAGGTGGACATGCAGAAAATCGTCTTCAACGCGCATTACCTGATGTACTTCGACACCGCCATCGCCGATTACTGGCGGGCGCTCGGACTGCCCTACGAGTCGGCCATGCAAAAGCTCGACGGCGACCTGTACGTGAAGAAGGCGACGGTGGAGTTTCACGCTTCGGCAAGGGCCGACGACCAGCTCGACGTGGCGATGAAGTGCGCCCGCATCGGTCGCTCGTCGATGGTGTTCGACGGCGCGATCTTTCGCGGCGACCAGTTGCTGATCACCGGCGAGCTGGTCTATGTGTTTGCCGACCCGGCGACGCAGACCTCGCGCCCGGTGCCTGCGCTGCTGCGCGCCATCCTGGAAGACTTCGAGGCCGGGCGCAGCGTGGTCACTGTCCAGACCGGCCCGTGGTCACAGCTGGGCGAGATGGCGGCGCTGGTGCGAACCGAGGTGTTCCTGCAGGAGCAGGCGATTCCGATCGAAATGGAATGGGACGAAGCCGACGCCATGGCGTTGCACGCGGTGGCGGTCAACCGGCTGGGCCAGCCGCTGGCCACCGGCCGGCTGTTGCAGCACGCGCCGGGCGTCGGGCGCATCGGCCGCATGGCGGTGAGCCGGGTGATGCGCGGCACGCACCTGGGGCGCGACGTGCTGCAGACGCTGCTCGACGCAGCCTGGCAGCGCGGCGATGGCGAGGTGATGCTGCACGCCCAGCACAGCGCCGCCGCTTTTTATGCCCGCCACGGCTTCACCGCGCGGGGGCCGGAATTTGACGAAGCAGGCATCCGGCATGTGGAAATGTTCACGACCCGGCCGGTGGCGTAGGCCAGCGGCGGCGCCCAATCGGGCCTCGGGCGCCTGATGCGGCGACAATAGCCGGTTTGCCGCCCGGCGCAGCCGGGCCCGACCCGCATGGGCGGGCGCCCATCCGCCTCCAGCTAGATTCATGGCCAAGAAAAAACGCAATCCCCCAGCCTCCTCGGCCTCCGGCATCCGACCCGGCGAAGCCGCCTCGGCGCCGGACACCAGCGGCAAGGAGACGCCCGCCCGGCCGCAACCGCGCCCGGCGGCCCTTGCCATACTGCCGCCCGAGATCGTGCGCGGTGACTGGACCGTGCTGATCCTCGCGCTGATGATGTTCCTCGCACCCGCTGCCGGCGTGCCCAACGAGGAGATGCTGCAGGACACGCTGAAATCGGTCATCGTTTCGTTCGGCGCACTCGGCGCCGGCCTGATGCTGTTCTGGCACCAGCGCAACCGCCGTGATGGTCTGCGCTGGCACGCGCTGATGTGGCTGCCGCTGGCGTTGATGGTCTACGCGCTGGGCAGCATGGTCTGGTCACACGCCTACCTGGGCGGGGTGGAGGCGGTGCGCTGGTTCATCTTCAGCCTGCTGCTGTGGCTGGGGCTGAACACGCTGGCGCGCGAACGGGTACCGACGCTGGCGTGGGGCATTCACTGGGGGGCGGTGGTGGCGTCGCTGTGGACGGTGCTGCAGTTCTGGGTGGACTTCAAGTACTTTCCGCAGGGGCCGAACCCGGCGTCCACCTTCGTCAATCGCAACTTCTTTGCCGAGTTTGCCGTCTGCACGCTGCCGTTCTCGGTGCTGCTGATCACGCGCACCCGGGCGTCGGCGCAGATCGCGCTGCTGGCCTTCACCACCGGTTTCAACATCGTCGCCATCATGATGACCGGCACCCGGTCCGCGCTGCTGGCCATGCTGGCCATGGTGCTGGTGCTGCCGGTGGTGCTGTGGCTGTACCGCAAGCAGCTGTCGTTCGCGCACTGGAGCAGCGGCAGCCGCATCCTGCTGTTCGGGGTGCTGCTGGGCACCATCGTGGGCCTGGGACTGATTCCGTCAGGCAACGCCAAGGTGCTCGAAGAGCACCGGGTCGAGCAACGCGGCGCCAATGCACTGCAGCGGGCGTTTGCCCGATCCAAATCGATGACGCAGACCGAGGAGTACACCGAGCGCTCGTTCTCGGTCCGTCTGGTGATGTGGAAAGCCACGGCGCGCATCATCCAGGCGCGGCCGCTCACCGGCGTGGGTGCGGGCGCGTGGGAAGTCGACATCCCGCTGTACCAGAGCGAAGGCTCACAACTCGAGACCGACTACTACGTGCACAACGAAATCCTGCAACTGCTGGCCGAATACGGGCTGGTGGGCTGGCTGTTCCTGCTGGCTTTGTTGGCGTATCTAAGCACGGCGGCCTGGAAAACCGTGCGCAACCGCAGCCCCGAGGCGCAGGCCGAGGCGCCGCTCAGGGCGTTGACACTGCTGAGCCTGCTGATGTTCCTGATCGTCAGCAACGCCGGTTTTCCGTGGCGCATGGCGTCCACCGGTGCCATTTTTGCGCTGGCGCTGGCCATTCTGGCGGCGTCGGACGCACGTCTGGGCTATCGCAGTGTGCTGGCGGCGACGCGGGTGCCCTGGCAGCCGGCGTATTCGCAGGTGCTGGCGGTGAGCCTGATGGTCTGCCTGGCGCTGGCCGCCTACATCACGCAGCAGGCAGCGGCCTGCGAGGCCAAGATCGTCAAGGCGGTCAAGCTGTCGATGGCGATTTCGCAGTCGGGCGACCCGAACAACCCCAAATGGGACAAGACCAAGCGCGAGATGCTGACGCTGATCAAGGAAGGCACCGACATCAACCCGCACTACCGCAAGATCACGCCGATGGTGGCCGACGAGATGGCCAAATGGGGCGACTGGAAAAACGCCGTCTGGGTGTGGGAGTCGGTGCTCAGCTCCCGTCCCTACGTGGTGGCCATCATGTCCAACGTGGCGCGCGGCTACGCCCAGCTGGGCCAGAACGACAAGGCGCTGGAGGTGCTGGCCCGCGCCAAGGCGCTGCAGCCCAAAGCCACCTCGGTCAACTCGCTGGAAGTGATCCTGCTCAGCCGCACCGGACAGGAGCCCGAGGCGCTGAAAAAGGCAAAAGCGCTGGTCGAAGCTGGGACGTATGACGTGGACCTGATCAACGCCGCCTATGTGCTGGCCGCCCGCGCAAAAGACTGGCCACTGGCGTTCAAGGCGCTCGAACTGCGCACCAAAGGCTGGCCGAACACCGCGGTCGACGGTGCGCTCAAGGCCGGCAACATCTATGCATCCGTGGCCGAGGTCAAGGACGAAACCAAAGCGCTGGCCGAGTACCGCAAGGCACTGATGCTGTCGACGGACGCCGAAAAGACCGCGACGCGGGCACAGATTCCCTCCCTTTACCAGCCGCGCCTCTGACCGACGGTGGGCGGTGTCTGCCCGCCGCATTCGCGCCGGTGGGCGTGCCGGATCAGATGTCGTCGAGCAGCGGGTAGGGCAGTTCCAGCAGTTCCAACCCAGGGCCGCCTGCGCTGCCGGCATGCAGGTCGCCGGTCTGGGCCGCGCTGACCTGCAGAGAGACGATGGCTTCGCAGCCGCCGTCGGGCGCGGTGGCCGCCTGGGCGACGGTGCCGCAGGGCTGCTCGGGGTCGCCAGCCAGAAAGACATCGTCACCGGCCTGAACGGGCGCTGCCGCGCGCACCACATAGGCGCGGCGCTTGAGCGTGCCCCGGAACTGGCTGCGCGCCACCACCTCCTGGCCGGGGTAACAGCCCTTCTTGAAATTGACGCCGCCGACCGATTCGTAGTTGAGCATCTGCGGCACGAAGGCATCGACGATGGGCTGCGTGATGGTGGCCACGCCGCTGCGCACCTCGCCCCACTGCCAGACGGCGGCTTCCAGCACCGGGCCGGTCGGGCGGGCGGTGCCGGCCGGCGCGACCCACAGTGCCCGCGGCTGACCGACCCCCGGGTGCAGAAAAATCAGCTTTCCACCCTGAAAATCGACCAATCCCAGCGTCGAACGGTCAATTTCCGCTATCGATTCAAGAGCTGACCCGGCCAGACCGGCGAGTTCAAAATCGGCCGAGGCATCGCTCAGGCGGGCCTTGGCACGCAGCACGAACATCGACAGGCGCTTGAGCGTCGCCGGCAGGATGTCGCGGCTGCAGACCAGCAGGATGTCGTTCGGCCCGTAACGGAAACCGATGAAGCTGGCCTGCATGCGTCCTTTGGCCGAGCAGAAGGCCGCAAGCCGGGCCTGCACCGGGCCCAGCAGCGCAAAGTCCTGCGTCAGCTGGCCCTGCAGAAAGCGGGAGGCATCTTCGCCCTCGACGCGGATCACGCCCAGATGCGCAAGCGGGGCGACGCCATTCAATGGAGTGTCGGTTTGGGTGCTCATGGCTGAATTATCATCCGCGCTCCAACACATGAAGGCGGCAAGGTTGTGCGACGGATTCTGATCGCGGGGGGCTTGATCCTTGCGCTGCTGGCGGCACTGGCCTACTGGTGGCCGCGGCAGCCGATGGCGTTTGACGGGGAGTCCATCGAGCTGGCGATCGAGCCCGGCACGCCGCCCAAGGCCGTCGCCCAGGCGGTCGCCGATGCCGGCGTGCGGGTGAACCCGACGCTGCTGTATGCGCTGTTTCGGTTTTCCGGCGACGCCCGCCAGATCCGGGCCGGGAATTACGAGATCGAACGTGGCCTGACACCGCAACGCCTGCTGCTGAAACTGGTGCGCGGCGAGGAAAGCCTGCAAAGCCTGACGCTGGTCGAGGGCTGGAACTGGCGGCAGGTCAGGGAAGCGCTGGCGCGGGCGGGCAACCTGCGCGGTGATTCGCGCGAACTGACCGACGCCCAGATCATGGAACGGCTCGGCCAGCCCGGCGTGCCGCCGGAAGGGCGCTTCTTCCCCGACACCTACACCTATTCGCGCGGCTCCAGCGATCTGAAAGTGCTGCAGCGCGCCTTGCACGCGATGGACCGCAAGCTGGCCGCTGCCTGGCAGCAGCGCGCGCCGGACCTACCGCTGAAAACCCCGACGGACGCCCTGATTCTGGCCAGCATCGTTGAAAAGGAAACCGGCAAGTCGTCGGACCGTGCCCAGATTGCCGGCGTTTTCATCAACCGCCTGCGCATCGGCATGCTGCTGCAGACCGACCCGACCGTCATCTACGGCCTGGGCGAAGCCTTTGATGGCAACCTGCGCCGGCGCGACCTGTTGGCTGACACCCCCTGGAACACCTACACCCGTGCCGGCCTGCCGCCAACGCCGATTGCCATGCCGGGCAAGGCCGCGCTGATGGCAGCCGTGCAACCGGCGCCGACCCGGGCGCTGTATTTCGTCGCCCGCGGCGACGGCAGCAGCGTGTTCAGTGCGACGCTGGACGAGCACAACCGCGCGGTCAATCGTTACCAGAGGGGACAATAGGCGCATGACTGCTTCGCTGACGCGCCCGGCTGGCGCCGGATACTTTCTGAGTTTCGAGGGCATCGACGGGGCCGGCAAGTCTTCGCACGTCGACGCGCTGGCCGATCTGCTGCGCGCCAGGGGTCATTCGGTGGTGCTGACCCGCGAGCCGGGCGGCACGCCACTGGCCGAGAAGCTGCGCACCATGGTGCTGACCGACGCGATGGATCCGCTCACCGAGTCGCTGCTGATTTTTGCGGCGCGGCGCGACCACCTGACCCGGGTGATCCAGCCGGCGCTGGCGCAGGGACAGGTGGTGCTGTGCGACCGTTTCACGGATGCCACCTTCGCCTACCAGGGCGGCGGCCGCGGCTTTGACCTCTCGGTGCTGGGCACGCTGGAGGCCTGGGTGCAAGGCTTGCCCCCCGACACGAGCGGGACGTCGGCCCTGTGTCAGCCCGATCTGACGATCTGGTTCGATCTGGCCCCCCAGGTGGCGGCCAGCCGGCTGGCGGGTGCGCGCCTGCCGGACCGGTTCGAGGCACAGCCGGTGGAGTTTTTTGCCCGGGTCCGGCAGGGCTACGCCCTGCGCGTGGAACAGGATCCGGAGCGCTTTGCACGAATCGACGCCGGCCAGTCGCGCGAAGCGGTCTGGGCCGACGTGCAAGACGCGGTGACCAGCCGTCTGGCGGCCGCGACGCCAACCGGAGCGAAGAGCTGATGCAACACCCGGCCGCCCCTGCGCCCTGGATCGAGCGGCAGATCCGTCAGCTCGTCGACCGCCGCGGCCATGCCTGGCTGCTGCAGGGTCCGACCGGGCTGGGCCAGTACCCGCTGGCGCTGGCGCTGGCGCGCAACTGGCTGTGTGAACAGCCGGGCCCCGGGGGCGCCTGTGGCGTCTGTCCGAGCTGCCATGCCATCGAGGTGCGCGCGCATGCCGATCTGGCCGTGCTGATGCCCGAAACCCTGATGATCGAACTGGGCTGGCCGTTGTCGGAAAAGGCCCAGGGCGACATCGACGACAAGAAGCGCAAGCCCAGCCGCGAAATCCGCGTCGAGGGACTGCGCGACGTGGTGGAATTCGCACAGCGCACCAGCGCACGTGGCCGGGGCAAGGTGGTGCTGGTTTATCCGGCCGAGCGCATGAACGCCATTGCGGCCAACACCCTGCTCAAGACGCTGGAAGAACCGGCAGGTGATGTGAAGTTCGTGCTGGCCAGCGAGTCTGCACACCAGCTGCTGCCCACCATCCGCAGCCGCTGCCAGCTCCACACCATGCAGTGGCCGACAGCCACCGAGGCCCTTGCCTGGCTGCAGGGTCAAGGGGTCGTTGCGGCGGACGCTGAACGGCTGCTTCGTGCGGCTGGCGGCCGGCCGGATGACGCGCTGGCCTACCTGCAATCGGGGCGAATACCATCGCTTTGGGCGCGACTGCCGGCTGCACTGGCGCAGGGTGACGCTTCGGTGCTGGCGTCGCTGACGCCTGCGCAGGCCATCGAAGCGCTGCAAAAGCTCTGCCACGACCTGCTGCTGCTGGCCAGCGGCGCCGAGCCACGCTTTTTTGTGCCGGCGGACCTGCCGCCACCGGGCGCGCTGGCCGCCCGCTACAAGGCCTTGTCGGACTGGTCGAAAGCGCTTTCGAAGTCCGCTCGAACCGCCGACCATCCGTTCAATCCCGGACTGATGCTCGAAGCGCTGGCCAGCGATGCCCGCCGCGCGCTGCATTTGCCCTAAACTGAGCCTCCAGACTTCTTCAACATGAGCACCAACACCCCTTCTGCCCCCCGGCCCAGCGTCATCCAGCTGGCCATCAAGGAAAAAGCCGCCTTGTACGCGGCCTACATTCCACTGTTTGCTGATGGCGGCATCTTCATTCCGACGACGCGGGACTATCGCCTGGGTGACGACGTCTATGTTTTGCTGTCACTGCCTGACGATCCGCAGCGCTACCCGGTTGCCGGCAAGGTGGCCTGGGTGTCGCCGGCGCGGGCGGCTGGCAACCGGACGCAGGGCGTGGGCATCCGGTTTCCTTCGGATGAAAAGTCGCGTCTGCTGAAAATCAAGATCGAAGAAATTCTGGGTTCGCATCTCGCGTCGGACCGGCCCACACAGACGATCTGACCGTCCAGGCTGCGACGCGCAGCGGCGGCATTTCTGATTTTTGTAGCATCCGGCGTCTGTTTGACGCTGGATTGATCCGATTTTTGATGGCTTTTGATGTTTACAGACTCCCACTGTCACCTGAGTTTTCCCGAACTGGCCGAGCGCCTCGGTGACATCCGCGCCGAGATGGCGACCGCCCGCGTGACGCGTGCGCTGTGCATCTGCACCACGCTGGAAGAATTCCCGCAGGTGCTGGAACTCGCAACCACCTGGGACAATTTCTGGGCCACGGTTGGCGTGCATCCCGACAACGAGGGGGTGACCGAACCGTCTGTCGATGATCTGGTGCAGCGTGCCGCGTCGCCACGCGTCGTTGCCATCGGCGAGACCGGGCTGGACTACTACCAGATGGAAACGCGCAAGGGTGGCCGTTCGGTGGCAGACATGGCGTGGCAACGTGAGCGTTTTCGCCGCCACATCCGGGCCGCGCGCGAGACGAAGCTGCCGCTGGTGATCCATACCCGCGAAGCGTCGGCCGACACGCTCGCCATTTTGCGGGAAGAGGGCGAAGACGGCCGTTCAGGTTCGGCGGGGGGCGTTTTCCATTGCTTCACCGAAACCGCCGAAGTGGCGCGGGCCGCCTTGGATCTGGGTTTCTTCATCTCGTTTTCCGGCATTCTGACGTTCAAGAGCGCCCGGGAACTGCGGGAAGTTGCGGCCTTTGTGCCATTGGACCGGCTTCTGATTGAAACCGACAGTCCTTACCTGGCGCCGGTGCCCCACCGCGGAAAGACCAACAGCCCCGCCTATGTGCCGTTCGTGGCCGAACAACTCGCCGCGTTGCGCCAGACACCGGTAGAGGAGATCGCCCACATCACCAGTGTCAATTTTGATCGTCTCTTCAGTCGGACCCAGACATGAGAAAGTACTTGAGATATCTTGTATATCTTGTTGTTATTGCATCAGGTTCAATTGCGTTTGCGGGCGCATACGATGATTTTTTCAGCACCATCAGGGTCGACGACGACAGCAAGATGAAGTCCTTGCTGGCCCGCGGTTTTGATCCGAATACACCGGACCCGAAAGGCCTCAGCGCGCTTTACCTGGCCATCCGCGAACCCGCACCTAAGGTTGCGCGCGTGCTGATCGGGTGGCCTTCGACGAAAGTCGAAATTCTCACCGACAAAGGCGAAAGCCCGTTGATGATGGCAGCGCTGCGCGGGGAACTGGAACTCGTGAAGCTGCTGATCGCCAAGGGTGCCCACGTCAACAAGACCGGCTGGACACCGCTGCACTACGCGGCAACCAGCGGCCATCTGGCGGTGATGCGCTTGCTGCTCGATCAATACGCCTATATCGATGCCGAGTCCCCCAATGGCACGACGCCGCTGATGATGGCCGCCCGATATGGCACGCCGGAAGCCGTCAAACTGTTGCTGGAAGAGGGCGCCGATCCGCAATTGCGCAATCAACTGGGACTGACGGCCATCGACTTTGCCAACAGCAGCAACCGCAAGGAAGTTGCGGAGCTGATTGCCGCGCAGGTCAGGGCTGGCAAACCGAAGGGCAAATGGTGACAGGCGAAAGCCCTGCCAGGCCGCTGTTCATTCAGTTGGACGACGCCGGTGCTTCGCTGCTGTTCATCCGCACGTCGAGCACGCCGGAGCGGATGTGCAGATCGCGCTGCGGGAAAGGGATTTCAATACCCAGGCGGTGCAATTCGTCGTCCAGTGCCCACATCAGCAGCGCATGGGTCGAGGCTGGACGCGTCGTGAGCGCGCGGTCGGCCCACACGACCAGTTCGTAGTCGACCGAACTGTCGCCATAGGCGATCAGCCAGACGGCACTGGATCGCTCGGCATCGTGCAGGATGCCCGGGACGCGGGCGGCGGCGGCCAGACCGGCTTCGCGCACCTTCTCCTTGGGCGTGCCATAGGCCACGCCAAACGGAATGTGCATGCGACGGTAGGCGTCGTCCAGGGTCCAGTTGACGACCCGGCCATTGATGAATTCGGAATTGGGCACCAGCACGTCCAGTGAGTCGTTGCTGGTGATCCGCGTGTAACGCATGGCGATTTCGCGCACATGCCCGCGCACGCCAGACTCGAGTTCGACGAAATCGCCGACCTTCAGGCTGTGCTCGACCAGGATGATCACGCCCGAGACGAAATTGCTGAAGACGTTCTGCAGCCCGAAACCGAGGCCCACCGCAAACGCGCTGCCGACCAGCGCGATACTGGTCAGGTCGATACCCATGTACTTCAGGCCCAGCAAAGTGCCCAGCACCCAGATGCCGTAGCGCAGCAAGCGGCTGAACATGTGGATGCGTGCGTATTTCCACGGCTCCTGCTCGTACCGCTGGCTCCAGCGATGCACGGTGCGTTCCGACAACCCAGCGAACCACCAGACGCCGATCACAAACACAACCAGACTCAGCAGGCTGCCAATGGTGAAGTTCTTGGTGCCGAGGCTGAAAAGTGTGGCGTCAAGCATCTGGGAGGCCTGCAGTGACAAGTCCGTGTTCACGGTTTGACCGCAGGATTCGCACAGCCACCGGCAGGCAAAGCCGATGTCTGTCTGCATGTTCGGCGAGTCTGAGAGTTGGAGGCAGCTTCCATGATGCAGGCCCAGTATAGTTTGGCCGTCGTCGGCTCTTGCAGGGGCAAACGCTGCGCGTCTGGTGCCGTCCCTCGGCAAACGAGCTCGACTTCTCACTATATACGATGTATATTATGTTAATTAAGTAACATACGAGCAACTGGTTTCCACAACCTGGGGTGATGGCTGCAACGATTGGCCCAAACCCCGCTCGAAGTCTGAATTCCCATGGGTCTCGCCTTCCCAACAAACCTAGCCTTGAAAAAAAAGGCCACCTTCCGGTGGCCTTTTTCTGTGACGTGAACCGAATCAGTTCAGCGGGGTCTTTTTCCCGTCCTTGTAGACGTACAGGGTGATCGCCGGGTTGTTCAGTTCGCCAGCCTTGTCAAAGCTGATTTCCGACGTGATGCCCTTGAATTTGGCGGACTTCAGCAGCGGGGTGTAAACCTTCGGGTCCACCGAGTTCGCACGCTTCATGGCGTCAACCAGAACAAACGTGGCGTCATAGGTGTACGGGCTGTAGACCTGGAACTGGCCAGGGTACTTGGCGTCGTACTTGGCTTTCCAGGCCGTGCCGCCTGGCATCTTCTGGATCGACGAGCCGCCTTCAGCGCAGACCACGTTCTCCAGCGTCTTGGCACCAGCCGCCAGTTTGGCAATCTCGGAGGTACAGATGCCGTCGCCGCCGAAGAACTTGGTCTTGGAAAGACCCAGTTGCTCCATCTGGCGCAACATCGGGCCGCCCTGCGGATCCATGCCGCCGAAGAAGATGGCGTCGGGGTTCTTGGACTTGATGGCGGTCAGGATGGCCATGAAGTCGGTGGCCTTATCGGTGGTGAACTGCTCGTCAACCACTTTCATGCCTTTGGCTTCGGCGGTCTTCTTGAACACTTCGGCGACGCCCTGGCCGTAGGCCGTGCGGTCATCAATGATCGCGACGGTCTTGAGCTTCAGGCCATCGACGGCATAGAACGCCAAGCCAGCGCCCAGAGCGTTGTCGTTGGCAATGATGCGGAAGGTGGTGTTGTAGCCAGGCTTGGTCAGGTTGGGGTTGGTGGCCGCGCCGGTTACGTGCGGGATTCCGCAATCGTTATACACCTTGGAAGCAGGGATGGTGGTGCCGGAGTTCAGGTGACCGACCACGCCGGCAACCTTGCTGTCACACAGCTTTTGGGCGGCAGCAGTGCCCTGCTTCGGGTCGGCTGCATCATCTTCGGCCTGGATTTCGAACTTGATCTTCTTGCCGCCGATGACGATGTTTTGGGTATTCAGCTCTTCAATGGCCATGCGCACGCCATTTTCATTGTCCTTGCCATAGTGAGCCTGGCTGCCGGACACGGGCGCAACGTGCCCGATCTTGACCACTTGGGTTTCCTGTGCGGACGCCATGCTGGCGACGGCTGCGATGGCAGCGGCTACGGTCAGTTTCAACTTCAATTGCATATGGATCTCCAGAAAATAAAAGGTTGAGATTGGAATTTATGACTCAACGGTCGCGAACATAACGCAAATTCCGTAGCAGAGCCATAGGGAACACGCTAGGTTAACTCCGATTCGCCGTTCCGCCGCGAAGTGTGTCAGGATTTTTTTTCCCGCGTCATCGCATCAGACATGGCCGACACGACGGCCTGTTGCACGGAGCGGCGAATTTCACGGCGCATCTGCTCGCCGACCGCCAGGGCTTGCTCATGCAACAGCACCGACAAAGCCTCGGGCAGACGATCGCTCAAATCGGCTTCAACACGCTGAACGGCGGCGTTCACGATTTCTTCAAGCGTCTCCCTGGAAACAGCCGGCGTGGCAACAGCCGTGGCTGGCGCGTCGGGAATCACCACCTCGGTCAGTGTCGGCACGAAGCGCTGCGGGGCCCGAGCCCGGATGCTTTCGGTTTCACTCATCGGACGTCCTCACCGGGTTGTATGACATCGTGTGCCCGCATCTCATGCCCGGCAGCGGCGTAGGCTTTCCATCGCTGCCGCGCGGTCAAGCGGTCCTGCGGATCTTCACAGACCAGTTCGATCCATTTGTCAAAACCCTTCAGATCCGGACTCATCTCGCTGCCCAAATTGACCAGCACTTCGGGCGCCAGAGTGGCCAGGCCCGGCAGAACGACCTCGGTCAGCACGATGGGCGTGGCGTCCAGCAACTCGGGAGACGCGTCGCTGCGGCAGTGCGGCAGAAACTCGCGCGCGGAAAACGTCCACAGCGCCCGATCCAGAGCGTCAAGTTCCGCCGCCGGGCCGGTGACCAGCACCTTTTTCACGCCCCGGGTCACCGCCTTGCGCAGCAACCGGCAGCCGTACTCGGCCTTGTCCGGCACATTGAAATGAAAAGTCACCTGCGACATGGCTGTGAACCAGTCCAACCGATCAGGCCGATTTGCGTGTCTTGCGCTTGCCGCCGGCGGACCGGGAGGTGCCACCTTCTTCGGAGGACTTGTGAGATTCAGGTCCCGCGCCTTGCATCGCCAGCAGGAAATCCACCAGCAGCCCGACCGGACGCCCGGTCGCACCTTTGGCAGCGCCGCCCTTCCAGGCTGTTCCGGCAATATCCAGATGGGCCCACGGGTACTTCGTCGTGAACCGCTGCAGAAACTTGGCGGCCGTCACGGAACCAGCCGCGCGCCCCCCGACGTTGGCAACGTCGGCAAAGTGCGTTTTCAGCCCCTCGGCGTAGTCATCGTCCAGCGGCATGCGCCAGCAGGGGTCCAGTGCGGACTCCCCTGCCCGGCTCAGCGTCTGGGCCAGGTCATCACTGGTCGTGAACAGCCCGCTGCGCACGGCGCCCAGCGCAATCACACAGGCACCTGTGAGCGTGGCGATATCGACCACCGCCCTGGGCTGGAAGCGCTCGGCATAGGTGAGTGCATCACACAACACCAGCCGCCCTTCGGCGTCGGTGTTGAGAATCTCGATGGTCTGCCCGCTCATGCTGGTCACGACGTCGCCCGGCTTGATTGCCCGTCCGTCGGGCATGTTCTCGCAAGCCGGAATCAGGCCCACCACATTGATGGCCGGCTGCAGATCGGCCAGCGCCCGGAAGACACCAAGCACGCTGGCCGCGCCGCTCATGTCGTACTTCATCTCGTCCATTTCGGCCGCGGGCTTGATGGAAATGCCACCGGTGTCAAAAGTGATGCCTTTGCCAACCAGCACCACGGGTGGTGATGCCTTGGCACCCCCGTTGTAGCGCATCTCAATGAAACGCAGCGGCTCGTGCGAACCCTGCGCGACGGCCATGAAGGCACCCATGCCCAGTTTGGCCACCTGCCTGGGGCCGAGCACCTCGCATTGCATGTGCTTCCCACCCTTGCAGATCTCCTTGGCGGCGTCAGCCAGCATCGAAGGCGTCGCATGGTTGGCCGGACGGTTGGCCCATTCACGGGCTGTGCGAACGCCGGCTGCCAGACCGACGCCTTGGTCGAAGCGCACCTGCAGCGGCGCAACGTCCGCCACGCCAAACGTGACATGCGAAAGCCTGGACTTTTCCGGTTTCGACTTGGTGAGGGTGTAGGCGTAGGCGGCTTCGGCCGCCGCCAGCACCGCCGCGCGCAACCCTTCGCCCGCACTCGGGCCCGCGAAGATGACCGTCAGACGCTTGACCGGTGTGGAACGGATCGCACCCAGCGCCGCTGCCACCGCTTTGCGTGTGCCGGCGGGATCGCCGTTGCCTGCACCGGCCAACACCAGTCGACCGGCAGCCACGCCCTTGGCGCGCCAACTGGTCAGCAGTTTGCCTGCAGCAACTTCCAGGTCGCCGCTGTCGATGGCCTCGCGGATCAGGCCGGACAAGCCATCGCGGCCAGGCTTGAAAGATTCGGGAACGATCACCACCAGGCAATCAGTGGCCGTCGCAGCGGCTTGTTGCAAGGTGAGCGGGACGAGTTCAAAGTTCATAATCGGGTTTTCCTCCGAACTGATGTTATTCCATTCTTCCATCCGCAAGGAGCTGGCCCGCAGCTTCGGCGCGACGCTGGTGGTGCTGGTCACCATCGTGATGACCATCCTGCTGATACGCACGCTGGGTCTGGCTTCGCGGGGCAGCGTCAACCCGTCCGAGGTCATGCTGGTGCTGGCGCTGACTTTGCTGGGCTATTTGTCGACACTGCTCACACTCAGTCTGTTCATCGCGATGGTTGCGACGCTGTCGCGCATGTACGCGGACAGTGAAATGGTGATCTGGTTTTCCAGCGGCAAGGGTCTGACCGGCTTTCTGCCGCCGCTGTTGCGATTTGCCTGGCCCATCCTGCTGGCCATCGCGGTGTTGTCGCTGCTTGCCTGGCCTTGGGCGAACCAGCAGGTTTTCGAATTGCGCCTGCGCTATGAGAAACGTGGCGATATCGAGCGGGTCGCGCCCGGCCAGTTCATGGAATCGGCAGACGGTACGCGGGTATTTTTCATCGACAAGAGTTCCGCTGACGAGAAGACCGGCAGCAACGTTTTTGTTTCTTCCTTCATTGACGGCAAGTCGTCTGTGACACTGGCGCAAAGCGGGCGGATCGAATTCGTCAATGGCGATCGCTTCCTGCGTCTGGAGAAAGGGCAAAGGATGGAAGTCGATCTGAAAAAAAAGGAGGAAATTCGGGTCATCGAGTTTGAGGGCTACGGCTTGCGCATCACCCAGGACGTGATGGGCCGCAATGACCGGCCACCGGCCCGCAACAACTGGTCACTCGACCTGCTGCGCAACCGATCCAGCGAGAACGACGGCGAGCTAAGCTGGCGCATCGGGCTGGTCCTGGCGGCGGCCAATCTGGTGTTGATCGCGCTGGCGGTTTCCAACGTCAATCCCCGTGTGGGCCGCAGTGGCAACCTGATCTTTGCGCTGCTGGCATTCGTCTTCTATTACAACCTCGTCAACATGATGCAGGCCTGGATTGCGGCTGGCCGCATCGGTCCGATAGGAGGGCTGCTGGGGCTGCACGGCGTGACCTTCGCGCTGGTGCTGTTGTGGCTGGCCCGCCGGCACGAGGGCTGGAGCTGGCGCGGCCTGCTCAGGCCCAGGGCGCCAGCCGTAGCGGATAAGGCGTCATGAAAACCGTCCGCCGGCTGATTTACAGCGAGGTCTTCTCCGCGATTGCCTTCATCGCGCTGGCGTTTCTCGCGCTTTTCTTTTTCTTCGATCTGGTCGATGAGTTGCCCGCGGTCGGTCGGGGCGGCGTGCTGGACTACCAGTTGTCCCACGCGCTGCTGTATTCGGCCCTGCTCATCCCCAACCACCTGTACGAACTGTTGCCAATCGCGGTTCTTATCGGTTGCGTCTACGTGCTGACCCGGCTGGCGCAGAGCTCGGAGTTCACCATCCTTCGCACCAGCGGACTCGGGCCCTGGCGGGCACTGGGCACGTTGCTGCAACTCGGGTTAATGTTTGCTGCACTGACCTTTGTGATGGGTGACTACATCGCGCCGCCGGCCGACCGGCTGGCCCAGCTGGTCAAGGCGCGCTACCAGGGACGCATCACTGTCGGGCAGACCGGTGCCTGGCTCAAGGAGAAGCGCACGGCAAGCACTGCGGCGGTCAACGTACGCTCGCTGCTTCCCGACGGCACCATGGGCATCGTGCGCATCTTCGAGTTTGACGACGCCGGCCACCTGGTCACGACGCTGCAAGCCCCTTCTGCGCGCTTCGGCCCGCCGGGAAGCTGGACGCTGCTGGACGCCGAGCGCATGGACCTGGGCCAGGCCACGTCGGACGCGCCTGCGATCGCACGGGAAACGTTCGGCGAGCTGACCTGGCCGACCACGTTAACGACGGAAATGGTGGCCTCGACCCTGATCAATCCGACAAGAATGAGCACCGTCGACCTGTTCATGTACCAGCGGCACCTGAAGGAGAACCAGCAGACCGGACAGCGTTATGAAATCGCTTTCTGGCGCAAGGTGTTCTACCCCTTGAGCTGTCTGGTCATGGTGGTACTGGCCCTGCCTTTTGCCTACCTGCATTTCCGCTCCGGCGGCATCACCGCTTATGTGTTCGGCGGCGTCATGGCCGGCATCAGCTTTGTTCTGCTGAACAACGTTTTCGGCTTCATCGGCAACCTGCAGAACTGGCTGCCGTGGCTGACGGCCGCTGCGCCGAGCATCCTTTATTCGATGATTTCGCTGGCCGCTTTTGGCTGGCTGGTGCTGCGACGATGACTCCCGCCCCGACCGCACCGGATTCCCGCCGCGTGGCGACCGTGCTGTTTGGCCACGGTTCGCGCGACCCGCTCTGGCGCAAACCGATGGACGCGGTTGCCGCGCGAATTGCCGTGCTTGAACCCGACCATCCGGTCGTTTGCGCGTTTCTGGAGCTGGCTCAACCGGATCTGGCGGAAGCGGTTGCGCAACTGATGGACGCCGGAGAGCGGCACATCCGCGTGTTGCCGCTGTTTCTGGGTGTGGGCAAGCATGCGCGCGAAGACCTTCCGCTGATCGCTGCCACCATCCGCGCGCAGCACCCCGATCTGCAGCTGGAGGTGATGCCGGCTGTTGGCGACCATGCCGCGCTGATCAATTTGCTGGCTGGCATCGCCCTTGATCGAAGCTGATTGGTTCTGATCTGTGCTTTCTTTAGACGGTTTCAGCATAATGAAGGCCGCCCACGCCGAAAGTCCGCCGTCATGAACCTTCACCAATTCCGCTTTGTTCAGGCCGCCGCGCGTCACAACCTCAATCTGACCGAGGCGGCCAAAGCACTGCACACGTCTCAGCCGGGCGTCTCGAAGGCCATCATCGAGCTGGAGGGCGAACTTGGTATCGACATTTTTGCGCGGCACGGCAAACGCCTCAAGCGCGTGACCGAGCCCGGTCAGCAGGTGCTTGCGAGCATCGGCGTCATCATGCGGGAAATCGGCAACCTCAAGCGGATCGGCGAGCAGTACAGCGCGCAGGACAGCGGCACGCTGAGTCTGGCCACCACCCACACCCAGGCTCGCTACGTGTTGCCGGTGCCGGTGGCGAAGCTGCGGGCCGCCTACCCCAAGGTCAACATCGCGCTGCACCAAGGCACGCCGGGTCAGGTGGCGCAGATGCTGATCGACGACGTGGCTGAGATCGGCATCGCCACCGAATCGCTGGCAGAGTACGCCGACCTGGTCACCCTGCCCTGTTACGAATGGCAGCACATGCTGGTGCTGCCGAGCGACCACCCGCTGGCCCGCCGCGAACGCCTGTCGCTGGAAGACATTGCCCACGAGCCCCTGATCACCTACCACCCGTCATTCACCGGCCGCACCCGCATCGACCAGGCCTTTGCCCAGCGCCGCCTGACGCCGCGAATCGCGCTGGAGGCGATCGACTCGGACGTCATCACCACCTATGTGCGCCTGGGTCTAGGCATCGGCATCGTTGCCGAAATGGCGGTGCGCGACCTCAAGTCCGGCGACAACGGCGGCGAGCTCGTCACGCGGCCGCTGGGCCATCTGTTCGGTCAGAACGTGGCGCGGGTCGCCTTCAAACGTGGCGCCTACCTGCGCAATTTCGTCTACAAATTCGCCGAACTGCTCAGCGAACGGCTCGACCGCCACCAGATCGACATGGCCATGACCGGCCATGTGAACGATTACGAACTGTGATCATCGTTCGCCCCCCCTTTTGCCATTTCTCACCCTGCACACGCCATGAACCCGCGCACACCGGCCCTCCAGACCAAACTGCCCAAAGTCGGCACCACCATCTTCACCGTGATGTCGGCGCTGGCCGCCGAAAAGAATGCGGTGAATCTGGGGCAGGGCTTTCCGGATTTCCACTGCGACCCGAAGCTGGTGCAGGCGGTGACCGACGCCATGACCGCCGGCCACAACCAGTACCCGCCGATGGCAGGCATTCCCGCGCTCCGGCAGGCCATGGCTGACAAGGTACTGGCACTGCACGGCCACGCCTACGACCCGGCCACCGAGATCACCATCACCGCTGGCGCCACACAGGCCATCCTGACAGCCATCCTCGCGGTGGTGCGCGCCGGCGACCAAGTGATCGTGCTCGAGCCCTGCTACGACAGCTATGTGCCCAATATCGAGCTGGCCGGTGGCGTGGCCGTGGCCGTGCCGCTGACGCCGGGCACGTTCCGCCCCGACTTTGACCGCATCGCAGCAGCCATCAACAGCCGCACCCGCGCGATCATCATCAACAGCCCGCACAACCCCAGCGCGACCATCTGGTCGGATGCCGACATGCGCCGGCTCCAGGATCTGCTGGCGCCCAAAGACGTGCTGCTGATCAGCGACGAGGTGTACGAGCACATGGTCTACGCGCCCAACGAGCACCTGAGCGCTGCCCGCTACCCCGGCCTGGCGGCGCGCGCCTTCATCGTCTCCAGCTTCGGCAAGACCTATCACGTCACCGGCTGGAAAGTCGGCACGGTCTGCGCGCCGGCGCCGCTGACGGCGGAGTTTCGCAAGGTGCACCAGTTCAACGTGTTCACCGTCAACACCCCGATGCAGCATGGCCTGGCCGCTTACATGGCCGACCCGGCGCCCTGGCGCGACCTGCCGGCTTTCTACGCCGCCAAGCGCGACCTCTTTCGCACCGGCCTGGCGCAGACGCGTTTCCGGCTGCTGCCCAGCGAGGGCAGCTACTTCCAGTGCGTCGACATTTCGGGTCTGGCCGTACCCGAGCGAGACCTGCCCGAAGCCGACTTCTGCCAATGGCTGACCCGCGAGATCGGCGTCGCGGCGATACCGCTTTCGGCGTTCTACGGCAACGGCTTCGATCAGAAGGTCATCCGCTTTTGTTACGCCAAGCGCGACGAGACCCTGAAAGCTGCACTGGAGCGGCTGGCCAGGCTTTGAGCAGCAATCTGGTGATGCGGTTTTTGTAGCTATAACTGACCATTTGACGTTGGGTTGATGCCAAAAAAGCTTCAAAATCGGCGCCAGACCCTGTCAGGGGGCCCGCTCAACCTGTAAGGCGCGGGTGCCTGGCGCGACAGACAGGCAGCGACCCGATCCGGGCTGCGCGCCACCGGGCGCTTGAAGGAGTCCGCCCATGAATCATCCCCGCGCATTTTTGCTGCTGATGGCGCTGGCCGCGCTGCCAGCCGCCCGGGCCAGCGGTATCGCCTGCTCGGCCCAATCCGGCGAGCGCCTGACGCCGGTGATCGAGCTGTACACCTCCGAAGGCTGCAGTTCCTGCCCGCCGGCCGACCGGTGGCTTTCCACCCTCAAAGGCCAACCCGTGGTGGCGCAGGCCTTCCATGTGGGCTACTGGGACTACATCGGCTGGGTTGACCGTTTTGCGACGCCGGCCCATACCGGCCGGCAGCGCGAAGTGGCAGCGCGCAACGGCCTGAGCAATATCTACACCCCGCAGGTGGTCCGAAACGGCAAGGACTGGCGAGACTGGCGGACCCGCATCACGATTTTTGAGCCGGCGGGCGCCCGCATTTCCCTGAAACGTGTGCCTGCCGCGCCGGGGCCGGAGGGTTTCGAGGCACGGGTCGAGCCGGTCGATCCCGGTTCCAACTGGAGCGCCTACTGGACCGTCACCGAACACGAGCACGTCTCCCGCGTGCAGGCGGGCGAGAACGCCGGTGAAACGCTCAAGCACGACTTTGTGGTGCGCCAGTACGTGCCTGTCGGGCGCTACCAGGGTGCGCAGACCTTGTCTTTCGTTGCCACGCCGCCGCTGCCCGGTCATCCCCGGCAGGTGAATCTGGTGGTGACCGACAGCCAGACCGGCAAGCCCCTGCAGGCCATCAGCCTCGGCTGCAACTGAGCGGCCGCCTCGCAACAGGCGCGCCGATGGACAGCGACGCCAGCCCGCGCCGATAATGCGCCATGGCCGAAAACCGACCCCTCTCGCAGCCCGTGACGCCCGACATCGTGCTGGGCGACGAGGCGCCGCCCGCCGCGCCGGGAGCGGCTTTGCCTGGTCCTGGCGCCCCAGCCTTCGACCCCAGCCTGACCACCCACTATCAGGCGAAAATGAAAAAGGCGCCGGTCTGGTTCTGCTCGTTTCTGGCGAGCAACAACCGCGAGAAGCGGCGTTTTCGCGACGAGCTGGTGCAGATGAAAGGTGCCTGGCCGCTCTTGATGAAGCAGCGCAACGGCGGCACCTGGACGCCGGAAGACAAGGAGCGCCTGAAGGCGATGGTGCGCTCGGCCTCTTCGGTCAGCCCCTACCTGTTCATCTGGGCGATTCCCGGGTCGATGGCCTTGCTGCCGTTTCTGGCCTGGTACCTGGACCGCCAGCGCAAGCGCCGCGCGGCCCGCACGCCGATCTGATACCTCCTGGCACTGACGCCGGTTTGCCTGACGGTCAGTGACTGATCTGTGCCCAGACCTTGTCCAGCCGCTTGCTGCTGACGGGCTGCGGCGTGCGCAGCTCCTGCGCAAAAAAGCTCACGCGAAGCTCTTCCAGCAGCCAGCGAAATTCGTTCATGCGGCTGTCAACAGCACCTTTTCGTTCGGCCACCAGGCGCCAGTAGCGCTGCTCCTGCAGCCGCAGCTCGGCCAGGCGCTGGCTGTCGCGGGCCGGGTCGGCGCGCAGTTTGTCCAGCCGCAGGGTGATGGCCTTGAGGTAGCGCGCAAAGTGCGGCAACTGGGCCCAGGGCGTATCGGCCATGAAGCGCCGGGGCATCAGCCGCTGCAACTGCTGCGTGCAGTCGCCCGTGACGTCCGGCGCGTTTCGGGTGTCGCGAATCTTGCGCACCGCAACGGCGTATTCGGCCAGGATGGTGGCCGCCAGCCGCGCCACCTCGTTGGCGATCAGGGTCAGCCGCCCGCGCCCCTCGTCCAGCCGGCGGCTGAAATCGGCCTGCGAAGCGGGCAAGGGGTCGAGCAGAAAGGCGCGCTCCAGCGCCACGTCCAGGATCTGGCTTCGCAGCTCTTCCAGCGTGCCCAGGCTCATGTAGGCCGCCGCCATCTTCTGCAACTCGGGCAGGTTTTTTTCGAGGTATTTCAGCGCGTCGCGCAACTGCAGCGCAAACAGCCGGCGCAAACCGGCCCGGTGGCGCGCGGCAGCGAGTTCGGGTTCGTCGAACACCTCGATCCGCACCGCGTCGCCGTCGTCGATCAGCGCCGGGAACCCGATCAGGGTCTGGCCACCTTTGCGGATCTCCATCAGTTCCGGCAGTTCGCCGAACGTCCAGTCGGTGTAGCGACGGTCTTCCAGTGGCGCTGTTTTTGCTCCTGAATCAGTAGCTATAACAGTCGATTTGACGCTGGATTTGGCCGATTTTGACCCAATAGTCGCATCTGGAAGCTCCTGCCCCCCCCCGCTCGCGGCGGGCGTCTTCCCGTCGCCGGGGCCGGGCTGCTGCGCACCGAGTTTCAGGCTCGCCAGCGCCTGAAACGCACCGCGCGCCTGCGCGCCCAGCTCGGCTTTCAGTGCCGCCAGGTTGCGGCCGGTGCCCAGCTGGCGCCCGTGCTCGTCGACCACGCGAAAGTTCATGAACAGGTGGGCCGGCACCATGTCGAGCTTGAAATCGGCCCGTTTGATGTCCAGACTGGTGCGCTCGCGGGCGTGGCGCAGCAGCGCGTCGGTCAGGCTGCCCTGGCCAAAGACGGTCTCCTCGCCGAACATCTCCGCGATGCGGGTGGCGCTCTCGGGCAGGGGGACGAAGCGGCTGCGCGGGCGCTGCGGCAGGCTTTTCAGCAGCGCCTGTATCTTGTCCTTGAGCATGCCCGGCACCAGCCATTCGCAACGCTCGTCGCTGACCTGGTTCAGAACGAACAGCGGCACGTTTACCGTGAGGCCGTCGCGAGCGTCGCCCGGCTCGTGCAGGTAGCTGGCAGCGCAATCCACACCACCGAGCCGCACGGTGCGCGGAAACTGGCGAGTCGTGATGCCGGCCGCCTCGTGGCGCATCAGCTCGTCGCGGGTGAGCATCAGCAGTTTTGGCTGGCGCCGGGACTCTTCGCGGTACCAGGCTTCCAGCCCCTTGCCGGTGCAGACGTCGGCCGGAATCTGCTGGTCGTAGAAGGCGTAGATCAGCTCGTCGTCCACCAGCACGTCCTGCCGGCGCGACTTGTGCTCCATCTCCTCGACCTTGGCCACCAGCTTCAGGTTGCCGGCCAGAAACGGCAGCGGCGTGTCCCACTGGCCGGCCACCAGCGCCTCGCGGATGAACACTTCACGCGCCGCGTGCGGATCGACGCGGCCATAGTTCACGCGCCGCCCGCTGTAGATGACCAGCCCGTACAGCGTGGCACGCTCCAGCGCCACCACTTCGGCGGCCTTTTTCTCCCAGTGCGGATCGAGCAGCTGCTTTTTCAGCAGATGGCCGCCGACCTGTTCCAGCCAGGCGGGGTCGATGTTGGCAATGCCCCGGCCGAACAGGCGCGTCGTTTCCACCAGTTCGGCGGCGACGATCCAGCGGCCCGGCTTTTTGGACAGGTGCGCGCCCGGATGCCGGTAGAACTTGATGCCCCGCGCGCCAAGATAGGCATCGTCGTCTTCCGGTTTCCAGCCGATGTTGCCCAGCAGGCCGGCCAGCATTGAAAGGTGCACCTGTTCGTAGCTCGCGGGCTGCGCGTTGATGGCCCAGCGGTGTTCGGTGACCACGGTGAGCAACTGGGTGTGGATGTCGCGCCATTCGCGCAGGCGGCGGATGCTGATGAAGTTCTGGCGCAGCAGCTGTTCGTACTGGCGGTTGCTGAGTTTGTGGGTGGGCGCTGCTGGCTCAGCGGTGGCGGCCTGCCCTGCGGCAGCAGCCCGGCCCGGCCCTGCTGCCGATTTTGGCGTCGCCGGGGTGCCCCCCGCGAGCGCCTGCCGGGCTGCGGCCATCGCCATCGAGGCGCGCTGCGCGATCGGCAACACCGCCTGCGACGGTCCGCTCTTGCGGGCCGCAGCTTCCCGCTGCACCCGCGCCGATGGCAGCGTGGGCAGGCGGCCACCCCGAGCCTCCGACAGCCACTTCCACAGCTTCAGATAACCGCTGAACTCGCTGCGCTCGTCGTCGAATTTGGCGTGTTGCTGGTCGGCCTGCTGCTGCGCGTCCATCGGGCGATCGCGCACATCCTGCACCGACAGCGCCGAGGCGATCACCAGCACCTCGTCCAGCGCCTTGCGGCCACGCGCCTCCAGGATCATGCGGCCCACGCGCGGGTCCAGCGGCAGCCGGGACAGTTCGCGGCCGATCTCGGTCAGCTCGTTGACATCATCCACCGCGCCCAGCTCGTTGAGCAGCTGGTAGCCGTCGGCAATCGCCCGCCCGGACGGCATGTCAATGAACGGAAAATCCTCCACCACCCCCAGCCGCAGCGACTTCATGCGCAGAATGACGCCGGCCAGCGACGAGCGCAGGATTTCCGGGTCGGTGAAGCGCGGGCGGCCGGCAAAATCCTTCTCGTCGTACAGCCGGATGCAGATGCCGTCGGCCACGCGGCCGCAGCGTCCGGCGCGCTGGTTGGCTGCGGCCTGGCTGATCGGCTCGACCAGCAGCTGCTCCACCTTGCTTCGGAAGCTGTAGCGCTTGACCCTTGCCGTGCCGGCATCGATCACGTAACGAATGCCTGGGACGGTGAGCGAGGTCTCGGCCACGTTGGTGGCCAGCACGATGCGCCGCCCGTTGTGCGCTTCAAAGATATGGTCCTGCTCGGCTGGCGACAGCCGCGCGAACAGCGGCAGCACCTCGGCATTGCGCGTCAGTGGCGAGTGCGACAGGTGGCCGCGCAGGTGGTCGGCTGCTTCGCGGATCTCGCGCTCGCCGGGCAGAAAGACCAGGATGTCGCCACCCGCGCCGCCGGCCCAGAGCTCGTCGACACCGTCGGCAATCGCTTCGTTCAGTCCGTAGTCGCGGCTTTCTTCATAAGGCTTCCAGCGTTGATCCACCGGAAACATGCGGCCTGACACCATGATCACCGGTGCCGGTCCGTCCTTGGAGCGGAAATGCTGGGCAAAGCGGTCGGCATCGATGGTGGCCGAGGTCACCACCACCTTCAGGTCGGGCCGCCTGGGCAATATCTGGCGCAGGTAACCGAGCAGGAAGTCGATGTTCAGGCTGCGCTCGTGGGCCTCATCGATGATGATGGTGTCGTAGGCCTTCAGCAGCGGATCGGTCTGTGTTTCGGCCAGCAGGATGCCGTCGGTCATCAGCTTGACCGAGGCATCGCGGCTCAGCCGGTCCTGAAAGCGCACCTTGAAGCCCACCACCTCGCCCAGCGGGGTTTTCAGCTCTTCGGCAATGCGTTTGGCCACCGAACTGGCGGCAATGCGGCGCGGCTGGGTATGGCCGATCAGGTGTCCGCGCATGCCGGCGGGCTGGTTCAACTTGCCGCGCCCCATCGCCAGCGCAATCTTGGGCAACTGGGTGGTCTTGCCCGAGCCGGTTTCGCCGCAGACGATGACGACCTGGTGCGCTTGCATCGCGGCGATGATTTCATCGCGCTTGCCTGAGACGGGGAGGGATTCGGGGAACTCGATCGTCAGTGACGAGGGGGCAGCGGACACGGATGGTTGGGACTTCGTAGAGAATCGACGATTATCCCCGCCACCGAGCCGCGCCACTGCCCATGTCCGCCGTCTTCAATTTCACCTTCGTGCCCTGGTTCCGGTCGGTGGCGCCCTACATCCACAAGTTCCGCAACCAGACCTTCGTGGTCGGGGTCTGCGGCGAGGCCATCGCCGCCGGCAAGCTGCAAAGCCTGGCGCAGGACCTGGCCATGATCCAGAGCATGGGCGTGAAGATCGTGCTGGTGCACGGCTTTCGGCCACAGGTCAATGAACAACTTCGCGCCAAAGGTCACGAAGCCCGCTACTCCCACGGCATGCGCATCACCGATTCAGTGGCGCTCGATTGCGCCCAGGAGGCCGCCGGCCAGTTGCGCTACGAAATCGAGGCCGCTTTCAGTGAAGGCCTGCCCAACACGCCGATGGCGGGCTCGACCGTGCGGGTGATTTCGGGCAATTTCATCACCGCGCGGCCGGTCGGCATTGTGGACGGGGTCGACTTTCAGCATTCGGGCGTGGTGCGCAAGCTCGACGTGGCCGGCATCATTCGTTCGCTCGACATGGGCGCGATGGTGCTTTTGTCGCCGTTCGGCTTTTCGCCGACCGGCGAAGCTTTCAACCTGACGATGGAAGGCGTCGCCACCAGCGTCGCAACCGCGCTGCAGGCCGACAAGCTGATTTTCGTCACCGAGGTGCCGGGCATCCGCCAGCGCCCGCACGAGCCGGAATCCGAAGACAACCCGATCAACACCGAACTGCCGCTGGCTGCGGCCGAGCGCCTGCTGGCTGCCTCGCCCCCCGCCGAGCAGCCGCAGGACACGGCTTTTTACCTGCAGCACTGTGTGCAGGCCTGCAAGGGTGGCGTGGAGCGCAGTCACATCATCCCGTTTGCAGTGGACGGTTCGCTGCTGCTCGAGATCTATGTGCACGATGGCATCGGCACCATGGTCGTCGATGAAAAACTCGAAAGCCTGCGCGAAGCCACTGCCGATGACGTGGGCGGCATCCTGCAACTGATCGAACCCTTCGAGAAAGATGGCACGCTGGTCAAGCGCGACCGCACTGAAATCGAGCGTGACGTGGCGAACTACACGATCATCGAGCACGATGGCGTGATCTTTGCTTGTGCTGCCCTGTATCCGTACCCGGAAAGCAAGACGGCTGAAATGGCCGCTTTGACCGTATCGCCCCACAGCCAGGGCCAGGGCGATGGCGAAAAAGTGCTCAAGCGTGTCGAACAGCGTGCCAAGGCGATGGGGTTGCAGAGCATCTTCGTGCTGACCACCCGCACCATGCACTGGTTTCTCAAGCGCGGCTTCGTCCCGACCGACCCTGAATGGCTGCCGGAAGCGCGGAAGAGAAAATACAACTGGGACCGTCGCAGCAAGGTTCTTGTGAAGAAAATTGTTTAATATCAGTATATTAGGTGTCATATTTGATGTGACACTTTAGTTTATGAACCGCGGGTTGTGTCGATCGGACCACCCGCCTCACGCGGCAAGCCCGCAGAAAGCCCTCATGAGTTCACTCAATTTCATCGGCGGAGAAAAAGGTGGCGTCGGCAAATCGGTTGCCGCCCGCTTGCTCGCCCAGTACTTCATCGACCGCAACCGTGCATTCACGGGCTTCGACACCGACCGTTCCCACACCTCGTTTGCCCGCTTCTACGCGGACTACGCTTCGCCGGTAGTGGTCGACAGCTATGAGGGCCTGGACCTGATCGCCAGCGCTTTCGAGAACCCGGGTCCGGACGGTGCGCTGCCCAGTGTCATCGTTGATCTGGCGGCGCAGACCGCAGCACCGTTGTCGCGCTGGATCCGCGACTCCGATTTGCTGTCGCTGATGGCCGAAATGGGCATCACCGTCAACTTCTGGCACCTGGCCGATGCCGGCAAGGATTCGGTCGACCTGCTCGACCGCCTGATCAACACCTATGGCGCGGGCCCCAACTACATCGTGGTTGAAAACATGGGGCGTGGAACCGATTTTTCACAGCTGGAGTCGTCGGCCGCGCTGAAAAAAGCCGTGGCGCTCGGCGCCCACATCGTCTGCCTGCCGTTGCTGCAGGAAGCCAGCATGCGCAAGATCGACCGTCAGAACGTCAGTTTCTGGGCCGCCATCAACCGCCGCGAAGGCGCCGATGTCCTCGGCATGCTGGAGCGCCAGCGCGTCAAGACCTGGCTGCGCACCGCCTACGAGGCGTTCGATCGCCTGCCGCTCTGAGCCAGGCGGTCCGAATCGTCAGCGCTGCGACCGGCGGCCGCGGCCCAGCAGCATCAGTGCCACGACGATGACGCCGATGAAGCACAGAAACGACCAGTTGGCGATCGAGCCACCCAGAAAGGTCCAGTCAACCTTGCTGCAGTCGCCGCTGCCCTTGAAGATCATCGGCAAGGCACGTTGCAGAGGGAAGGTTTCGATCATCCCGTAGAAATCACGCCCGCAACTGACCACTTCCGGCGGATACCACTGCAACCAGCTCTGGCGCGCCGCGGTGAAGGCGCCGAAACCGGCCATCAGTAGCAGCAGCACCCCACTGGCGAGGTGCAGCGCCCGGCTGCTGCCCGCAGCGGCCACCGCCGCAATGATGGCCACCACGGTCAGCGCATAACGCTGCACGATACACATCGGGCAGGGATTGAGACCCACCACGTGCTGCAGGTACAGGCCGAAAACCAGCAGGCCCACACACCCGGCGGCAAGAACGGCAAAGGCTTGCCGGTTGGAAATTTTGTCGATCATCAGGTCCTTCACAGAGCAATTCAGGCTTTGGATGCCATCGCCGGCCGGAGGTTTCACAAAACCGGGGACAATTTCACCTTTCGCTGTTACCGATTATCCGGAGGATTCACAACATGGCACGCATGGTCAACTGCATCAAGCTCGGCACAGAGGCCGAAGGTCTCGACTTCCCCCCCTATCCTGGCGAGCTGGGCAAGCGCATCTGGGAGTCGGTCAGCAAACAGGCCTGGGCCGACTGGCTCAAACACCAGACCATGCTGGTCAACGAGAACCGCCTGAATCTGGCCGACGCGCGCGCCCGCCAATACCTGGCCCGGCAGATGGAAAACCATTTCTTCGGCGCTGGCGCCGACGCCGCCCAGGGCTACGTGCCTCCATCGGCCTGAGCGTCTTGCGCCGGGCCTGACGGCGTGCACACGCCCGGATCGTCTGCAGCCTCTTTCTTGTGCTTGCAATGGCCGCGCGGGCCCGACCGTGGTAGCCGCAAGGGCGTGCATGAATGAAACCCCGAACCCGTGGAGCGACCAGCCCCTGTGGAAGGCGCTGGATACCGACTTTGGTGACGGCAGCGGATTCCTGCGCCGCTGGGCGGACTGGCTGGCCGACCCGCGGCGACCACACCGCCTGCACCACGTGGCATTCACCGATCAACCGCCGACCGCGCAGGCGTTGGATGCCCTGATTCAGGCATCGCCAGCACTGTCGGCGTTGCGGCCGCACGCCCGTGAATTGACCGATGCCTGGATAGGGTTGTTGCCGGGCTTTCACCGCCTGTTGCTGATGGATGGCCACTTTTGCTTGACACTGTGCGTGCAAACCCGGCAAACCCCGCTCGCCCGGCAACTGCGCGAGCTGGAATTTGAAGCCGACGAAATCCGGGTGGCCGGAGCGGGTGCGAGCAGCGCCTTCGAAGAAGCCGTCCGTGCACTGGCCATCCGCTGCCGCCTGGGCACGCGCGTTTCCATCGAGCCGGCCCGGCGTGAGGATCGCGCAGCCTGGTCGCAGTCACTGGCCCTGCGCGGCTTCGATATTCCGAACCAAACTGATTGGCCGGCCATTCAGGCCGAATTCCGTCCTTCGTGGACGCCCCGCCGGCCGTCAAGCGTTGTGCAGCCGGTCGCCGCGCGCGGCCATTGCGTGGTTGTCGGTGCCGGACTGGCCGGTGCGTCGGCGGCCTTCAGCCTGGCTGCCCGCGGCTGGCGCGTGACCGTGCTGGATCAGGCCGACGCGCCCGCTGCAGGTGCATCGGGCCTGCCGGCCGGCGTGATTGCGCCCCATGTATCGGCCGATGACCGGCCGCTTTCACAACTGACGCGCAGCGGCGTGCGCGCCACTCTGCGGCGCGCACGCGACCTGCTGGCCGAGGGCCGCGACTGGCAGCCTTGTGGGGTGCTGGAGCACCGGATCAAAGACAGTCGCGACCTGCCGGCCGACTGGCTGGCACCCGGCTCGCCGGGCCCGGACTGGTCGCGCCCGGCTGATCCGGCCGTGCTGGTCCGGGCGGGTCTGCCCGCGGACAGTCTGGCGCACTGGCACGCAATCGCCGGCTGGGTAAAGCCGGCCGAACTGGTGCGCGCCATGCTCTCCGCACCGGGCATCTGCTGGGAGGGGCGCCAGCGGGTGGCCGCCCTGCGCCAGAAGCCGCGAGCTGAAGCAGCGGACACAGGCGACACCTCCGTCTGGTCCGTGATCGGTCAGCAGGGTCAGGTGATCGCCAGCGCTGATCTCGTCGTCGTCGCGGCGGGTTTTGACACGCTGGAACTCCTGTCCAGCCTCGTTGCCGCGCCGCTGCCGCTCAACCCTTTGCGCGGGCAGGTGGTCTGGGGGCAGATGCCAGCAGAAAATCAAAGCGCACTGCCGCCGTTTCCGGTTAACGGACTGGGCAGCCTGATCGGCCATGTCCGGATTGGCGGTGAACTTGCGTGGATTGCCGGCTCGACTTTTGAACGGGGCTGCGCCGAAGCGCTGATCCGGCCATCAGACACCGAAACCAACCGCGAGAAGCTCAGCCAGTTGCTGCCAGCCGCGGCGGCCGCGCTGGAACCAGCCTTCAACGCCGGAGAGGTTCATGCCTGGGCGGGCGTGCGCTGCACCGCACCGGATCGCCTGCCCGCCGTCGGTCCGCTCAATCCGGCCAAACTGCCGGGCCTGATGGTTTGCACCGCCATGGGCGCCCGCGGCCTCTCGCTGGCCGTGCTGTGCGGCGAACTGCTGGCAGCCCAACTGCATGGCGAGCCGCTGCCGATCCCGCTGAAGCAGGCTCGGGCACTTTCGCCGAGGCGGTGGGCAACTGCGCAACGAGCAAAGGATGAATCCTGAATCGATAGCACAAAATATCCAGAAAACGCTGGATAGAGCCGAATATATCTGAATATTCATCGATCGGACTGGTGCACCCTCTCGTTGCGCGGTAGTACCTTTGACGCGCAATCGGCTGCAAGCCACGATATGCTGCGGCGCTGATCCTCCATCCGAACTTGCATGCATGCCGCGCAGCGGGTTATCAACAGAACCGGCCATGAAACCACCAGCGACACCTTCCACCGAACCGCCTGCCGTGAATATCCGGGTGCAGCCGCGGTGGCAAGTTCTCGCTGGCTTCGCTTACGGTTTCAGTCAGCCCACCATGCTGGGTCACGTGGAGATTTCAAAGACCACGGATACCGATCTGTCGGGTATCGACGCAGCGATGCGCTTTTGGAACACGGAGCCGCTGCCCGACGGCGCGCCCGCCAATGTGGCCGGTGCATGGACACATCGCCTGCTGCACTGGCAGGCAGCTTTGCAGCGGCAGGTGCGGATTCCGGTATTCGCACCCGGCGGAGTCATTCTGGATCGCAAGACGGAAAGCGGGCGCGAAACGGTCTTTCACGTGGCCATTCCCACGCATGCACCGCGCGCGTCGCTGGAGGCGCTCGGCTGGCTGACCGGTGTGTTGACAGCGCTGCAGTCCGGCACGAGTCTCGATGACCTGCGCCAAAGCCATCAGCAACTGCTGGAGAAACTTCGCAGCTACAGGCTGGATGGCGTCAACAATTACCATTTCCTTCACGCTGCCCACCGGCTCGACATTCCTGCCCTGGAGGTCACGCCTGCGACCTACCGCTTCGGTCACGGCGCCCACGCCCGGTGGCTGCAAAGCACGACGACCGATGCGACTTCGGCCATTGGCACATCCATTTGCGCCAGCAAGAGCCGAACGGTGAACGTGCTGCGACAAAAAGGTCTGCCGGTCCCGAAGCACAGTCGCGTGGATAACGCCGATGCGGCGCTGGAAATGGCTGAAAAACTCGGCTACCCGGTCGTCATCAAACCGGACGACCGGGAACAGGGTGAGGGCGTGCAGAGCGGTTTGAAAGATGCCACCGCCGTGCGACTGGCCTATGCCTCTGCCCTGCAGCATTCAAAAAAGATCCTCGTCGAGAAACACCACGAAGGCCAGGACTACCGCCTCACGGTCTATCGGGATCGCGTCGTCAAGATCGTGCATCGCAGAGCCGGTGGCATTGTGGGCGACGGTGTGAGCACCGTGGCTGAACTGCTGAATGCAGAGCAGGCATCGCCCTACTACCTGGAGCAGTTTCGCCGTCACGGCGTGATGAAGCTGTCGCTCGATGATGAGGCTGCCTCTTTGCTGAAAGAGCGTGGATATTCGACGCAGACGGTCCCGCCGGCTGGCGAGTTCACCCCGCTGCGCCGTCGCAACAACATTTCGGTGGGCGGCACGCAGGTGTTGATCGATCCGCAAACCGTGCACCCGGACAACCTGGACCTGGCGATCCGCGCCACCCGCGCGGTGCTGCTGGACCTTTGCGGGCTGGACCTGATCAGCCCTGACCTGACCCGCTCCTGGCTGGAAACGGGCGCAGTCATCATCGAGATGAATGCGCGTCCCCAGATCGGCATCGCCGCTGCGCCGGACCTGTACCGGGACCTCCTTCAGCTGCTTGTGCCGGCCGGCGGCCGCATTCCTTTGCAATTGCTGATTTGCCCGTCACCTCCCGCTCAGCCTGAAATCGCGCGCTTGTTGCAGTTGGCGCAACAAGGCGGTTGTCAGGCAGTGTCATGCATCCACGGCGTCTGGGTCCATCGGCGCCAGATCAGCGGTCCGGCGATCAGCGGGTTTCACGCTGCCCGCGTGTTAATGATGCAAGACGATGTGCAATCGGGAATGGTGGTCATGACCGCGCAAGAGATCGTTCGCTACGGCCTGCCCGCCGACCGCTTCACCCGGATCATGGTCGTCGAGGACCGAAGCATCGATGAAACAGCCCGGGCTCAGCTGGCAGCGGCGCTGCGCATGACGAATCACCATGTCGTGCAAGGCCCTGATGGTCGCTCGGCCGGTCGCGTGTCTCAGGCAGGATCTGCAGAACCTTGAGAACCCTGCTGACCGGCAGACTGCGCCTGCCCGCGATCATCGGCGCCAGGCCAACCCGCCGCTTTCAGTAAGGGCGCATCACCACCCGCATCGACTGCGTCCAGTTCAACGGCCAGCCTCTGGAACAAATGCTGCGCCGCAGTTGCAGATGCATCAGGCAACTGCAATGCCTGCAGGGTTCGGGCGATGTCAGCCATCTCGGCAGCAAATCTTGGTGCCTTGGGTGCGCTGCGGCGCAATCGTTGATGGGCGAGCGCGACCGAAACCGCGCTGCCTGCATCACGAGACCAGTGCGCCAGCAACTGTGCGCGCACGCCCTGCCTCTCCGCCAGTTCCAGCCCTTGATACAAGAGGGCCAGAAACGCCTTGTTGACAATCGAGTCGCATTGCTTCAGGACAGACGCCGTGCCCGGTTGCCCGCCCATCACCTGTGTGCGAAAACCGCTGCCGGCGAACCAGTGTGCCACCTCGCCGGCCCGGCTACCCGCCAGGTACAACTGCGTGATCGATCCGGCACGGATCGGGGGACCGATGATAGCCCCGTCCACAAAATCGATGCCTTCGCGCCTGAATGCCCGAGCTGTCTGCCGGGACTGATCAGGCGCTTTTGCACTGGCGTCCAGATAAACGCCGCGAAAATTCGCCGCCAGGACCTGGGTCGCAACGTCGGCACAGGCGTCGGGCGGTAAAACCGACACAATGGCCTGACACTGTCGACACAGATCGACCAAGGTGGGCAGTTCCCGAAAGCCGGCCCGCGTGGCGCGGACCCGGGTGGCGGCACTGCGGAACTCGGACGCCCAGAAAACGCGGGCGCCCCCCGCTTGCAAAGCCTCGCCCACGGACGTACCCATTTCCCCCGGATGCAGCAGGCCGATGTTCATGGACTCACGTTTCCCCTGCGGCTTCGCATCAATCCGCCGTGGCAGTCTGGCAGACAGACGGCACAGGTGCTTCCCGATCAAGGCTGAAGCTGGGATAGAAGCCTGCGATGTGACACAACTCGATATCGATGCCGCCGACGTCCGTGAAGTCGCAGCGGGTGGCTTCACTTCGTGTGACGAACCGGGCCGTGCGGTCGGCGTGGCGCGAACGTTCCATGAGTAGCGCCAGCACGCCTTGGCGCGCTGCCAACCCTTTTTCCTGAAGGTCCAGGAACAGCGGTCGCAGACGGGCGATTACATCCATCGCCTGGTTTACCAGCAGGGGGGCCGGCATTTTCACGCGCAGGCGCGAGACAAACTCGGCCTGCGACGGCTGCAGCCGCAGGGCCTCGGCCGGTGGCAATTGTCCCGGTGGCGTCCTGAGCAGTTTCAGAAACTTTTCCGGGTGGCCCAGGTATTCAAGGTGGCAATCCGACGCCGGCAAATCGCCGCCGAGGACAACCGAGACCATGTCGTCGACCCGAACGTGCCCCAGCCGATGGTCAAAGTGCGCACTGAAGTCCCGGCCGGTGAGGTAGTCAACACCGCACAGCGAAGCAGTTGGCACAAGCTCCGGCGCCGCGGCGTGCCGGCCGGCAATCACAGGCACGCCGGCGTGACTGGCTTCCACCAGTACGCGCCCGAGCGTTTCGAGATTGGACGTGCTGGAAAAGACCTTTGCATCGAAACGCTCATACAGTGCCCATACGTCCTGGTTGTTTCGGGGCGGCAGATATTCAAAATGGTCGCCCGGGCCGAGCTGGTCGTGCAACAGCGCCTGAATGGTCTCGGGCCTGCAACTGTCCGAGTGCAGGTCACCGCAGGCAATCAGCCGAAACCCGCCCGGGCGGGCCCTGTTGAGACGGATCAACAGTTCCACAACGTCCGGGAAATTCTTGTCTTCCGACAGACGTCCGACGTACCCCAGGCAAAAAGGCGAGCCATCCTGCCTCGGTGGCCTTGCCGCACGCGGTGGCGGCGGGAAACACACGGCCAGCGGATAGCACAGCACGGTGGCCCGGTTGCGCAGATGCGGAAACATCTTTTCGTAGACGCCCCGCGTGTAGTGGCTGCCGACCAGCAGCACGTCCTGATCCCGCAGCAGCGGCTGGCACAGCCATTCCTGCAGCAGGTAACTGCTCCAGATCGCAGTGCGGACGTCCCGCACGATGCGGAAATCCAGCCCGAGCCGCTCGCGCAATTCGAAATAGTAGTGGGCGTGGGGCCCGACATTACTGACCACCACGTCAACGCCCGCCAGCACGTCCCGTGCATGGCTTTCGTCGCCGAGCAGCCGGTTGAGCTCGTGGAAATCAACCTGCAGGGCCGGATCGTCGTGCGCCTTCAGCAGCGTGACGATGTTTTCATGCGCCAGATTGACACCGTCCTTTTGTGGCAAAGCCGGATCGGTCACGTAGTCGTGCACCGAAACGCGCGTCACCGAAGCGTCTGCCGTCGTCAACGCAGCAGGCTCCGTCCGCTCATGGTCGCGGGCAATTCAACGCCGATCAGGTCCAGCAGCGTGGCGGGGATATCTTCGAGCAATCCGCTGCGGGGCTTCCCGCCGCCAGGAACCTGCGGGCCGCAAGCCATCCAGATATTGTGAACTGCTGAACCATGCGAAACATGGCCCCCCGACCGGAAATACGGCAGCGGCCCGATGCGGCCCAGTTGCGGGCAATCCAGCCCGTCAGCCGGCGCATCGTCGTCCCAGCAAACCACCAGATCGGGGGGAATGTCCGGCGATTCGAACGGCATCTCCCGCATTCGAAGCACGCGTTTCACCAGCGGCAGCCCGGTGCGCGGATTGCTGGTCTGCGCCAGCAGTGCGGTCAGGGCATCGAGCGTCCGGGCGAACTCGTCCGCCTCGACCAGCCCGGAGCCTTCGCGTCCTTTCACGTTCAGACGGACATAACCATCGCCCACGCTTGGCAGCGCGAACGCCCGCATCTGTGGCCAGCAGGTTCGGTACCAAGCCGCCGGACTCCAGCTCAGCGGATCACCCTGCGCTTCCAGTGCGCCGGGAGACAGCAACACGCCCTCGCCGTGTGGCGTCCGCAGCGCCCAGACCTCATGCTTCCAGTGCCGGTGGAAATCGGTTCGAATCGCCTGGACGGGCCGGGAAGCGTCGCCTTCAGCGAGCGCCGCGCGCCCGTTGAAACACCACCGGTACAGCAGTTCCGGCAACAAGGCCATGCCCGGCACATCCATGTTGTTCACGCCGGTATGGTCGATGGTGAAAACAACGACATTCTGTTCGGGCGACACGGCGTCGACAATGCGACCGATGCCCCGGTCGATCTCCTGAAACATATCCTTTAACGCCTGGTCCGATCCCTCCGGCGGGGTCAGCGGGTGCGGCCGCTCCAGATGCCAGAGCATGTGGTTGGCCGAGTGGCCCTCGGGGAAAAGCGCCATGAACAGATCCCACTCGCCGCGGCCCAGCAGATCCAGACAGATCTCGGTACGCCGACGCACCGATTCCCTCAGCCGGTCGCCGAATTCCAGCACGGCCGGGCGGTCGTACAAGCTTGGCAGCACATAGGATTTCTCGACCTCGCCGGTCATCGCATCACGCACGTTGACAACATCGACCAGTTTGGGATCCGCTCCGTGTCGGGCGACGATTTCAGCCATCAACGGCGCCGGCTGCGAAACGGCCCGCACGGCATTGAGTTCGCTGCCCCAGCCGGCGATCTGAATGCCGTTGACCTGCGAAGAGATCGTTGCGGGAAAGTCGAATACACACACCCGCCGGGCATCGCCCAGCGCAAAAAAAGGCTCGTACCGGTCTTCCCGCTGCAAGGACTCGTTGAAATAAACATAACTTTGGGGCACGAACGCCGACCCGGTTCCTCCCACATCGCGCCCGGCCAGAAACGCGTCCCAGCAGCGCTCGTTGCGAAAGCGCTTGGTGTGGGTGACGTTCCCGCACACGCCCCTGGCGGCGATGCTGGCGAGGTTGGGCATCAAGCCCTGTGCCAGCCATTCATCCAGCAGCGCACTGTTCGGCCCGTCAATGCCAATCGCGACGACCTTGCCCGTCATTGAAAACTCTCCTGATGGCCGCAAGACCGGCGAAGCGCGATCTTGAGCATGAAACCGATTGTAGGAGGGCCCCATCCGCAGGCCTGGCGTCCTGGCTCGCCGCTAGACTGCGCCTGTGCCATCTACAGGAGACCCGTCATGCCCGAATTTTCCACGTTGCGCATCGCCGCCGATCCCGCCCGCCCGCGCATTGCCCGGCTGCTGCTGAACCGGCCGGAGCGGCTTAACGCCATCAACCACGAGACGCCGCGAGAGATCCGGGCGGCCGTCGAATGGGCGAATGCCGAGCCGGACATCCACGTCATCGTCGTCGAAGGGGCCGGCAAGGGCTTTTGCGGCGGCTACGACCTGAGCATCTTCGGCGAAGGCGAGATCGACCACCCCTGTCAGCAGGAGCGCACGCCGTGGGACCCGATGGTCGATTACGCTTACATGAAGCGCAACACCGAAGACTTCATGACGCTGTGGAAGAGCGCCAAACCGACGATTGCCAAAGTCCACGGTGCGGCGGTGGCCGGCGGTAGCGACATTGCGCTTTCGTGCGACCTGCTGGTAATGGCCGACGACGCCCGCATCGGCTACATGCCCACCCGGGTCTGGGGCTGTCCGACGACCGCGATGTGGACCTACCGGCTCGGGCCGACCCGGGCCAAGCAACTGATGTTCACCGGCGACATCATCGATGGCCGTACCGCCGCCGCCTGGGGGCTGGCCAACGAAGCCGTGCCGGCCGATCAGCTGGAAGCGGCCACGATGAAACTGGCCGAGCGGATTGCCGGCGTGCCGGCCAGCCACCTGGCGATGCACAAGATGGTGGTCAACCAGGTGATGCTGACCATGGGCCTGGAGCAGACGCAGCAGATGGCCACGGTGTTCGATGGCATCACGCGCCACAACCCCGAGGGCCTGTGGTTTCGCCGCTATGCACAGGAAAACGGTTTCAAAGCGGCGGTGCACTGGCGCGACGCCGGTCAGCCCATCCCCGAAGGCGACGAGGCCCGGGCGCGGGTGCGCGAGATGGAGGCACGCAGGAAGCGGGGCGACACCTGAAATGCATCGGATTCGATAGCAACAACCGACGAATTGACGCTGGCTGAGTGCCAAAATGCCAAGAAATTTCCTCGCTGACGGCCTTACCCCCCCCTTGCTCCCGGACCCTGCTCGGGCCGCGGCATCGCCGGTGCCGCCGGCCGCCCGGATCGCGGGGTTCACCGGCCCGGCTATGCTTGAAGGATGTACGCGCAACACTTCGGCCTGACGCAGGACCCGTTCTCCATCGCGCCGGACCCGCACTACCTGTTCATGAGCGAGCGCCATCGCGAGGCGCTGGCGCACCTGCTGTATGGCGTCACCGGCCCCGACAGCACGGGCGGTGCCGGGCGCGCCAGTGGTGGCTTTGTGCTGCTGACCGGCGACATCGGCACGGGCAAAACCACGGTCTGCCGCTGCTTTCTGGAGCAGATTCCGGCCGGCTGCCATGTGGCCTACATCTTCAATCCCAAACTGACGGTCACCGAACTGCTGCAGTCGATCTGCGACGAGTTCCACGTCGCCGTGACACCCGCGCACGCGGGGGCCCCGACGGTGAAGGACTTCATCGATGCGCTCAACGCCTTCCTGCTGCAAAGCCATGCTGCCGGCGAAAGCTGCGTGCTGATCATCGACGAGGCTCAGAACCTTGCGCCCGACGTGCTGGAACAGCTGCGCCTGCTGACCAATCTGGAGACCAGCGAGCGAAAGTTGCTGCAGATCCTACTGATCGGCCAGCCCGAGCTGCGCGCGATGCTGGCGCGCCCGGAACTCGAACAACTGGCCCAGCGCGTCATTGCGCGCTTTCACCTCGACGCGCTGTCCGCGACGGAAACCACTCAGTACATCGCGCACCGCCTGGCCGTGGCTGGGCACAAAGGCCCCCTGCCGCTCGATGCCCGTGCGCTGGCACGGCTGCACCAGCTCTCCCGCGGCGTGCCCCGGCGCATCAACCTGCTGTGCGGGCGCGCCCTGCTGGGCGCCTGGGCCAACGGCTTGCACCAGGTGGACCGCAAGGTCATCGATCGGGCGGCCGACGAGGTGTTCGGGCCGGCGATTGCGCCGTCCGGCCCGCGCGGGAACCTGTCGGCGGACCCGCAGCAACCCGCTACCGTGCGCAGCGACACGCGCAAGGCCTGGCTGGCCGGCGCAGCCGGCGTTGCGGTCGGCGCGCTGGCAGCTGCGGCTGCCGTGCTGTTCCTGAAGCCGGCCGCTGCACCGACGCCCATGGCTGCTCGCGCGGCCGCGTCTGCCTCGATGCCGGTTGCCGCGTCGACATCGGGCGCTGCCAGTTCCATGCGCCCGGTGGCCAGTCAGCTGCTTGCCCAGGCCACCACCTTGAGCCCGGCCCAGCTTGCGCAGTTGCCCGCCGACATCGACAGCGCCTGGCGCGGCCTGGCGCCGGCCTGGCAATTGCCGGTCACCACCGAGCCGCCCTGCCCGCTGGCCGCAGCCCGCCAGGTGCAGTGCCTGAGCACCGACTCGCTGAGCCTGCCGCTGATCCGCCAGCTCGGGCGCCCCGGTTTCCTCACCCTGACCGCGCCCGACGGCCGGGCGGCCTATGCCCGGCTGCTGGCGCTGGATGCCCAGCAGGTCACCCTGGACCTGGCGGGCCAGTCGGTTCAACTGCCGGTTGCTGCCTTGAACGGCGTCTGGACCGGCGAGTTTTCCACCTACTGGCGCACCCCGCCCGGCTACAACGGCGAGCTGCACGAGGGCAGCAGCGGGCCGGCGGTCGCCTGGCTGGCCCAGAACCTGTCCCGGCTGGATGGCGAGCCGGCCCTGTCCGAGCAAGGCCGTGCGCCGGTGCTCGACAAGGCACTGGTCGCTCGCGTGCGGGCCTTCCAGCGCACCCAGGGTTTTCGCCCGGACGGTGTAGCCGGGCCCCTGACCTTGATGCAACTGAACCGCGACACCGGGGTGGCCGAACCCCGCCTGCCTACCGAATACGGGGCGCGCAACGCGCCATGAAGCCATGTCCTACATCCTTGATGCCCTGAAACGTGCTGACGCTGATCGCCAGCGCGGCCAGGTTCCCGGGCTGCACGCCCAGCCGGCCAGTCCCGGCACCCCCATCGATCCGGGTTCGCCGTCGCGTTCCCTCTGGCTGGGCGCGGCCGGCGCGCTCTCGCTGGGGGGGCTGGCCCTGCTCTGGTGGTTCTGGCGGTCGCCGCCGGCGCCCGAGCCGGTGAAGCTCGAGCAGGCGGCGCCCGCCGCGCCTGCGCCGCGCGCGCTGCCTGCAGAGCCCGTGGCACCGCCCGCGGAACCGGCCCCGGCGCCCGCTCCACCAC